>DAIRFP010000047.1:5187-13427 GCA_036794995.1 Thermodesulfobacteriota bacterium | reverse complement strand
CTGAGGCCAACGCAGACAAGGCAATTTCAATGCGGCGACCAATGTTTCATCTACCTTAGCAACAAGGGCAAGACACCTGTTGAACAGGTCCTCCGTCAGAAGCAAATTTACGGAGTCTACTGGGATAAGCACCGCCACATTTGGGATGTGCGAGGGATTACGCCGTAAAGCGTAATGGGTTTCGCCTTGGTGCGGTTTCTGAAACGCGTACCAACCGGGTGGTCCATTGTGGCGGCAACGCGCACCAGCCAATTGAGGAACTAGCGATGAAAATAAGGCAGGTTAAATCACAGATCGTGAAATTGCCGGCGGAAGAGCCCCTCGCCGGAGGCTCCGGATTTCACCGGCAGTTTCTCGAGTTCGTGACTTTGCGGATGGATACCGACGAGGGAATCGAGGGGATCGGCGTCACTTTTTTTGGCTGGGCCCTCACCGCTACCTTGAAACAGGCCGTGGACCAACTGAGCGAGCTGATAATCGGCGAGGACCCCCTGCGTATCGAGGCCCTGGGGCGCAAACTTCGAAATGCCGCGGCGGGAGCCGGTCCAGGCGGCATATCGACGCTCGCTGTCTCTGCCCTCGACATGGCGCTTTGGGACATCAAGGGCAAGGCTCTTGGCCAATCCCTGGCCGCGATGCTAGGCGGATTGCGCGACCGAGTTCCCACTTATGCAAGCGGCGCGCTGTCGCGGACCTCTCCCTTGGAACAAGTAGTCAAAGCGGGGCCGCTGCTGGTGGAAAAAGGGTTCAAACAGATGAAAATGCAGCTGGCACTACCGGGCGATACGACGCCAACTCGCGAAGTGGAGCGCACCCGGCTGATACGGGAAGCGGTGGGTCCTGACATTGACCTTATGTGCGACATCAACCAGCGCTGGAGCGTCAATCAAGCCATCGACATCGGCAAACGGATCGAAGAATTTCATTTGTTTTGGCTGGAAGACGTAACCGCCCATGACGATTATCCGGGATTGGCGCGGGTCGCCGATGCGCTGGCAACTCCGGTGGCCGGCGGGGAATGTGTCTACGGCATTACGCCCTTTCGCCATATGATTGAAGCGCGCTCGGTGGACATAGTGATGATCGACTTGCTGCGCGTGGGCGGCATTGCGAACTGGATGAAAGTCGCCGGCATGGCGGAAGCTTTCAATCTGCCGGTGGTCAGCCACCTGCTGCCGGAAATCCATGTGCATCTCGTATCGTCGATCCCGAACGGCCTCACCGTCGAGTACATGCCGTGGTCGTTTAAACTTTTCGAGGAAGTACCGGCGCCGGTGAAGGGCGAATTGGCAGTGCCGTCGGAGCCGGGGCTCGGCCTGAAGTTTAGTCGCGACCTCGGCCGTTACATCGTTGGGTAGGACGACAAATCTCAAGAGCGACTCAGAACCCGCCGTCCCGTTTCGAGGACGTCTAACACGGAGATTACCATGAGCACACCCTCCGAGAGCGACTGGCGCTCGCACGGCGTCAAAATCATTCCGGCAACGCAACTCGATCCCAACACGCCGCAAACTTCGGGCATGACGCGAGCGGCGGCAATCGACCACGCTCGAGCCGGCGCGAACAAGCTCTGGGCCGGGACCGTAAGTATTCATCCCAACGCCAGAACCGCACCCCATCATCATGGAGCCTTGGAAAGCATCATTTACATCATCAGCGGTAGAGCGCGGATGCGCTGGGGAGAGCGCTTGGAGTTCTTTGCCGACGCCGGGCCGGGCGATTTTATTTTCGTGCCGCCGTTTGTGCCGCACCAAGAGATCAATGCCAATTCAAATGAGCCGCTTATGTGCGTAGTGGTCCGAAGCGACCAAGAGCCCATCGTCGTGAATCTCGATCTACCCTCGGCGGAGATGCCGGAGGAGGTTGCCTGGGTTGATCCCATTCACGCAAAGGCGTAAGCATGCATTTTACTCAGCTTTCAAAAGAACGTTCGTGGCGCGATATTTTCCGAGCTGGAATCGAGCAGGGTCATGGGGGAAATTTTCCTTAGCTACGCATCCGAGGATCGGCACCGGGCTCAAGAGCTCGCAGAGGCATTGGGCCTGCGCGGCTGGTCGGTCTGGTGGGATCGAAAGATTCCGCTAGGCAAGTCGTTCGACGAAGTTATCGAAAAGGCCCTCGGCGAATCCAAGTGCGTCATCGTCCTCTGGTCGGCTGTGTCAACGGCCTCCGAGTGGGTCAGAAACGAAGCGTCCGAGGCGAGGCGGCGGGGCATCCTGGTACCGGTGTTTCTCGAAGCGGTAGAAGCGCCACTGGCTTTCAGGCTGTTGAACGGAGCGAACTTGAGCAGTTGGCAAGCTCCCATCGCGGACCCTGAATTCGATAAGCTCATCGAGCGCGTGGCGGAACTGCTGGGAAAACCGGAGCCGTCCGTGGGCACCGTAAGACCGGTGCACGAAGCCCCTTCGACGTTCACCGGGCAGCAGCGAAAAGAGCATCGCGGACGGTCGCCCTGGGCGCTTTGGCTCGCAGGGGGTGTCGTGTTTGCGGCTCTGGCGGTCTCTGTAGTCTGGTTTTTTAGCAATGGACGCCAGCCGGCTCCGCCGACCCCGGACATTCCTCTTCATTCTGGAGTTACCGGCCCGCAGGTGCCAGCCGGGTTCGATGTTGCCGAATTAGAAAAGGCACTGCAGGGGTTAGCCGCAGTCGGCAGCGTGCCGGCAACAGCCGCCACCACAGCTTTCCATGTACCGGAGCTCGGGTTGCGAGTTGCGTTTCTCGGTGCGCAAAACCTGTCGGCTGCGCTGCCCTTGGGCGCGCTGGTCATGGAGGTCGAAAGCAGCGGCGCCGCTGCGAAAGCCGGGATCCACGTCTTTGACATCATTGAAGGGATCGCCGGCCATAGGATTGAAACCGTCGACGACCTGCGTCAAAGCCTGCGCAGACTCAGCCCAGGAAAAACCCAATTTACAGTTCGAAGTCCCAACGGTCCAAAGACAGTCGTAGTCGATTGTCCCAAGTGCAAACCAGAATGAGATGAAACCACGCGAGCCGTTTCGATAGGACTCCGGAAAGGTCTTGACACGTAACTTCTAATTTCATGGACTCACTTCGATGAAACTGATGACTGGAGAGTAGACGGTTATGTCTTTGCCGGAAAATTTCAAAGCCTTCGTCGTGACAGAAACGCCAGCCAGGCAGTTTGTTTGGGAAGTGAAACAAAAACCTTTGCACGAACTGGCCGCTGACGAAGTGCTCATCGAGGTCAAGTATTCGTCGCTGAACTATAAAGATGCGCTTTCCGCGACCGGCAACAAGGGTGTGACGCGGAACTATCCCCACACGCCGGGAATCGACGCCGCAGGATTAGTCGCGGAAAGCTCGAACCTGGCATTTGAGGAGGGTGACGAAGTCATCGTAACGGGGTTCGATCTAGGAATGAATACTTCGGGGGGCTTCGGCCAATACATTCGCGTGCCGGCATCGTGGGTGCTGCGACTTCCCGGAAACCTGACCTTGAGAGAAAGTATGGCCTATGGCACGGCGGGCTTCACCGCCGCTCTTTGCCTCTTGAAACTACAAGCGTATGGACTCACCAAAGAATCGGGGGAAGTCCTGGTAACCGGTGCCACAGGTGGCGTGGGGAGCATCGCGGTAGGGATTCTTGCCAAGGCGGGTTTCCATGTCGTTGCCGCGACAGGCAAGTCGGATAAGAAAGATTTTCTAACTGGCCTCGGTGCCGCGCAAGTCATTTCCCGCGACGAAGCGAACGACGGCTCGGGGAGACCGATACTGAAAGGGCGATGGGCGGGGGTCGTAGATACTGTAGGTGGCCCGATTCTGGCCACCGCGATCAAATCGACCAAGTACGGGGGATGGCTTGTCTGCTGCGGCAACGCGATGTCATCCGATCTTGCGGTCAGCCTGTTTCCCTTCATTCTCAGAGGGGTGAATCTTTTGGGCGTCAATTCCGTTGACGCTCCCCGGCAGGACCGCTTGCTGGCTTGGCAGAAGCTCGCTCAGGACTGGAAGCTTGATCTCTCAGGCGATCTCGTCTCCGAATGCGCTCTCGAAGAATTGAGCCCGAAGATCGACCAGATACTCAAAGGTGCAATCTGGGGGCGAATCGTCATCAATCTAAATCGGTGAAAACAGCGTGAGCGTTCAACAACAAGGTGGCGAAACCGCAGCTCTGAGTCACATCCGGATCATTGAACTGGGGGATATTCCTGCTTCCTACGCGACGCGCTCGCTGGCTGACTTGGGCGCCGATGTCATCAAAGTCGAACCGCCGGGCGGCGACCCAAACCGCCTGCTGCCGCCGTTTGCGGGAGGGATCGAGCATCCGGAGCGTAGTCTCACTTTCATCAACGCCAACACTAACAAAAGAAGCATCGTTCTCGATCTCGAAAACAGCTCCGCGGATAGGGAGGTCTTTGCCAAGCTGTTGCTGTCCGCTCAGCTTTTAATCGAAGCCACGCCCTTCGGCTATTTGGAGCCCCTCGGTTTTAGTGACAGGGATTTCCGAGATAGATATGCGAGCCTGGTCATTGTTTCACTAAGCCCGTTTGGTCGCACGGGTCCTTACCGTACGTGCAAGGGCAGCGACGCTATCGCTAACGCCTCCGGGGGGTTTCTTTTCGGACAAGGGGACAATACCAAGGGGCAATGTACCGCACCCAGCCACTTGGCCTATCAAATGGCCGGAAGCGTGGCGGCCACCTTGGGGCTTGCGGGAGTTCGCCACGCCCGATTGACCGGAGCGGGCCAGCGCATCGATATGTCGCTTCAGGAGGCGCTCACCTTTACCAACAGCAGCTCGGTTGCCCGCTATAGCAGAGAGAATCGCCTCGAGAGAAGGCCCGGCGGCAGGGACTATGGGGGTGCCGGCACGAACATCTACCGCTGCAAAGACGGACGCTACGTCCATTTCACCACCAACATGCCGCACATGTGGCGCGAGTTCGCGCAGAACTGGATGACCGACAAAGCACTCGCCGGTCCTGAATGGGAAAATTCAAAGTATCGCGACGCCCATGGCGCGGAGGTGTCCAGGGCCTTCGCTGATTTCATCGGCCGGTTCACCGCCGAGGAATTTGCCAACGAGGCGCAGCGCCGCCACCTCGCTGCCGCCCCGCTTAACACCGTGGGGGAGTTCGTCAACTGTGAACAAGTCCGTTCCCGCCAATGGCTCCAAGATATCGAACATCCGGTCATCGGCCGCTACACCGCGCCGGGATTTTCCATGCGGCTGTCAGTGACGCCGATGCGTTTGCGGCGGCCGGCACCGCTATTGAATCAGCATGGGAATGAAATTCTCGCCGAGCTGGAAACCAGTGCTCCCCGTTGCAACCCGGCAACGGTGATCGATGATCGCGCTCGTAAGCCCATGCTCGCAGGGCTTCGTATGGCGGATCTGACGCAGCAGTATGCCGGTCCTCTCGGAACCGCAATGCTGGCGTACTACGGCATGGAGGTGGTCAAGATCGAATCCACCGTGGTGCCCAGCAAAGATCGTGAGACGGCGGCTCATGCGGACATGAACCGGGCCAAGCTCGGTTGCACTATCAACTTGCGCCATCCTGAGGGCAAGAAACTTTTCAAACAGTTGGTAGCTCGGTCCGATGTTGTTGTAGACAATTTTAGCTCGGGAGTCTTGGAGCGGCTCGGCTTCAGTTTCGACGTCTTGCAGCAAATCAATCCTGGTATCGTGCAAGCTGTCATGCCGGGTTGGGGGCTCACCGGGCCGCTCAAGTCCTGGGTCGCTTGGGGTTGGCAGCTGCTCGCCTATACCGGAATCATGCGGCTTTGGGGTTATCCAGACTCGCCCATGGAAACGCGCTGCAAAATCGCCTGGCCCGATCGCGTAGGCGCCGTCACCATGACCCTTGGCGTTCTCGCCGCGCTTGAATACCAGCAGCGAACGGGGCAGGGGCAATTTGTTGAAGCGGGCATGCTCGAGGCTCAGGGCTCGATGATGGGGCCCGCGATTCTGGACTTCACAGTAAACGGTCGGGATTGGGATCCTTTGGGTTATCGGGAGATTCTCGGCGCGCCCTACGCACCCTATGGCTGTTATCCCTGCGCGGGCGATGATAACTGGATCGTCATCGCGTGCCAGAGCGACGAGGAGTGGGAAAGCATGGTCGGCCTCATGGGTCAATCATCCTGGGCTGCCGACCCGAAATTCGCCACTGAACAAGCACGAAGGGAGCATCGCGAAGAACTGGATCGTAATCTTTCGCACTGGACCCGCAAGTGCACCCCTCGGCAAGCGTTTCGTTTACTTCAACAGGCTGGTGTCGCCGCCGGGATTCCGTCCTCTGGAGAAGACTTATATTACGACATTCACCTGCGGGAACGCGGCCATATCGTCGAGACCGAAGCACAACCGTGGGGGAAGATGACGCACCACGGCTTGCCCGGAATCCCGTCGCTCTCCGCAGCTGATGCCGCACGCCCGGCGCCCTGGATCGGCATCAACAACGACCAGGTGTTCGGTGAAATCTTAGGTTTGAGCCCTGAGCAAATCGCCACGCTAAAAAACGCCGAGGCGATAAAGTAACTCCCCTTCACAGCATGTTAGAGAATGATTGACCTCAGCTGATCTGCACCAGCGCATCGACCGCGCTGACACCGTGCTTATGCGAATGTACGACCAAGGGATTAATATCCAGCGCCAGGAGCTGTTCACCCAGACTTAGGGCCAAGTGAGAGACACCGACGATGGCGTTACACAGCGCATCCACGTCGGCCGGCGGTTTTCCTCGAATTCCTGTCAAGAGGCCCCAACCTCGAAGTCCTTTGAGGAGGCCACGGGCCTGCTCGTGAGAAACCGGTGGAATCCCGATCGCAACATCCTTCAGCAGCTCAACGAGGACGCCGCCCAAGCCGCACACGATAACCGGCCCGAAAAGAGCATCGCGCTTGACCCCAAGAATCATTTCTATGCCTTCGGCAGCCATGCGTTGCACCACCACACCGGCGATTTCGGCAGTTGGTAGTGTCGCTGTCACGCGCTCCCGGATACGCAGGAACGCATCACGAACTTGTATAGCGCTGGTAAGATTCAGCGCCACGCCGCCGACGTCGCTTTTGTGGGGGATTTGGGCCGACTCGACCTTGAGAGCCACCGGGAAACCCATGCGCTCGGCAGCAGCGGCGGCTTCGTCGGCGTTGCCCGTTAGTGTGGTCGGTACAACCGGAATCCGAAAAAAATCCAACAAGCGAAACCCTGCTTCCGCCGGCAGGATTCCGGATGGCAACTTGGGATGCGATAGAATAGATACGGATTCTTGCTGCGGACTTGCTTGCCAGGACTTGCGAAACTCATGATAGTCCGCCAAATTACGCAACGCGCTCATGGCGCACTCCGCCCCCTCCATCAAAGGCACGCCGGCACTGCGTAGTGGCAGCAGGATGTCCGGGTCCACCGGACCGCCGACAACGGAACTGAAAATCGCCATCGGCTTATTGGCGGCAGCGGCGGCCTTGACGATGGCCAGGGCAAACCGGTTGCCGCTTTTGAGTTCCTTGGGCCGCGGATCGTTGGCCTCCAGATTGACGGTGACGATGTCCACGTTTGCGTCGTCGATGAGCGCCTGCAGCAGGCGGGGAAAGATCTTGTCGTCGTCGTACATGGCGCCCGTACCGTCCAGAGGATTATTCAGGTTGCCGAAGTCAGGCAGGACTTCGGGCAAGCGCGCTTTGACTTCGGCGGATAATTCGGGAACCTCGAGGCCAACGTTCGTGGCGGCGTCGGAGACCAATGTGCACTCGCCGCCCGAGCCGCTTAACACGCCGATGCGCCGGCCACCGTTGTGTCGCTTGACGAAAGTGTCGCAGGAAAAAAGGCTCACGGTGTCGATCAAGTCGTTGATGCTGCGCACCTGAACGATGCCGCCCTGGCGAAACGCGGCGTCGACCACTTCCGCTGCGCCGGCCAGGGAACCGGAGTGAGTGGCAGCAGCTCGCTGCGACACCTCGGATCTGCCGCCCTTGAGGATGACGAGGGGTTTGTTCTGCGCAATCGCCTTTTCGGCCACTGCCATAAGCTTCGCTGGCTGTTTGAATCCCTCGACAAACGCGGCGATGACGCCGGTATTTTCATCTTCGACAAAGTAATTCAAATATTCCTCCACCGTCACGCCTGCCTGGTTGCCACAAGAAACGATATGGCTCAGACCGACGTGGCGATTGAGCATCAGTGCGTTGGCGATGGTCGTGCTGAGGCCGCCGCTTTGCGAAACCAGCGCTACCGAGCCGGCAAGAAATCCCTGCGGGATGAGGGAGGCGAACAT
>DAIRFP010000047.1:0-5177 GCA_036794995.1 Thermodesulfobacteriota bacterium | reverse complement strand
ATTCGGACCACAGATCAAGAAGTCGCGTTCCTTGGAGAGCGCTTCGAGCCGCGCTTGTCGTTGTTGTCCGGCCGCGCCGATCTCAGCGAAACCGGCGGAGAATACTACCCCGGCGCGGACGCCGGCAGCGGCGGCGGATTCCAAGAGGTCCGGTACGTGACGGTTAGGCACCGCTAGGACCACGCAGTCGACGGGCTCTGGGATAGCAGCGAGATCCGGATAACACGGACAATCCATCACTTCACTGTATTTCGGGTTTATGGCAACGATTCGACCAGGATAGCCAAAGTTTCTCAAGTTACGGATCACCCGGTTGCCCCTGGGTTCACGGGCGAGACCGCCAGAGGAATCACGTCGTGACGCGCCGATTACCGCGATGGACTTGGGCTGCATAAGGGGAGTTAGGTCGCGCCATACAACGACTTCGCGGTTCGTTTCAGTAGGCTGAACAGTCATGCGTCATCCAGTTGCGGTGATCGAGTCCTAGGGCATCGGCCTTCCATCAAGGCAGCAAGACTCCCTTGCTCGAATCATGCAGTTTTTTTCTTCGATCGCGGGCCGAAGGGTTCCGGCTGAAACGGCCCATCCCGGAGTTGCAGGTAAGCCTTGGTACCTTGGTTGAATCGCGCTTCGTCGAGGGGCCTGCGGAATTCTTCCCGGAGCATCATATGGGCCGGCACTGACAGTTCAGCATCCAGCATGAGCGCGTCACGAAGCCCCATCATCTGCAACCCCAGGGTACTGATGGCAAGGTTGATCTTGACGGTTTCCGGCGGCACGCGGGCGATACGCACGACGATGGAGAAGCATTCTTCGAGCAGCTGGTCCGCCGGCACGACTTTGTTGACCAGTCCGATACGCAACGCTTCATTGGCGTCGATATGATCGCCGGTCAATCCGTAGCGCAGCGCGTTTTTGAAGCCCGCCAGCAACGTCCACATGAAGGTAGTGTTGGAGCCATGACGGACTTCGGGTTGGGCAAACACCGCGTCCTCAGCGACAATGGTGATATGGGTGAACAAAGCCAACCAGCAGCCTCCGCCCATAGCCCAGCCCCTGACCGCGCCGATCACCGGCTTGGTCAGCTCGAATATATGCATCAGCTTGGCGTCATCCTTGCGCCAATAGTTGAGCAGGTCCGCGCTGCTCATATCAGTGGGCATGCCCTGGGGCCATTGCATATCGCGACGGCGGCCGCTGGTGGTTGCCTGGTCGAAACCGGAACAGAAGCCCCGCCCCGCTCCGGTCAAGACGATGGCTCGGATCTCCGGATCCTCCTCGGCTTCGTCCAGCGCCTCATGGAGCTCCTTGAGCATGCTTCGGGTGATCGCGTTGAGCGCTTCGGGGCGGTTCAAGGTGATCAGGACCCCGCCGCGTTGCTTCTCGTATAGGATTTCTTTGTAATCGGTCATGGGGACTCCTGCAGAGTTGAAATGATGGAATATTGGAATAATGGGCTTTTGACCAGCACTCCAATCTCCCTATTTTTTCGCCTTCGGCCCAAACGGTTCGGGTTGAAAAGGCTTGTCTCTTGCTTCCACGAACGCTTTCGCGCCACCTTTCTTTTTCGCCTCTTCCAGATGCTTGTTAAATTCTTCCCGCTTCGACAGACGGGCCATAGCTGCCAGCTCGGCATTGAGCGTCCAAGCTTTTCTAAGGCCCATCATTTCCAATCCGCTGGTTGCGATAGCGAGATTGATCTTGACCGTCTCAGGCGGTACGAGGGCGATGCGCTCAACAAAAGCAAAACATTCATCTAATAACTTGTCTTTAGGAACCACCTGGTTGACCAAACCGATCCTCAACGCTTCCTTGGCGTCGACGTGGTCGCCGGTGAGTCCATAGCGCAGAGCATTCTTGAAGCCAGCGAGCATCACCCAAATGAAATCTGTATTGGCGCCGTGGCGGATCTGGGGCTGGCCGAAGACCGCGTCTTCTGCGGCGATGGTCACATGGCAGGTAAGGGCCAGCCATGAAGCGGCACCGAGGCACCAGCCGCTGACGGCTCCAATGATCGGCTTGGGATATTCCCAACGATAAAGCTGGCGGCCGAGAATGTCCTTACGGTCGGAGTCGCGCAAACGGTTGTACTCATGGACTAAGGAACTTCCCTCGGGAATACCATAGGGCCAAGCCGTACCGGGACCGTCGTCACTGATGTCTTCGCCGACGGAGAAAGTACCGCCGGCGCCGGCTAACACAACCCCGCGAATTTCCGGATCCGTCTCAGCTTCCGCCAGGGCTTGATCGAGATCGCGCCAGAGATCCTGGTTCATGGCGTTGAGGGCATTGGGGCGGTTAAGCGTAATCAAAACGCCACGACGTTGTTTCTCGTACAAAAGAGTCTGGTAGTTGGACATGGATCGCTCCTCTAATTTGAGTTGGAGTAATGGAGCAGGGGAGTACTGGAATAGTGGGGATCGAATCAATACACCATCATTCCACGACTCCAGCGTTCCAATTTATTCTTTCTTTCTCGCTCGCGGTCCGAAGGGTTCCGGCTGAAACGGGCCGTCACGCAGCATCAGGTATTTCTTTGTTCCTTCGTTAAATCGGGCCTCATCCAGGGGCCGGCGCAGTTCCTCACGAAGCATGACGTGGGCGGGCGCAGACAGTTGGTTGTCCAAGGTCAATGCATCGCGTAGGCCCATCATCTGAAGTCCCATGGTGGCGATAGCGAGATTGATCTTGACGGTTTCAGGGGGAATGTGGGCGATGCGTTCGACTATCGAGAAGCATTCATCCACGAGTTGTTCAGGGGGCACCACTTTAACCACCAGACCGATGCGCAACGCTTCCTGAGCATCGATGTGATCGCCGGTGAGCCCATAACGAAGCGCATTCTTGAAGCCGCCGAGCAAGGTCCACATGAAACTGGTGTTTGACCCATGCCGCACTTCGGGCTGGGAAAAGACGGCGTTTTCCGACGCGATGGTGATGTGCGTGAACAAGGCGAACCAAGAACCGGCGCCCATGGCCCAACCGTTGATGGCGCCGATGATGGGTTTCGGGAACTCCCATAGACGCATAAAATTGCGGCTTTCTGAGCGCCAGGAGTCGATCGTCTCCGCGGCGCTGAGTCCCGTCGGAATCCCATAGGGCCAGTGGAGGTCGCGGCGCCGCCCGCTGGCCGTTTTTCCTTGGTCCATCCCCGCAGAGAAAGCGCGGCCGGCTCCCGTGATGACTACGGCGCGGATTTCCGGGTCGGTTTCGACTTCATCGAGGGCCGCATGTAGTTCCTTGATCAAGTTCCGGCTGATGGCGTTCATCGCCTCCGGACGATTGAGCGTGATCAAGACCCCGCCCCGTTGCTTCTCGTAGAGTATTTCTCGGTATTCGGTCATGAGTCCTCCTCTTTGGACCGGCCGGATCAGAAATCTTAAATCTGTGGTGATCCAGAGTATTTCAATAGACCATTCGTGCGGGTTTACGCAAACTCTGAATAGATTCCGGGCTTAGAGATCCGAATTCGGGTGGGAAAATCACGTGCCGTAACAGAGGGCACGCCGAAGAGTTCGGTGACTCCTTTGGTATCTGAAGATAGGCTTTTTCTCAACAGACGCTGGGCATTAATCCCAAACGCGCGTTCAGCGGGCCCTGGCAGATTCGAAGGGTCATGGGCATTGTTATGAATCTGGTCATCGATATTCGTTCTCGTAAAGCGATTTAATGAAGCCGCTGGCCGCGACCTCGCGAACGATACTCTCGTCCACGAAGAGCTTTGGGTCGGCTCCCCTCGCCTTGGGCTCCTCCGCCGAGATGAATTCCAAAGTGGTTTCCACCGCCTTGGGCATAGCGTAGGGCACTTGGTTATAAAACTTGGTCGCCAAAAGAGTGTAAGAGGCTTCAAGATATTTAATGTCTTTCTCCTGGGCTGACTGGATCCGCAACTTCTTTTGCATCACGGCTAGGCTTTCTTTCTTGTTCTTTCTGAAGTACGCAAGGCCTTCACAGATGGCTTTTACGAAGCGGACTGATAGATCGTGCTTCTGCCTTAGGAAGCTTTTGGTCGTATCGACGGAATTCTGCAAATAGTAAATATCCAGATCTACCGGATCAGCAAGGATGCGGTAGCCACGGTCCTCGGCCAGGAAGAAGGTTGGAATAGTAAATACAGCGCCATCGATTGCCCCCATCTCCAGACTCGCGAACATGGCCGGTGAAGAGCCAAGTTGAACCATCTGGATATCCTCGGATCGCATGCCCCATTTCCGGAGGAAGAGTTGTAACACCCAATGGGAAGCGGAACCGAAGCGCGTAATGCCGACCTTTTTGCTTTTTAACTCCGCCGGAGTCTTGATGTCCGGTCGAACCATCAGCCTCTGCAGGCCCGTTTTTAGAGGAGAGGCCGCGAGCACGGTATCGGCCCCGCGCAACGCCGAGCGAATGACCGAGTCCCCACCACCGACAGAGAACTGAATCTCGCCCGCGATCAGAGAGCTGACAACGCGGGATGCACCTCCGCCGATGATGATGACCTCGGCGTCGAGGCCATGCTTCTTGAAGAGCCCTTTCTCTTCGGCGACCCAAATGCTGCCCGACGTCGCGCTAACGGAGCTCAAACCGATCCTGAGCTTGTCCTGGGCATTAGTTGAGGCCGGCGAAAACAACGTGAAAAAAAACGCCAACATCCAAATTCTGCGAATCAATACTGCGGGATTCATAAGCACCTCCCAAAACAAAGCCATTGCCAAGAAACTAGCTGAAGCATCGAACTAAGCAAAGACTAACACAAGTTGAAACCGGACCAGCACTCAAATGTGTCCTGGTCACTTTAGTCCAAATGGACAAAAGCCCGTACCCAATTTGTCGGCTTGGCGGTATGTCCCTGACCGGTGACGTCTTCGGCGAGAAATACGTCGCCGGGTCCAAATGTCTTGACTGTTCCGTCGCCGATACCGATGTCCACCGTGCCGGACAGGGTCATACACCACTGCCGGCGGGGCGCTGTATGCCATCCTAATAGATCATCGCGGTTTTTATCATTCTTGAAAGCCAGCGCTTTAACCGTAAAGGGCGCTGCGAAATGCTTTGAACCTTCCTGTTGGTCAAGCTCTTCAAAATGAGACCTGTCGTCATCACCCGTGTACAATCTGCAAAACTGCATATGACCTCCAGGCTGAATTGTGTAACCTCCGAATTATCAGTGTTCGAGAGCTATTTTCAAACTGATCGTG
>DAIRFP010000265.1:0-6649 GCA_036794995.1 Thermodesulfobacteriota bacterium | reverse complement strand
GAATGACGGAGTGGGGAGAAAGTCGACTTCAAGTCGACAGGTTTGGAATCCCTCGCTCAGGCGAGGGATTCTCAATGAGTCAGAATGAATAACGTCGGAGGAAATTATGAAGGTGATCCATCACAAAGACCGGCCGCTCCTGGAGTTTCCAGACGAGCCATGGCGTCCCTCTTTACGAGTGGCGGTGAATCGCTCCGCGGGCGCCGACAAATTATCCATCTGGTTGCATGATTTCGAAGGTCAAAAGCGCGCGCCCCTTCACTCGCATGATACCGAAGAAGTCTTGGTGTTCTTCGATGTCAAAGGCGAAGGCTTCGTCCGCGTCGGTGAAGAAGAGCATCGAGTCGAAAGCCAAACGAGCGTCGTGGTTCCTCCCGGAACCGTTCACTGCTTTGGGCTGCGCGGCGAGGGATCCATGAAGTCTGCGTCGATTCTCCCCGACGCCGACGCTGTCCTCGGCCATCGGATGTTCGAAAAAGGCGAAGAGACCTACGAAATCCCCCCGGTAAAAAAGAAGTGACCGGTGGCACGAGTGAAATTCGTCATCGGCAGGGGAGCTGACTTCCTCTCCCTTGAGAGACCGTGTCGCAATGCGCTGTTCGCGTTTCGATCAACGCAAATCTCCCCTTACCCCTCTTTTTCAAAGAGGGGGAGCGTTGGGACCGTGAGGAGTCAGGAACTAGTGTAAGAAAATTCCCCCTTTTTCAAAGGGGTGATAAAGGGGGATTTCAGAGCACTTTGATGGCAACCGTTCGCTTGTCGAACCAATGAATTCGACTACGACACAGTCTCCGAGGGGAGCGGGAAATCGTCGCTTAGATTTTCGTTGTAACAGGATGCTTTGTCGGATTTGGGTTGGCTTTTATCTTCGCAAACGAACGGGAAGGAGAAAGTCATGAGTAGCAAAATGAGATTTCTCATCGCAGCTCTGATCGGGCTTGTTCTTCTGCAAGCGACCGCGGACGCAACCACACATGAATTCTACGGCGGCAAAGCTGTTCGCATCGTCGTCGGCTATGCGCCCGGCGGCGGCTACGATTTTTATGCCCGGGTCATTGCCCGGCACATGGGTAAACATATTCAGGGCAATCCCCATTTCATCGTGGAAAACATGCCGGGGGCCGGAAGTTTAGCCTCGGCGAATCACCTCTATAAGCTCGCCAAAGCCGATGGCCTAACCATCGGTCACTTCAATGGTTCCTTGTTTCAGCTCCAAGCCATGGGACAGAAGGAAATCGAATTTGATCCCACCAGGTTCGAGTATGTCGGCTCCGTGGCCAAGGTAGAAATCGCTTGCGGCTTTGCCAAGGCGAGCGGCATCGACAACGTGGAAAAATGGCTGGCCTCAAAGGTTGCGCCGAGAATGGGAGCCACAGCTCCCGGGACCGGGGGCCATGATGTTTCTCGGATTCTGAACGCGACTCTCGCTCTCCCGATACAGCTGGTCCTTGGCTACAAGAGTACGGGCGATATGCGCGTCGCGGTGGAAAGGGGGGAACTCAACGGGATTTGTACAGGCTGGGAAAGTCTTCGGTCCCTATGGAAAAGCCAGATAGAAAGCGGAGACCTCGTCATCGTGCTTCAGACAATGCCCAAGCCGCATGCCGATCTGCCCAAAGTTCCACTCGCCATTAACTTCGCCAAGACCGAGGAGGCGCGGGAATTGATTCAAGTCGGCATTCATAACGTAAGCGCCGTCGCCCGGCCTTTTGTTCTCCCTCCGCGCACGCCGAAGGAACGGGTAGAGGTCCTGCGCAAGGCCTTCACTGCAACCATGAGCGACACGGAGTTTCGCGCCGACGCGGAAAAGTCCAACCTCGACCTCAGTCCGCTCAGCGGGGAGGAGTTGGAAAAAACGGTTCACAGCCTGTTCAAGGTGAATCCCGTTTTGCTTGGCAAACTGAAACAGATCATTTCTCCCAATTAGGGTCACACCAACCACAAAGAACGCAAAGATCACAAAGGAAAACTTTGAGTTCTATGCGTACTTTGCGGTGATATCTTTACCAACCGCTGGAAAGAGGCTTGAATAATTTTCCCGGTAACCTTATAAATCAGCGATCATACTTAGTGGATCTACGCTGAGTGACGAACCCGCCTGACATCCTAGAGACTGAACGCCTAAGACTGCGAAAACCGGCGGTGCAGGACGCCGAGGAGATCTTTCGGAAATATGCCCAGGACGCGGTGGTGACGAAGTATCTTACCTGGCGGCCGAACCGGGACGTTCAGGAGACACGGGATTTTTTAGCGGCGTGCCTTCGCGCCTGGGACGAGGGCAAATCGTTTCACTGGGTCATTGAGCAAAAGGCAGATCACGAGCTCTTGGGCATGATCACGGCCAGAGTCGATGATCAGAAGTGGGAACTGGGCTATGTCTTGGCTCGTTCGTATTGGGGCAAAAGCTACATGACGGAGGCTCTCAAAAGACTCGTGGACTGGGCATTAAAGCAGCAGGAGATTTACCGGGTTTGGTCCGTCTGTGATGTCGACAATCTCGCCTCGGCGCGGGTCATGGAGAAGGCGGGAATGCAAAGAGAAGGGATACTGCGTCGCTGGTCGATGCATCCGACGATCAGCGATGAGCCGAGAGATTCTTACTGCTACTCGATTACCAAGTAATCTCACCGGCGCGAGCCGGCCGTCTCCGCGAAAACCAACGAGGAGTTAACGCTATGGGAAAAGTTATCGTTTCAGCTCTGCTAGCCGTCGCGTGTAGTCTTTTCTCTTGGGCTGGGGCGACCGCCCAAGACAAGGTGCGGGTCGGCTGGGCGGCGATGACCTCTTCGCACACGCCCCTCTGGGTGGCGCAAGACAAAGGCTTTCTGGCCAAGCAGGGGTTGTCCGTCGAGTCGATTTTCTTTGGCGCCGGTCCACCCGCGATGCAGGCGCTGGTGGCAGGCGACCTCGACATCGTTGTCACCTCCGCGCCTAATGTGGTCAATCCCCGGCTCGGCGGCGCCGACACGGTGATGATACTGTCGATCATTCCGACTTTTATCGACCATATCGTCAGCACAGCTAACATCACAACCACCGAGCAATTGCGTGGCAAGATCGGTTCCGTCAATCGTTTCGGCAGCATCTCCGAGATGGGGTTGCGGCTGTCGTTGCGCCGGTTGGGTATCGATCCGGAAAAGGACGTGCAGATCGTCCCCGCAGGCGGGAATCCCGAGCGGCTCGCGTCCATTTCTAGAGGCATTTCTCAGTTTACGATCATGAGCGAGCCCTTTGTCAGAGAAGCCGAAAGGCTTGGGCTGCGCAATCTGGTGAGCATGGCCAATTTGAAAATCCCGCTCCACGGTAACGGAGTGGTGACGCGGGAGGCGATCATCAAGAGCAAAAGGCCCATGGTCGCAAAATTTGTCCGCGGCATAACCGAAGCGATCTACTTTATCAAGAGCGATAAGGAAGCGACCAAGGCGATCATCGGTAAGTACACTCGATTCACCGATGCCGAGGGCCTGGAACGCACTTATAGAAACCATATGGGGGTGTTGCTAGACGTGCCGTACGCCGATCCGGTGGGCATCAAGACGCTGCTGGATGATATGGCTCCGCGCAATCCCAAGGCCGCGGCGGCGGATCCGAAGAGCTTCGTCGATCCGAGTTTCGTCCAGGAAATGGAGTCTTCGGGGTTTATCAAGCAGCTCCAAAAAAGGTGAAGGGTGAAGAGTGAGCGGTGAAGCAGAGCCTCAAGCGTCGGCTGAAACAAATAGGAGCGAGGGATAGTCAGTGAAGCCAAAGCGTTTTTTCTGGTTGCTGGCAACATTGCTGCCGACAATTCCCCTTCTAGTCGAGGCAAAGCAGGCGGAGAAGGTAGCGAAGATTGGATGGCTCACATCTGGTTCGCAAATCGGCACAGACCTCAGGTCTGAATTTCTCCGACGAGAGTTAACAAACTTGGCTATATCGAGAGCAAAAATCTCGCGATCGAGTTTCGATCCAGCGAGGGTAAACTTGACCGGCTTCCTGGCGTGGCGGATGACTTGGTGCGTCTCAAAGTTGACGTGATCTATGCATGCTCGGCGACAATCGCTGCTTTTGCGAAGAAGGCTACTCAAACGATTCCAATCGTTTTTCTCAGCTCGGCAGAACCTGTTTCAGCCGGGCTGGTAAACAGCCTGGCACGGCCCGGTGGAAACCTCACCGGATTCGCCACTATTGCTGCGGTGTTGGCTGGCAAACGACTGGAGTTGCTCAAGGAAGCCGTTCCCAAGCTCTCTCGCGTTGCAATTCTTTGGGAGCCAACGAATCAAGGGTCTCAAGAATCTTGGAAAGAAAGTCAACCTGCGGCGCGAGTACTCGGCCTGCAAATTCATTCCATGGAGGTAACCAGCGCAGCCAAATTCGAGAGCGCGTTCAGTGAGGCGATTAAAGCGCGAAGCAACGCTCTGGCGGTAACCTTGAGCGCGCTGTTCACCTCGCAGCAAAAACGGATCTTGTCGCTGGCGGCGAAACACCGTCTGCCGGCGATCTATACCCGGGAAGAGTTCGTCGAGAATGGCGGCCTGATGTCCTATGGAGCGGATCAGGACGAGCCTTTCAAGCGCATAGCGGTAATGATCGATAAGATTCTGAAAGGTGTAAAGCCTGCCGACATTCCGGTCGAGCAGCCGGCCAAGTTCGAGTTTATCGTAAATCTTCAAGCTGCCAAGCAGATCGGCTTGACAATTCCACCCAACGTGTTGGCGAGGGCAGATAGACTGATCAAATAAAAAGTTTCGAGTTTCGGGTTCCGGTTGCGAGTATCGTGGCAGACACAGCTACGGAATGTAGATTCGCCCGGTTCCCAGATAGTTGTCTACCTCTAAGCCGATTTCGACCAGTCGAATAGCACAGCGCCCGCGATAAGACCTATCTCTAAGGCGCTCAATTCTCCCAATCGTCAGGACTGGCAGAGAGGTTGGCGCATTTTCGTTACGAATGGTTTGTTCCAAGGAGTCCTCACCACTCATGTTGCGATTATGTGTCAGCAGGATCATCCCCTGAGCTTGTGCAAACCTCCATACATCTCGGTCACTGCTATCGACGGCCAAACCAACCTGCGCAAAGGTTGCAAATGGGAGGGGGCAGAGGTCTAGCCAGCCTTCCGCTGCTAGCGCACCCCACAGCACCATGACCTGCCCCTCGATGTCATGGTCCACTAGGATCGTGGTCACGTCATGCCTAGCTTGGTTTTCGCTGCTCGCAACTTGGCCCGAATTTGTTCCTGTCCCTGCTTAGCCGTGTTCGTGGCGATCTTTGCTAGGCGGTCTCGATTCCGAGCCTCCCAATATTGTTGACTTTCTTCCGCCTGCTGAAGAACTTCTTGGTATTCGGTCTCGACTTCTTCACGGTGCGCGTCAATATATTCCATGACCGCACTCATCTGTTGTTCGGTCAGATTGAACTCATCACGTATTAAGTGCGCGGGCCACCCCTCGTGAAGATAATCCAAGAGGCTGTACAACGTAATACGGGTTCCGGCAATCGATAGCCCGCGGCTGGTTCTAATCACCGTCAGTTGCGGGGTTCCGGTTTTGGTCATACCTGTAACTCCTCATCGCGCTCATATTTATCCTACCACACTCATATCCGCCTGCACAGGTTGCAAAAATACCATGCCGTTTACTGCAAAACGATACGATTCATGCGGCTCAACCCTTATCCGGCTCTCACGCTGAACTCGGCCGAGTAGGAGTTAAAGCTCCCTTGTAAGCGACCAGGTTGACATGACAGTTTACCTTTGGATACTCTCTCGTACGAGCAACCACCTGGGAGCCAGCAACCAATCGCTCGCAGCCAGGAAACCGTGCCGAATGTCCTACACTGCAGACGCTTTGCCTGACTGGCGCCGCGTCGCATATTTCGTGGACAGGATCCTGAAGGGAGCCAAGCCCGCCGACCTGCCGGTGGAGCAACCGGCGAAGTTCGAGTTGGTGATTAATCTGAAAACAGCCAAGCAGATCGGCCTGACGATTCCGCCGGACGTGCTCGCGCGGGCGAGTAGGCTGATCAAATGAGAAGGGGCGAGTGCCAAGTGTCAAGTGATAAGTGGTTCAAGACAGGCAAAAGACATGAAGACAAAAATCACGGTCCTTACGCTTTGCGCCATGCTCTTTGCGCTTAGCTATTCTGCGTCGGCGCAGCAGCCGGGGAAAATCTTCCGCATCGGTTTCCTGGATACAAGCACTGCTTCCGGTAGCGCGGTCCTCGTGAAGGCGTTCCTACAAGAGCTGAGCAAGCTTGGCTGGATCGAGGGAAAGAATATCACCATCGAGTACCGATATGCCGAGCAAAAGCGTGAGCGCCTACCTGAGCTTGCGGCGGACCTGGTTCGACTTAAGGTTGATCTAATCGTGGCCACCGGGACGCCGGCGCCGTTGGCGGCGAAGAAAGCCACTATTGCTATCCCCATTGTGATGACGAACGTTGGCGATCCTGTGGCTTCAGGTCTTGTTGCCAGTCTTGCGCGGCCGGGAGGCAATATTACCGGGCTCGCGGGTTTAGGACCCGAGCTCAATACCAAAAGGCTAGAGATACTCAAGGACGCAGTACCCAATCTCGCCCGAGTTGGACTTCTGCGGTCGCCGGAATCCAGCGCTTCACCCCAAATGAAAGAACTCAGACCTGCAGCTTTGGCACTGAAGCTAAAATTGGAGGAAAT
>DAIRFP010000264.1:1660-6661 GCA_036794995.1 Thermodesulfobacteriota bacterium | reverse complement strand
TCCGTCAGCGTGCCGCCATTTCTGATGACTGCCTTTTTGGTGTTCAAGAACAAAACCAAGCTTGCGGAGGGCTCGAACGAACCGGGATTTGCTGACCGCCGGTAGATTCAAACGGCGGCCTGAACCCGAACCACGTCCAGACTATTGCGATCTTCGATGGGAGGATTCGCCCCTGCATCTCGGATGGTATCCAAGGCAAATTGAATTAACGACTTTGCGCGTTTCAATGCGACGGAGCGCGTACGTCCTTGAGCCGTAGCACCCAGGATAGGAACGTTGGCAACCCACCAGCCGTCCTCAGCTCTTTGTAGAACAACTGTATAGCGTCGATGCATCCGTTTATTCTAACCAGTACGCGGTAGAAATCAATGTCTATTTTTCGTACAGTTTCTTGATAAAGCCGCTCTTATCGAGTTCTTCAACGAAGCTCGCGTCGATAAACTCTTCCGGCTTGTGTTTCCAGACATCGGGGCGCGTAGCTGCGACATATTCGTAGCTGGTCTTCATGCCCTTGATGTTCGGATAGGGCGCGGCGAGCCGGTGCTTGGCGAAAAGCTCCCAGGACTGTTGCGCCAACGCCTCGTCGTCCAGGCGGAGCATTTTCTTGATTACTCTCTTGGCCAGTTCGGGCTCTTGTTTGAATCGCGCGATGCCTTCGATATGCGCGCGCATGTAGCGCATCACCAGATCGCGATCTTGCTTGATTTGCGAGCGGGTTGTGGCGATTTCACTCCAGGGATACTCCACATCCCTAAAGAAATCCCAGAGGATTTGGAATCCGGACCGTTGCGCCAGGATAAACGTCGGATGGGAGAGGTTCGCCGCTTGGATGCTCCCCTGCCGCAACGAAATCAGCCGTTCCGGATCGGCGCCGATTTGCCGGAGCGCAAAGTCCTTATCCGGATTGAGTCCCCGCTGCCGGGCCAGATGACGCACAAGGAAATCACCGAGAGAACCGAAAGTCGTCACGCCGATCGTCTTGCCTTTGAGATCCTCGGCTCGCTTTATGTCAGGCTGAACCATCAGATACTGAATCACTCCGGGCATCGTGTGTCCTAGAATCACCATGTCGGAGCCCGCAAGCACGGCGTTCATCACGGCCGGCGTCGCAATGGGTGAAATGGCCACGCTGCCGGCGATCAGCGCCCTGGAAGCGATCCCCGAGCCGCTCATGACCACGGGTTCCGCGTCAAGGCCATGCTTCTCGTAGATTTTCGCTTCCTTGCTGAAGAAAATAATAATGTTACCCATGCTGATGGCGGGCACACCGACTTGGATTTTCTTGAGCGCGCGGGTTTGGGCCAACAGATCTGACGGGGTAACCCAAAGATGCGCGACCACCAGGGCCAAGAATAATCGTTTTAGAATCATGGATGAGCCTCCGGGCGAACGATAATCTACTTTTGCATTTAGTCGCGCGATCAGCGCGATGTCAATCCATCTATTTGAATCGTTGACAAACCCCTGCGGATTGAATTAAGTCAGGGGCATCATGTTACCGAATTTACCACGCGAAAATTTGCTGGACCAGTGCCGGCGGATGTTCATCATCCGTCACTTTGAAGAGAATCTAGTGGCGCTCCATGACAAGGGTGCGTTCGGCGGGCACTATCATCTCTATGTCGGTCAAGAGGGAACCGGCGTGCCGGCGATTTCCTGCCTTCGCCCGGACGATTATCTCTTCACCACGCACAGAAACCACGGCCACTTACTCGCCCGCGGCGCCGAGCCAAAAAAGCTTTTTGCGGAGATCCTTGGCCGCGTCGACGGCCTCAACAAGGGCAAAGGCGGTTCGTTCCATTCCGTCGCGCCGTCGTTGGGCTTCCTCCATAGCTCCGGCGTGGTTGCGGGAATTATTCCGCTCTCCACCGGCACGGCTTACGCGGCGAAGGCGCAGAAAAACGGACGCATCACGGTTTGCCTGTTCGGCGACGGTTCGCTGGAAGAGGGCGCCGCGCCGGAAGCGCTCAACCTCGCGTCGCTTTACAAACTGCCGGTGCTGTTTCTTTGCGAGAACAACGGCAAGTACGGCGCCGGGCGGGCCGTTGCGGCGGCACAATCTTCCTCAATGGCGGCCTACCCGCTGACGGATTTGCCAAAAGCCTACAAAGTTCCGGCAGAGCAGATCGATGGCATAGACGCCGGCCTGGTTCACGCGACCGTTTCCGAAGCTGTCAAGAAAATTCGTGGAGGTGAAGGTCCGCAATTTATCGAAGCGCAAACCGTCCGCTATCCGGGCAGCGAAACCAACTGGCCCACCGTGCCGCAACCGACCGATACTTCCCAGGCGTGGGACGTGAGCAAGGTGCCGGAAAAAGCCCGCGAGTGGTATCGGAGCTGCGATCCGGTGCTGATTTACATCCGCGAGCTGGTCGAAGCCAAACACGCATCCAAAGATGAAATCGCCGCCATCGAGCGCCAAGTCAAAGCCGAGATCGCCGCCGCTGTGGAGTTTGCGGTAATCAGTCCCTATCCGAAACCGGAAGAGGCCGAGAAAGATTTTTTTGCTTAAGAGCTAATTATGCGAGAACTTGCCTACTACGAAGCTAAATTCGAAGCGTTGGAAGAAATCATGGCCGCCGATGACCGAGTCCATTTGATCAACGGCACGTTTTTGAGCTTGAGCCCGCACCGCCATGTTTACCAAAACCTGCGCGATAAATATGGCGAGCGCATGATCTCGCCACCGATCTCCGAGCTGGGCTTCTGCGGTCTCGCCACCGGAGCGGCGATGGCGGGGCTCCGTCCCATCGTCGATCTGAGCACCGGGAGTTTCATTTATGAAGCTTGGCCCCAGGTCGCCAACGAAGCGGCGAACGCTTTTTCCATGTCCGGCGGCCAGACCCGCGTCCCGGTGGTGTTTCATCTCTTTCACGGTCTGCGCGGCGGCGGCGCAGCACAGCACTCCGGCAGCCCGCAGGCGATGCTGTGGAACTGTCCGGGGCTGGAGATCGCAATTCCGTCCTCGCCGCGGGATGTCAAAGGGCTGTTGAAAACCGCCGTTGCCAGCGACAATCCGACCATTTTCGTCGACCATACCCGGCTCTTGGACGTCCGCGGTGAATTACCGGACAACGACAAACCCATCCCTTTCGGCGTTGCCGACGTGAAGCGGCAAGGCAGCGACATAACTTTGATTGCGACATCCTACACCGTGCAGGTGGGTCTTCAGGCTGCGGCGAAACTCGCCAAGGAAGGCATCGAAGTGGAGGTCGTCGACCCCCGAACTCTGGTGCCCTTCGATCTCGCGACGATTCTGACTTCGATTGAAAAGACCCATCGCGTCGTCATCGCCGACGAGACCCATCAAAGCTGCGGCGTCGCGGCTGAAATCGCCGCGCGCATCGCCGAAAGCGGCTTCGATAAATTAAAAACCCGCATTCGCCGGGTCTCGACGTTGGACGTGCCGGTTCCCTACAGTCCGCCGCTGGAAGCGCATATCGGCCCGTCCGAATCGCGCATCATGGAGGCGGTAAGAGCGGCCGTCGCGTAAAAATAGTTTCGTGTTTTTGGTTTCGGGTTTCGAGTTCTGTTGAGGCGACGGCTTAACCAACAATCCCATGGCAAAAAACGTTGTTGTCATTTCGAGTGAAGCGAGAAATCTTTCTTTCGTCTGAACCACCGCTCTGAATTCCACGCAGTCACATTTCAAATCGATCTAACGTCATGGCCGCCAAAAGAACGAATCCCCAGGAACTCATCGGACTCCTGCGCCGGATGTGGCTCATCCGTGCCTTCGAAGAAAAGGCCTCTGCGCTCTACGCCGAGCGCCAGATCGTCGGTCTGCTCCACCTCGGCATCGGCCAGGAAGCGGTCGCTGTCGGCGCCTGCAGCGAGCTCCGCACCGATGATTACGTTTACGGTGGCCATCGCTCCCACGGCCACGCCATCGCCAAAGGCGCCGATATCAACCGGCTCATGGCGGAGCTCGCCGGGCGCGCCACCGGCTATTGCGGCGGCAAAGGCGGCTCGATGCATATCGTCGCGAAGGAAACCGGTTTTATCACCGCCACCGGTGTGGTCGGCGGGACGATTCCGTTGGCATTAGGCGCAGCCTTCGCGGCTAAGGAGAGAAAGCAAAGCCAAGTCGCGATGGTTTTCTTCGGCGACGGCGCGGGACAAGCCGGGCCGTTTCACGAATCGCTCAACATCGCCAGCCTCTGGCAGCTTCCGGTAATTTTCGTGTGCGAGAACAACGGCTACGCGGAGTTCACGCCGCTGTCGGCGCACACCAAAGTGGAGCGGCTGGCGCAGCATGCCAAGACCTACGCCATTCCAGCCAGCACCGTGGACGGCAACGATCTCTTTGCCGTGCGCGCAGCGACGCGGAAAGCTGTGGAAAAGTGCCGCGCCGGCAAAGGACCGGTGTTCGTCGAATGTTTGACCCACCGCATGCGCGGCCACTACGAAGGCGACCCGGCGAAATATCGCGAGCTGTCACTGCTCGCCGAGTGGAAAAAGCAAGATCCGATCGCTCGCGTCGCCCGCGCGCTGAAGCGCAAGCAGGCCGTGACGGATAAAGAGCTCGACGCCATCGAGAGCGAAGCCCGCGACCTCGTCGAAAGGGCCGTCGCGTTCGCGCTGTCGTCTCCCTGGCCCGCGGCAAGTGAAGTCGACAGCCAAGTGACAGCGTAAACGTCATCATTTACCTATTGAGCGACAAAAACGTGGTGAACGACCTTGACACTAATCTAAACGTTTACACTGTCACCCTGAGCGCTAGCGAAGGGTCTCATTCGGAGAGATTGTTCGCCTTCGCTGAGAATGACATTTGCGGGTACTGATGGTAATGGCCGAGCAAACATACTTAGATGCCATTCGCTTTGGCTTACACGAAGAGATGAGCCGCGATTCGTCGGTTTACGTATTCGGCGAAGACGTCGCCCTCGGGGGTCCCTTCGGTGTCACCAAAGGATTGTTGGAAGAATTCGGCGCAAACCGTATGGTCAACACACCGATCAGCGAAGGCGCGGTCATGGGCCTCGCCATCGGCGCGGCAAC
>DAIRFP010000264.1:0-1650 GCA_036794995.1 Thermodesulfobacteriota bacterium | reverse complement strand
TGGAGATCATGTTCATCGACTTCATCACTTTGGCGATGGACCAGCTCGTCAACCACGCCGCCAAGCTGCATTACATGTCGGGCGGGCAGCTGAAGATTCCCCTGACGGTTCGCGTCCAATGCGGCATCAGCGGCGCCATGGGCGCGCACCATTCGCAAAGTCTCGAGTCCTGGCTCGCCCATGTGCCGGGATTGAAAGTGGTGATGCCGTCGAACCCCGCCGACGCCAAGGGGCTGCTCAAAGCCGCCATCCGCGACGACAATCCGGTCGTGTTTATCGAGCATCGCGGCCTCTACTGGAGCCGCGGTGATGTACCCGAGGGAGATCACCTCGTGCCCATCGGCACGGCCGCGGTCGTGAGAGAAGGTGATCAATTGACGATCGTCGCTACAGCGAAGATGTTAGCCACAACCCTCGAGGCCGCCGAAGAGCTTTCCTCCAGTGGAATCTCCGCCGAAGTCATCGACCCGCGGACATTATCTCCGTTGGATCTCGGAACCATCACGAGTTCCGTCCGGAAAACGAGCCGGCTCATGATCGTGCACGAAGCCGTCGAACAGGGCGGCATCGGAGCCGAAATCGCAGCTCGGGTGCAGCAGGAAGCTTTCTACTATCTTGACAGTCCGATTACGCGGGTCGCCGCGGCGTTTGCTCCGGTTCCCGCAAGTCCCGCGCTCGAAAAATCCTTCGTCCCCACTAAAACGGAGATCATTCGTGCAGTCCAGCGGAGTTTAAATCGCTAGACCAGGGGACAATACATCGTAGTGAACTAACCCGCAGCAAGCTACCGGGAATCAAACCCATAGTGATTGAAAATCTTACTGCAGATTAAGACACGAGCATTCAGTCCACATGGGGATTTTTATTTCGCCAAGCTGAAATCGATGAGCTTGGAAGCTACACGGGATTCGCTTCCGGAGCTCTGAAACGAAGCAAGCGCTTTGATACCCGGAGCATAATAGTAGGTTCGGGTCCGAACTTCTGTTTGGCCGCGCGACTTGGTGCCTTTCGGCACATTCATCGTCATGACAATTCTGAAAGCGTCGAATTCCCCCTTTGGGGTCTTAATCCTTTCAAAGGCTTCGACTTCGTATCGAGCCTCTTCCCATCGCATTTGTACGCCCGGCGGTTGGAACTTAACCTGGTCAGACCAAGTAAGACCGACACGCATCGGAAATTTCAGCATATCGCCGAGCCAACCGGGTCTACCAAGAACCAACGCAAGAATAGTCAGTCCCTCGATTTCTTTAGATTCGTTTCCTTGAACGCCAAAAACTTTTGGCTTATTCGACTCAAATTTGACGATGTACTCCGGGAAGCGTTCCAGTACTGGACCTGAAACAGAGACTCCAGCAGGACGGACCACATCAACTTTCACCCGCCACCAATCACCGTCCTTGTAAATCGGAGTCTCCGCTAGCTGCGCGTGCGATGAGGAAGATAATAGGAGGAGTATCAGGATTCCGATTAGGCCAAGTGCAGGTCTAAACATAGCTAAACCTCCCCTTGTTCAATGAGTGCCTCACCCTGATCGCGGACGGTTGCCGTGTAACATAACCAGCCGCAACCCGTCAACAGACACACGTAGCGCACCCGGGCAACGTCAAAGTCAGTTTCACCTTACTGAATTGGATTCACAACTCACGTTTG
>DAIRFP010000263.1:0-6728 GCA_036794995.1 Thermodesulfobacteriota bacterium | reverse complement strand
GTTTCAGGTTAACGCGGAACCAGAAATCCCGAACTAGAAACTCGCGCAAGATCGTTTGCGCGAACTATAGATATCCTTTCGCTTTGTAATATTTCGCCGCGCCAGGATGCAGTGGGATCTGGAGCGGACATTGTTCCGTACCGGTACAGAGCTTTCTCATGTCCAAGGGCTTTTCATCATCGACGGGAATGACGCTTTGTCTTTCATCGATGGCCTCAACGGCTGCGTAGGCAAGGCTGTTCGGCAGCCACCGGTGAGTCACCAGAGGCCAGCCACTGTAGTCGATGCTCAAGACATCCTCTTTCAAGTGAGGGTAGCGACTTTTGGGCAACACCGCCCGCGTGTAGCCCATCCGCTCGAGTTGTTTGACGATCTCGGGTTCCAGGGAAAGAACCTCGTAGCCGTTATCCAGCGCTTGATCCAACCAGCCACCCGCGGTGCTGATCCCCTCGTCAAAGACCGCGTCCAGCGAACGCTGCGCGATGCTTTTGAGTCTCTCGGGAGCGAATGGGCGGGGACACTCCTGCACTTTGCCACCCCAGCTCTTGATTTTCCGGAACGAGAGTCCGTAGAGCGCGAGAATCGTCGAGATCGTATAGGTGGTTCCATTGTTGATCCCTGAGAGTCGCGTCGAGACGCGCAGCGGAATTTTCCTGCGCGCAACGTCGTAGAGCGACTTCACTCCCAGTTGTTTGGCGACGACGATGGCAATCCGGTCCCAGGATGGAAAGGAGGCCAGCACTCTAAGCTCCAGCTTTTGCTCGTAGTACCCTTTGCCCCGGTAAGCCATCGCCACCAATGCGGACGGGTTGATGTAAGCGATGTCGACGCGTCTCATGCCGACCTCAACCGGCGCCCTCATGCCGCCCATCATGTCGCCGTTGATGCCAATGCGCAGTGAAGTTTGCTTGGAGTCCTTCCGGCCCGATGTCAACGAAATACTGAGCTGACTCGCCAGCTCCGAGAAGCACTTCGTGTAGAGACCGGCAGCCAACTCCAGCCCCGTCGTAGCCCTGATTTGCGGCGGGGCGATGTTAGAAATCATAACTTTCCATTTCTCCTCATGGTTTGGTTTTCTGGCTCTCCAGTTCCATTCTCACCTGTTGAATGAATTTTAGATTAAGTACTCGGTCGGGCGAGAGTTCGCCATCCATCTTAAGTGGTATTCTTACCTCGTGCTCAAGCGCGTTTCTAATTCCTTCGCTTGAAGGAAGCCCGGGCACGCCGCTCGACAAGGCGCGATTGTAACGCTTGATGCCCTCCACAAGGGCCGGTTTGGTGACATTTCCGATGCGGAGCCTCTTGAGCGCGACATCGGCCGCTTCCTCCGGTTTGTCACGCACGAACATGAGCGCGTTAACCATCGCCCTGAGCCATCTTTTAACCTGTTCCGGATTTTCTTTAAGCTTTCTGTCGGTCGTCGCGAAAGTCTGGAAAGGGTACGGAAACAAGTCTCCCAGGAAGGCCAAAACTTTGAGTCCTTGTTGTTCCGCGAAGATGACAGTCCCCGGATCGAGCATCGTGGCATGAATGACGCCGGTCTTGATCGCCAAAATACGCCGGCTGGCGTCGGCACCCAGAGCGATCCGCGTGATGTCGGTCGATAGCAATCCTGCCTGCTCTATGTAGGTAAGGATGAGCCGGTCTTGGCTGGAACCGATGCCTCCCACGCCAACCTTTTTTCCTTTGAGGTCGGCGGACCTTGTGATGCTCGGATCAGTCACCAAAAAGAATGTCACCTTTTCGGTTTGAAACATGATCCCTTTGATCGGGGCGCCGCCGACGGCCGCCCGCATGGCGCTTCCGCCGCCGCCGCCATAGTCCACGTCGCCGCTGAGCAGCGCGGCGGTGGCCTGGGGTCCTGAAACCACCAAGATCTCATTATCGAGCCCTTCTTGCTTGAAGAAACCTCGGCTCTCGGCGACATAGACGGACAAATAATTCAGGCTGGACTGGGGAACCACCGTCCTGATCTTCTCCGCCTGAACATCAGCGCAGTTAAACGCGAGCCAACCCAGACAAAACCACAGCGCGGCAAATCGCTTAAGCTTAATTTGCTTCAACATGATCTTTTTTCCGTTCGCATCTATGCCCCCTTCCAAGCAGGCACGGAGGTTACCGCATTGCCTGCCGTGCGTGCCATCGACGCGAGACTTGCATCAACGATCCTATCGCGAAAGCAGTTCCAGCACTTCCGGCACAAGAACCATCCTGGAGGCATCCCGAGGCAGCGAGGGTCCGATGCTCGCTGGCGCCGGGAGCGAAGCGCTGCGCGCGGCTTCAGCCTTTCTCTCCGCCACGAGTGCCCGGCGGTCGCCAGCCGCTTGCAATAGCCCCCGGACTTCCGTCCACTCGAGCCAGAAGACGTCGTCGCCTGCCTCAATGACGTTTTCCCGGCTAAAGCGCTCCCCGACTCTTTTCAATAGCGCGCGCAGCAGTTTCCCGCCCTGCCCGGCGACACTCTCGAGTGCTTGCCGCGTCAGATCCTCGGCAAGGTCGGCAACGCCGCTGGCTGCGGCCCCAGTGACGTCGCGGCGCAAAAGCGCTGTAGGCGCGACCACGCCACGAATCGCGGTGAACCATTGATTGCCGCGCTGGCGCCGGAGCTGACACAACCTTTCTCCAAACTCCCGCGCCGGGCCGTTGAAGCTCGCAGTTTCCGCGAGCCAACGGTTGTACAGTTCAATTTCGGGTTTGATTTGCCGGTTCCAGGCCCCTTGGATATTCCCGGTAAAGCGGATGCTCTGGTCGTGAATATGTTGAATCCGTCGCGGCAGGTCGCGCTCCGCGCTCGCCGAGGGCACCGCGGCGAGATAGACCCGTCCGTTCACCAGACGTGACCGCAGCGCGTAGAGCGGAAACTCCAGGCTCTCCAACGCATAGGTCAAACCAAAAACGATGGCGTGAACCTCCAGCGTGTACTCCAAGGGGCGCGGCAGCGCAAACAACTTACTATCGGCGAGAAACCACGTGAGCTCTTCATCCGGCAGCGGCGCCCAGGACGTGTGACCGGTTGCCATTTGGTTCGCCATCACCGTCATTGAACTCCGACGCAAACCGACCGCACGGTGTTAGGACCTTCGTAAACCTGCTTCCAGGTATCGCCGCGGTCGGTGCTGGCCCAAACGCCGCCGTGGGTGGTCCCGGACTCGGTTGGTTGTCTCTGTGCTTCACCGGTTGCGGCGTAGAGATGATCGCGGTTATTCGGATCGATGGTTAGATTCCAAACCATTCGCTCCATGCTTGCGGGAAGGCCACCGGTGATCTGCTGCCAACTCAGGCCATCGTCCGTGCTGCGATAGATGGCCGCTTGCGCTTTTTCTTTTCGCATCCAGGCCGGCGGGGTGCCGTTGGCCGTCGCGAGCAGCAATGTCGAAGGTTGTCCCGGAATCACGACCAGATCGTGAAAGTAGCTGCGATCGATTCCCTGCTGGGAAAATATCCAGTCGCGCCCGTGCTGCTCACTGCGGTAAAAGCCCCGGGCCGTCGCAGTGTAGTAGAGATTGGAACGATTGGGATCACCCTTCACCGTATGGATGTCCAGATACTCGATTCCCGCGGATAAGTCTTCCCAGTGGTCGCCGCCGTCCACCGATCTGAGAATTCCGCCGTGCTCGAGACCGACACAGAGCACCCGCGGATCGTGCCAATCCACGAAGATGGAAAGCACGTGACCCTCGTGGGGATATTGCGGGAACCACCACTTGTCGCTCACCTCTTCGGGTTGCTGCTTTAGCGCGGTCAACTCAGCCCAGCTCTTGCCGCTATCCGCCGAGCGAAAAAGGCTAACCGGCTCCGTGCCGGCGTAGACGACTCGCGGGTTGTTTGGATCCACGGCCACCGAGTGGACATTTCCCGGTAAGGCCAAATCCCAAGATTCGCCAGCATCCCTGGACGCGTACAAACCTTCGCGGGTAACGCAGGCGTATACCGTGTTGGCGTCACGAACGTTAGCCATCGCCCTGATGAACTTCCCATCGAGCGCATGGCGACAGTGCTGCCAGCCTGCGCTGCTCTGGCTCATGACCGATAGACCCGAATCCGTCCCAATGTACATACGTTTCTGATCAGGCATCGCGCTAAATAGCTCCATTCAAAACCTAGCTAATTTTTTCGGTGAGCTTATCGCCACGGCTTGAGCGCTGTCAAACCACCCCACCCCGGGCTAAGCAAAAATATGCATGCCGGCGATGATCAACACGTTGACGGCCCGGGGTTAGAGCCCAATTTGCTCGGTGAGACGATGCCGGGGAACTTGCTGGAACAGCGCGTGAGTGGACGCGGCTCAACCGCGCAGGAGTGCTTGGAGCCCCTTCTGCTGCCGCGCGAACTCAGGCTCTGAGTAGAGGAGCCATAATTTTCCGACTGATCGAAAACCCGCAATTTCTGGGTAGAAAAATCATTGCCGAGCGAACCATCGTCGATCTTGGGGTATGCTGTGAGGTTGATTCTTGGCGAGCGCCATCACTCGGACACGCTCCTAGCTGAGAAACCCGAATAGCCAAAGGAAAACGATCAAGCCGAATGGAATTCCGATAAGCCATGCAACGAAACCGGCTGCCATAAAGTTTTTCTCCCTTGTGAAAAGTTTTTCTCCCTTGTGAGTGGAGTAAATCATATTTCATCAATCAATTGAACTCACCGTCGCTTTAAAGAACGAGATTCTATGGTTCCAACAAGCACCACGTTTGCATGAACCTGCCGAACCAGTGAACGATTAACCTCCATCGCGCCTGATCGAGGAGCTCGAAGCGGTGGATTGGCACCCTCAGCGCGCCGAGGCTTGCACGGATTCGCAGCTGCAAGCTATTCTTTACCACAACATGAATGAGGAAATCGAACACGCCTCGATGACCCTGGAGTGGATCGGCGTCACCTTCCCAAGCTCGATGAGGCGTTAAAAACACACACCATGCCGGGCCACTTACCCGGAAGCTGGGCGCTCACGAGTTTTTCATAAATATTACGAGGAGGTCATGATCGATGTTGAACCGGCCATGGTGGATCCGGGCCTGGTTTTCAAGACGCATCCCTTTAAAGTTAAGCAGGCACCAGAGAGACACAATATGAATCGGAACATCGGCACCAAGACTGGACAAATCTTCTAGGGATGATAAGGATGACGGCGGAGGCTTAAGCCATGGAAATTACAGAGCGCAGAACTGCGGACATTGTAACGCTGAGCCTATCTGGAAAACTGGACACGACGAGCGCGAAGACGTTTGAGGCGAAAATTCTCGCCCAAATAGAATCGGGCGACCGGCGTTTCATAGTCGACCTTGCACAGCTGGATTATATCAGCAGCTCAGGCCTGCGTGTGTTTGTCCTTGCGGCCAAGCGTCTGGATAGCGGGAAGGGCAAGATCGTGTTGTGTTCGCTCAAGGATCCAGTCAGAGAAGTGTTCGACATAGTCGGGTTTTTATCTGTTTTTTCCGTTTACGGGTCACACGACGAGGCAATTAGAAGCCTTTAGCCGTAAACTATGAGTGCTTTAAAAGCCCAACCCGAGATAAGCCGACTCGGCAACGTCGCCGTTACTCGCTCAAGGAAGAGCTGCTAAGTGGAGAGCAGACATGAGGGGGCGACGCTCAGAAATGCTCTTAGCAGCCGGTTGCCCAGCCTTGAGGTATTCCGACCCGGTTGGATTCTCACCGTCGGTTCTTTAGTCATCACGACCGCTCTCTGGACGGCTGCCCGATTCCCAGGTGAGATTCCGCCCGGCTTTTGGCCCTGGCGCGGGCTTTCTCAGCTCACCGTACTATGGTCGGTTACTCTAATGGCGATTGCCATGCTCGCGGTTGTCCGCGCCAATGCTTTAGAGCCGGTTTTTGGGGGTCTCGATCGCTCAGTGCGTTTCCATAGAATCCTCGGGCCATCAGCAATCCTTCTCTTGATCGCACACGTAATTTTCCTGGCTCTGGAAGAATTTACGCGGGGAGCTTCCATCGCCAACCTATTCATCCCGTTCTGGTCGGAGTCGGCTCGTTCGATCGATATAGTCATCTTCTATCTCCTTTTGTTGCTTGGCGGCCTCGCCTACGATCGCCGCATGAGCCATGAACGCTGGCTGTCGGTCCACCGGCTAACAGGCCTGGTTTTTCTCGGAGGTGCTGCGCACGCAGCCATCGAACCCGGAACGATTGCCGACTTCGAGCCGCTGAGGACGTGGATGGTGATTTTAATACTGGCCGGTGGACTCGCGTGGCTCTATCGAGTCGTATTGTTTAACCGGCTGGGACCACGCTATCCCTACCGTCTCGAGACGGTTGTTCCACGCGAGAGCAATATCATCGATCTTGTGATGCGCCCAGTCGACCGGCGCATGATGTACGAGCCCGGCACCTTTGTCTTTCTGCGCGTCCCCGATATGGAAGGGCAGCAGAAAGAATTGCATCCTTTTTCCATCTCCTCGTCGCCGGTGGACCGGGATCTGCGCTTGTCTATCCGGACAGTCGGAGACTTTACGCGCCGGTTACCTTCGCTCAAGTCCGGGACGCACCTAGAGATCTACGGCCCGTTCGGGGGGTTCACTTCCCACCGCTTCGCTCCGTTTCGCCGGCTTGTCTGTATCGGCGCGGGGATTGGTATCACCCCGTTCCTTGGTATGCTCGCTTTTGAACTTAGTAATCGCGATTTCCGGCGAATCTGGCTCTACTACGTTGTCCGCGACGATCAGGACGCGGTCTATGACTCGGAAATCCGCGAGAGTTATTTGGAGGCGGAGTCGT
>DAIRFP010000262.1:0-6765 GCA_036794995.1 Thermodesulfobacteriota bacterium | reverse complement strand
GGTGGAAAGCTCCTGCAGAGCCTCGGGTACCAGGGTTTTTTCCTCAGGCGAAAACAGAAACCGCTGAGAGAGCTCGTCAAAGCGCCGGCGGGCGATTTCCAGCCTCTCGCCCAGATTGTTTTTGTTCGCTATCGTGGCCATTTCATTATTTCTGCCAATCAGGACACGAGCAAGCTAATAATTATTCTTTCATGATTTGTGGGGTGGATCTATGGGGAAGTCATTTTTTCCGTTTAACAGCGCCTGCTGGATAACCTTCGTTTCACCTCGGCCATCGCCGCGCTTTAAAGCACGACGAGTCCTGTGGTTTCATCTTCGACAGCGTGCACGAGCGCCACGCAAACCAACCCGTTGCTTTCATAGAAATCTGAAAAAGGCCTTTGCTTCACATCGAAGAGTGCTAAGCTAAATTTATGGGGTTGGAACTTTTGAGCGATCTAACAACTGTTTCGCGAGCATTCCCGGAACTCCGCTAATTTCGCCCGCTACGGGAGGAAGCCATGCCGATAGCAGCGATCCAAGAGAAATCCGTTGTGGCCGACAGAGGCACCTTGTTCGATCCGGTCGAGACTGCAGACATAGAAGGACTGTTCAAGCGGACCCACCGTGAGAAAGAAGAAGCGCTCATGTTGGCGGTGCTGCGGGATGCGATTGACTGTTTTCAGCGGTACGTTATTGTCGAGAAGGAACAAGAAGAAAAAGCATTCCGCGAGGCCGAGAATTGGATTCTTGAGAAAAACAACGATTGGCTTTTCTCTTTTAATAATATCTGTGAAACGTTAGGGTTCGATTCCGGTTATCTGCGCCAGGGCCTGTTGCGGTGGAAAGAAGCTAACGGCAAGGCCATTCGGAAGCAATTCGTAGAGAACCGGAAAGCCGATGTGAAGCATCCCAGTAAAACCCGTGGATTGAACAAAAGGCGCTGGGTCAGAGATAGCTCTTTGTTGAGAATCTGACTAAGTAGCCGCAACCTGGCCGTGCAGATCCCCCGCGGGTTGAGAATCGTTAGGAGCCGGAGCGCTTGAGCGCGCTGGCAATCGTCAAGGCTAGCCGACTCCGCTCGAGATTCTCCTGAGATTCCGGCAGGGCGAGGGACCAGTTCGGCCAGCGATCATTTTTCGTTGCCGGCATGTTGGGCCGCTCTTCTACGGCGAGCGCGTCATCCAGGGTAGCACTCACGATCATAGAAGGAGACTCTGCGAGAAGCTGGTGGGTGCGTTCGACGACTTCGTCGATCGGCGCCCTGCTCGATAGTCCGGTCATGGCGGCAAGCCTCCCTCTGATTCTATCCAATCCATCTTCGTTGGGATTCAGTCCCAGTGCGCGCTGAGTGGCCAGATCGGATCCGGACCACAAACCCGCAATGGTTGGAAGGTCATGGGTGGTTACCGCAGCAAGCGCCTGTTTGGGAAAATTTTCTGGAGGATCATCTTCAAACCACAAGAGGCGGTAGGACAAAACGCCGGCATCGGCTAACTGCTTGCGCGCCTTTTCTTCCACCGTGCCGAGGTCTTCCCCCACGATAAACGCCTTAGCGCGCTGGCTTTCCAATGCAATAATCGCGAGTAGGTCCTCCGCCGCATAGCGCACAAAGGTGCCAGCACTCGGGTCGCCGCCTTTAGGAATCCAGAATAGACGGAACAAACCCATAACGTGATCAATGCGCAAGCCGCCGGCATGGCGCACGGTGGCCCGGATGGTTTGGATAAAAGGCTCATAACCGGCGCGCCGCAGTTTCCACGGTATCAGCGGCGGCAAGCCCCAATCTTGGCCTTTTGTGTTGTATTCATCCGGAGGACAACCGACCGTGGCATCGGTCGCAAACACGTCCTGCCACGCCCAGGCGTCGGCACCCCCCGGATCGACCCCGATGGGAAGATCTTGCATCAAGGAAATTTCGGCGGCGGCTCGCGCGAGCTGCTCATCGAGGAGCCATTGGACCCACTGATAAAAGCGTACCCGCTCGGCGTGATCAGCAGCAAATCGTGCCACTGCGGGCGAGTGTAGGTGTTGATAGTCGGCGGGCCAGCGATGCCAGCCCGAGTTATACTGCTCGCTGAGAACACAAAAAACCGCAAACTGGTCGAGTGGCTCGCCCTGTTCCCGGCAAAATCGATCGAAACGGGAATCGCCTGAAAAATGCGACCAGAGATGTTGGAGCGCCGCCATTTTCAATTTGAACACCGCGTCGCGATCGATGCGCCGTTCTTTGTTGAGAGCACAGCCGGCGGCGGCTAGGCCCTCTAGCTTGATTCTAAGCGCGGCCGCGCCCGGCACCTCCTCGATGCGCAAATACAAAAGATTGCGATAGCGCCGGCTGCTGGGAAAATAGGGGCTCGACTCCTGCGGTAGAACGGGTGCCGCGGCTTGAAGTGGATTGATCAAGAGTATCCCCGCCCCTAGCTCTTTGGCCGACCATTGCGCGAGACGCCGCAGGTCGCCGAAGTCGCCTATGCCCCAACTTCGAGAAGACCGGAGCGCATAGAGCTGGGCCGACCATCCCCAGATGCGCAAGGGCTCGGGGAGATAACAGCGACCGGGGCTAACAATCAGCCGGATATCGCGGTCGCTATTCCGATATCGGAGCATGTGGTAGCCAAGCGGCAGATTCCGTGGCAGGGCAGCGTTATCGATCCGGAGAATGGCGCCGTCTTCTAAAATTATTTCAGCAGGGCTGGACAATCGCTGGGCCGTACCCTGTCGCACGACCAGCACGGATGGCTCCCCATCCGCATCACCCATGGCCTCGGCGATAGCGCGGCAGGTTTCCGGCGGCGCCCTGCGCCACTTTCCCATAGCGTCTTCGTAGCCTTCCTCGACGCCCAAGGCATCGAGACTCGATTGGGCCGTCATCGGCCAACCTCGGTTATGCGAAGGATCGCTACCGAATCGGCGGGGAGCCCTATCCCATCTTGGGTGACTCGAACCGCATCATCAGAAGCTAAGATAATCTCGCCTCCGGACCCCAACTGTGTCGAAATATTTTGTGCAATGGAATTCAAATTACATGCGACTAAAACTACGCCGCGTTTAATCACGAACCATTTGGCGGTCTCATCAAAGATGACTTCGACCGCGTCGAGACGCCCGTCCGACAGGGCGGCCACTTGGCGCCGGAGCTGGATCAACCACCAATGCCATTCCAGCAAATCGGCGTGCAGTTTCTCATCAACCTCGCTCCACTGGAGCTTGCAGCGGTGAAAGGTCTCCCGCGCCTGAGGATCCGGCACTTCCGCGGGATTCCAGCCGAAAGCGGTAAATTCACGCCGCCGGCCTTCAGTCACGTTGCGGCCCAGCTCAAGATCTTCATGATTGGTGAAGTAGAGAAACGGTGCTGTCGCGCCCCACTCTTCTCCTTGAAACAACATGGGAACGAAGGGCGCTGTAAGAACCAGGGCGGCAGCGATTTTGAGACGGCCAAAATTCAACAAATGGCTGCTGCGTTCGCCTCTGGCGCGGTTACCGATCTGATCGTGATTCTGCAGATAGGCGAGAAATCCATGGCCGGAAACTCCGCTGGGCGGTCTGCCATGCTTCCGGTCGCGAAAAGAAGAATAGCGCCCGTCGTAGACGAAGGCTTGTCGAAACGCTTTGGCAAGGTCGGCAAAAGAGCCAAAATCGGAGTAGTAGCCATCGCGCTCGCCGGTAAGCACGCAATGCAAGGCATGATGGAAGTCGTCGCTCCATTGGGCCTGAATGCCATAGCCGCCGACCTCCCGCGAGCGCACAATCCGTGGATCATTGAGATCACTTTCGGCGATCAGCACCAGATGACGACCGGTTTGCGCCGCCAGGATGTCTACTTCGCAAGCCAACTGCTCAAGAAAATGCACCGCCGAGGTATCAATGATGGCATGCACAGCGTCGAGACGCAGTCCGTCGAAGTGATAGTCGCGCAACCACATCAAAGCGTTGTCACAAAAAAATCGCCGTACTTCGTCACTGCCCGGCCCGTCGAAATTGACGGCCGCGCCCCAGGGCGTTGCGTAACGGTGGGTAAAGTACGGTCCAAAATCGGCCAGATGGTTCCCGGCCGGTCCCAGATGGTTGTAGACGACGTCGAGGATCACAGCCAACCCATGGCGATGACAACTGTCAACGAACTGCTTTAGCTGCTCTGGTTCTCCATAGGCATGGTGCGGGGCATAGAGGTAGGCACCGTCATAACCCCAGCCCCAACTTCCAGAGAATTGCGCGATCGGCATCAGCGCGATATGCGTGATGCCGAGATGGGCCAAATGATCGAGCCGTTGAATTGCCGCCTGAAAGGTTCCTGCCGCTGTAAAGGTGCCGATATGAAGCTCGTAGAATATGGCAGCCGAAAGCGGCTCTGCCTGCCAGTGCCGATCGGTCCAAGAAAATGCGCCGTGATCGACGGTGATCGAAGAACCGCTAATCCCGCGAGGCTGGCAGGGCGAGCGCGGATCCGCCAATGGTTCGCCGCCGTCGAGAGCAAATCTATATTCGGTATTCGCGGCGGCAGCAGCTTCCGTAAACCACCAGCCGCCTTTGCCGGCCGTCATGGGCTGCCGCTTACCGTAAATGTCTAGCTCGGCCAGCTTTGCTCTTGGCGCCCAGACGCGGAATGAAGTCATTAGGTTTGCAACTTCAGGATCTTCGGATGTAGCACTCTTTCACGACATGACGCAAAGCCTATGCCCAATGAATGCCGGCCGGTCCAGAACGTGACTGCCGATAGATACTTTGGGGTGCTGCGGCTAGGTCATGGAACCTGGCGTGGATCTCCCAAGCATCCGTTGGAAAATGTGCCGTGGTCACGTTTTTGAATGTATACTGGTGCTATGGCTGTCATCAAAGCCACATACCGACGACAAAATGGCTTCTCGTTTTGGCACTTCTGCACCAACTGCATCCTATGGCCGACCCACTCCTATGAGGAAGTAAGAGACGTCGAAGCACCCCCATCGGGGGGGTTGTGCGTCGAATGCATCCAAAGACACAGGGCTGGGAAATGCGATGGGCCCCGGGCTGCGGAGTTTTGATTTTAACTGACCCGCTTAGCAGTTATGCGATGCCGGGATAGGCATATGATGAAAGCCAATGAGTTATAAACGTGCGCGGGGTTTACGCTGGTGGACGGAGGATCTCCGAAATCTTCGCAAGTATAGCCTCTACGTTATAAGGTTTGAGAAACAACCCGTGCAACTCCCCCTTGTCGACAGCCGTCTGTACCTCAGGGGTTACATAGGCCGTTGCAAAAAGGGCTTTTACCTGCGGAGATTCCTGTTTCATTTCCTGAAAAGCATCCCACCCGTTCAGCTTAGGCAATCGAATGTCCATTACGACGAGCGCGATCTCGTTGCGAAATTGCCGATGCAATGCCACCGCCTCAACACCGTTCTGGGCTCCTAACACTCTATAGCCGTCCTCCTCTAGAAAACGCTTCATATACTTCAACTGCTCGGCTTCGTCCTCCACGAACAGAATCAGCTCGCCGCCCATGTTTCCCTTTCGTACGATTGCCAATCCAATCCCGACGGTTTATTTTACTCGCTCCGCTTGGAGGGGTAAAGCTAAGGCTTACATTCTACAAGCACGCGCGGCAAGAAAATTCCACCCGGTTTTGTGAAGTAATTCCCGACAATCCATCCGCAATTTGCTGACAGCCAACCCTCATTCATTAGACGGCTGCTGGAGCGGACACCGGTATTAAATTTGCACTGTGCTACTGCATAAACAGGACCGCTTTAAAACTTGGAGAAGCTATGTTGGGTGTACAATCATCAGAACGTGACAATCGGTTGATGGAAGGGCTGCTTCGCGAGGCACACCTGGATCTCGCAAACGGTGGATCGGGAGTAGGGGCATTGCTCGCGTCTCCGGATCAAATCATGGCAGTCGCTCACAATACCATAGAAGAGACGGGAGATCTGACCAACCATGCCGAAATGGTGCTGCTCCATGGGGTGGGCCGGGAGCTTCAAGAAATGGGCGACGAAGAGCGGCGCGGCCTGAGTCTTTACGTTACCCTGGAGCCATGTTTGATGTGCAGCGCCGCTCTTTCCTTTGTCGGTATCAAGCGAATCGTTTATGCCGCCCTTGCCGAAGATGCCAATGTGAAGGAGATGATCGTGCGCGACCTTACTTTGCCCAGGGTGAATCCGCATTTTGTCCGCGGCCCGTTTATTTTAGTACCGGGTGTGCGACGTGCCGAAGGGCAGGCGCTGTTGCGCGAGATGAATAAAGCCGCTGGAGCTCCGCCCGTAATCCCGTACTAGATCGCTGCGGACTAGTCCCGCATTGTACAGAGTAGGGGGCGAAAAATATGGCCAACGAATATCTGGCGACCTATCTCAATGACCACTTAGCGGGTTCGCTTGCCGCCATCGAGCTCTTGGAGCATCTCGAGACCGCCTATGCGGCGACCCACCTCGCGAGCTTCTTTGTAGAACTGCGAAGGGAGATCTCCGCGGATCGCCAGGAACTGCAACGTCTTATGGATCGTTTGGAAGTATCTGAAAGCCGACCGCGGAAGCTGAGCGCCTGGCTAACAGGAAAGCTCACTGAAATAAAGCTTCGAATCGATGATAGCGCCCGTGGTCCCCTGCGCCTGCTTGAAAGTCTCGAGGTTTTGGGACTTGGAATTCACGGAAAGTTGGCCCTTTGGCGCGCCTTGGGCGCCGCGGCCGACTCTTCTCCGGCACTTCAGGGCTTCGATTATGAGGGTTTGGCCCAGCGCGCCGAAGAACAACGTTGGCGCGTCGAGGTGGTCCGCCTCGAGGCTGCCAAGACGGCTTTTACTAA
>DAIRFP010000261.1:5307-6766 GCA_036794995.1 Thermodesulfobacteriota bacterium | reverse complement strand
CTTCTTCCGATCAGCCGTGTAGCATTTTTTTCCTGCCAAATCCGTTCGTCATGAGCTTTTTCGAAGGATGAACGGAATTTTCAGCACCCCGCGCTAGTCTCGGCGCGCCGTCGTCTAGCCTTGCTTTCATCGCCACACCGCGGCAAAAGTCAGATAGTAAGGGGATGTACCCGGCTTCAGGCTGTGATATTTTCTCAACGTTAAACGAACGATCTCAAAGCACAGGAGAAACCCGCATGGTAGGTGAGCAGGACCAGAAGAATGTTATCAATCGTATTCAACGGGAAGAGCTGGCTGAACTGACCAAAGCGTTAGTCGATATTCCAAGCCCCACCGGTTCTGAAAAAGCCATCGGCGAGTTCATTTTGGATTGGCATTCAAGGCATGGCATCAAGCCGGTCCGCCAGGAAATCGATCCCAATCGAATCAATGCCGTGGGCATTGTCAGGGGCCGAGGCGATGGCGTTACGCTCATGATCAACGGTCACATGGACACGAGTTATACCGGCACCGAGGAAGATCGAATGTTCTGCCGGGAGCTCGAACCTGACAGCGAGCTTAGGGGCGCGGTTCGGGACGGCAAGGTCTTCGGTTTGGGCGCGTCCAACATGAAGTCGGGGCTGGCGGCGTTCATGGTCGCTGGCAAGGCTATCCGTGAGAGCGGTCTCACCCTTAGAGGAGACCTGATTCTTGCGGCGGTGGCAGGTGAAATTTCCCGTACGCCGGTGGGGCCTTACCAGTCGGGGGCCTACCGCGGCGAAGGAACCGGAACCCATCACCTCTTGTCCCATGGCGTCCAATCCGACTGCGCCATCGTAGCCGACCGGTCGGCCCATTCGATAGTCTGGGCGCAGACCGGCGTCGCGCAAATCAAAGTTACCACTTTCGGCGATCCCCACGCCGCCTGGGGCGTCACCAGAGCGGAGAAATCGCCGGAGGTGTCCAGCGCGATCCTGAAAATGATCCGAGTCGCCCAAGCCGTCGATAACTGGGCCGCGGAATTTGAAAGCGCGCACGTTTACAGGTCGCCACATGGCCCGATCGTGCCCAAGGTCAATATCGGCGCTATTCAGGGGGGCGCCCCGTTTAGACCGAATTACTACCCGGGGGTTTGTTCGCTTTATGTCGACGTTCGTACGCCGCCGGACTTGCGGCCGCTGCAAGTGCAGCGCGAGCTTCAAGCCGCCTTGGCAAAGCTCGGCGTTGAATATGAGCTTGATATGTATGCCTCCAAGATGGGGTATGAAGCCAAAGGCGTCGAGCCTATGGTGCGGGTCATCGAGGAGAGTTATCAGTCCTTGTTTGGTAAGAAAACTCCCGCTCCGACCGGCCTTCACGCCAGCATCTGGACCGATACCAATATCTATAACGAAATGGGGATACCTGCATGCAAGTTCGGCCTCGGCGGCGGGCGCTGGAAGTTTCGCTCAGAGCAAATCGACGTCGAAGACATTTTTCG
>DAIRFP010000261.1:1803-5207 GCA_036794995.1 Thermodesulfobacteriota bacterium | reverse complement strand
CCCGAGTGTGACTTGCCCCATTTGGCGCGCATCGATTTCATGGTTTCCCCTTCACCGACTTGCACACGGGTTTGCCGTAACTTTTCCCAGACCTTCTCGTGCTCGCTCCGAGCCGCGAGGTCAGCTTCTTGAGCCAGATCGTCCGGCCAAAGTCCCATGAGATAGCCGTGCCAAGGCTCCTGCGGCTCGAGCTTGGGTAGGCCAAGCTCCTCCCAGATTTCTCGCGCCCGGACCATGTATTCTTTCTTGGGTAGGGAAAGGGGAGGGAAGTCAGCCTTTCTCGTGGCATCGATCAAGAGCGAGGATTCGCAGTTATCGTAGCGGCTGGAAGGATGCGTCGCCACCATGCCGATGGGCGTGGCTCCAAAGGGCCGATCTCCCACGACTTTAATATCCTTGTGCGGTTGCGACCGATGAGTTATCGCCCAGGTTACCGCGATGGGATCCCGGGGGTTGATGTCTTCATCCACGGCGACGATCAGTTTGCCGACGCGATCACCGTAGTCAAGCACACCCTGCATGGCGTCCCACGGTTCTTGATCGTTGCGCTTTTTCAGACTGACTACGACATAGGGCCGAAGGTTGACCAGCGGCTCCATCAGATGGACCTCGCGCACGGAATCGAGCCCTCGGTTGACCAGAAAGCGTTTGACCAAAGTGGCCATGCCCATGGCCTTGATCTTGGAGCTTTCACTGGGCGTAACCTGGCTGATAATCGAAACCCAGATCGGATTCTTTCTGTGGGTGACGCACTTCAATTCGAAGACAGTGCTTAGTGTGCGCGGGTCGACATAGCCCATGGACTCCCCAAAAGGGCCTTCTTCTTCCATGTAGTTGGTCGGGATGATTCCTTCTAAAACAATCTCAGCGGTATTGGGCACTTCGACATCAATCGTCTGGCACTTAACGAGTTTTACCGGTTCGCCCATGAGGCCGCCCGCGAGAGCCAGTTCGTCGACTTCCGGCGGCACTTTTTGCGTGGCGGCATAGGAGACTGCCGGTACGGTGCCGACAACGATTGCGACCTCCAGGGGGACGCCTCGCTTGCGGCACTTCTCCCAATGGGTCGAAAGGTCCTGCGGCGTGCCGGACATCAGGCCACTGAGTCCGGGTCCTTTGATCAGACCGCGGTAATTGCCGACATTGCGCTTGCCGGTGTCAGGGTCTTTGGTGATCCAGTGGCCCGCGGTTATGTAGGGGCCGTTATCAAAGCCCGGCGTCGAAATCGGTATGGCGAACTCGTTGAGTCCCCCTTCCGCGAGCAAATCTTTGCCTTTGTGGATCTCCTCCTGGCATGAACCGTCGTTGACAATGACGGGCTCGATGGGATGATCCAAAGCGTAAATCCACCGATCAGCCACTTCATCTGGCTCGCACTTGAGCCCCAGGCAGTAAATCGCTTCGGAGCCGGCGAGGCCGCCGACCAGCACCGAACAGTTGTACTTGCGCTTTTTCGAATCGGTGACGTTATCGAAGAGAAATCCTTTGCGGGCCTCTTCCGGCAATCCTCTGAATTGCCAGCGCACCAGCGGCTGCAATTCAGTATCCTTGTTGATCTCCCGATGGATGCGGTAAAGTTTACCGTGTTCATCCAGGACCGCGATAAACTCTCGTAAGTCGTTATAAGGTTTAGCGAATTTCATGCATTTTTGTCTATGCTGTTTTGTCTGCTTTGGCAAGTGGTGGGCAAGAAATAGCTTGCAAAACAGTGCATGATCCCTACAATTGTTAAAAACATGTCACTGAAGATTTTCAACACCCTGACTGGGGAAAAGGAGCAGTTCGTTCCATTGGCTAAGGGTCAAGTGCGGATGTACGTCTGCGGCGTAACCGTTTACGACTCGGCCCATGTCGGCCACGCCCGTTCGCTCTTAACCTTCGATATTATTTACCGCTATCTGAGATTCTTGGGTTACCAAGTGGACTTTGTCCGTAACTTCACAGACGTGGATGACAAGATCATAAAAAAGGCCAACGATGAGGGCGTGGGCTGCGAAACGATCACGGGGAGATACATCGAGGAATTTTATCGCGAGGTCGAGTCGCTTGGACTACTGCAGCCCACAGCGGAGCCGCGGGCTACCTTACACATCCCAGAAATCATCGCACTGATTCAACGTCTGGAGGATCACCAGCTTGCTTATCGCGTCGATGGCGATGTGTTCTATCCGGTGCAGAAGTTTCCGGGCTACGGGAAGCTGTCGGGAAAAAAAATCGATGAGCTCGAAGCGGGCGCGCGAGTGGAAATCGATGAGCGGAAGAGGTCCCCGCTGGATTTCGCGCTGTGGAAATCAAGCAAGCCGAATGAGCCGATCTGGGACAGCCCGTGGGGGCCTGGCCGGCCGGGCTGGCATATTGAATGTTCAGCGATGAGCACGAAATATCTGGGACAGCCCTTTGATATTCACGGCGGGGGCAGAGATCTGATGTTTCCGCACCACGAGAACGAGATTGCGCAGTCTGAAGGAGCCTTTGGGCAGCCCCTGGCACGCTACTGGATCCATAACGGTCTCCTCACCGTTAATGGGGAGAAGATGTCCAAGTCGCTGGGCAACTACTTTACTATCCAGGAGATCCTGCAAGAGCATGACTCCGTGGCGCTGCGCCACTTGTTTTTGGGTAGCCACTACAGAAACCCGATGGATTTTTCCCGGGAAGCGCTGCAAGAGGCCGGGAAGGCCGCAGATCGCATCTATGAAACCATCGACCGGGCGGAGCGGGCTGTCGGTGAATTAAACAACGTTCCCGAAGCCAATCTGCTGGATGATTTCCGAAGGGAAATGGACGACGATTTCAATACTCCCAGGGCTTTGGCTCTGATCTTTGACGAGGTTCGAGCCCTCAATCGTCTGCTCGACGAAAAGAAACCTGACGGTGTCGCCGCAAGGACGGCGGCGCTCAAAACGATGTGCGAAGTGCTTGGCCTGCTGCAGTATTCTCCGGAGGGTTTTTTCAACCGCAAAAAAAATCGCTGGCTGCGCCGAGAGGGACTGACCGGTGAGCAAATCGAGCGGTGGATAGTGGAAAGAAATCAGGCTCGCAAAGAAAAAAACTGGCAGGAAGCCGATCGGATTCGCCAACAGCTCTTGGACAAGGGCATCTTGGTCGAAGACACGTCCGGAGGAACCGCATGGAAGGTAAGGTGAAAAGTCTGGGGGTTGCCAGAATGATTGCAAGACTGCTCCTCCTTTTCTTGTCGCTCGCAATGGCTGTGGCAAGCCGCGCCCAGGAGTCTTCTCAAGAGGGTGCGCAAAATGAACCGGGCCAATTGAGTCTGCAAAAAACTGCGCAATCGCGGGATTATCAAGGACGCGAAGTGGAAGGTGAGGAGAAGCGGGTTGCTCCCGGTGATACACTTTGGCGTATGCTGGTGAAGGAAAAAGGGCTACCCGAAAACCATTTTA
>DAIRFP010000261.1:0-1703 GCA_036794995.1 Thermodesulfobacteriota bacterium | reverse complement strand
GATACACTTTGGCGTATGCTGGTGAAGGAAAAAGGGCTACCCGAAAACCATTTTAGTCAGTATGTCGTAATTATCCGGGGGCTCAACCCGCAAATCAAGAAAATCGACGTGCTTCGAGTGGGCGACCGCGTCTTCATTCCTCTCCGCCCTGATGAGTTGCTTAAGGGGTCTCCCGTGTCGGCAAAGGCAGACGTCCAGCGCTCACCGGTTACCCGTGGGGCGATTAAGGAATATCGCGTCAAGCAAGGCGAGCATCTGTATCAGATACTCCGGGAACAGTTGGGAATTGCCAACGATCGTGACGTGGCATTGTATTACGCACTGGTCAGAGACCTAAATCCGGAGCGAAAGAATTGGGATGCGCTATTAGGGGGTGATGTGATCCGGCTCCCGGTGCCGGGCAAGTCGACGGAGCTTACGCTAGCTGAACTGAAAGCTCCTGCGGCAATTGAATCGACACAAGAAAACAAGCTGAGCAAAGAATCTAATCCAGCATCGGGGGTGGGCCAGGCCAAACGAGAAAAGCCTACCACGCCACCGGCTTTGGGCTTGGACTATGCGCGGCGACTGCCGGCTCGAGAGAACGTTGCGTTACTGGGACAGGTGGTCGAAATCTTGGGAAATGAAATGCGACGTGAGGGTCAGGAAGCCTTGACTCTTAAAGATGGGACAGTGCGAGTCGATCGGACTGCTTATCCAGTCGTCTACAACCCCAAGCTGCACCAACGGGTCATTTTGGATCCTGATGAGAAAATTCCTCCCTCCCTTAAAACCAAGCTTACAGACCCGAGCGCTCAGACAGTGGTTCTTCCGTTTACCGGAACTGCGTCGCTTCAGGAGTCCGTCGGTGAACTGCTTGCGCGTCTGGGATATCAGTCTTTGCCGACAGATCAACCCGTAATTATCCAAGAAGGCGGCGTTGCTATTGAGGCCAAAGGGAACTGGATGGCGTTGGCTCCTGAGGAGAGCCATAAAGCCCAGGAGATCTTTGTCATTGCTCTTACCGATAATCCACAGGACATTCCTGACTACTTGCGAAGGTCGTTGTCGGCGCGGGGTTTGCTCCTAAGGGATATTCTTTTGCCACAACCCTCCGGTCCGTCGGCCGCCGGCAGCGATTCGAAGGCGCTGACGCCGGGAATAAAGCAATGGCCGCGGGACAAGAAAGAACTTATCGATGCTATCCTATTCGCGTTTGGTGTGCCTTTTGGTGTAGCGGAATCAGTATCCGTTGAATTGGGCGACGGGCTTCGGGTGGACATGCGCTACGACAGAATATTTGAGCGCAATGACAAGCGCATAGGAGTATTCTTTCAGATTGTGGAACCGGAAACAAAGCGATTGCTCCAGGACAGAGAGAAGGTTAAGGTTGTCGAGTTCGATCTGTCGGTTTTGGAACATAAGGAGATCATGGCTCGTCTGTTGAGCGAACTGGGAGAACAGGCCGCCTATCGGGAACATCGATTTTCCGCTAGCGCAAGCAAAGACCGGTTGAATATTACGGCGTGGGGCTTTTTGTTGGGGCGACGAGGCATGTTCGTTACGGATCGAGAGATTCCCCAATCACTGCACCGGTTCTTTTTTGAAAAAGGACTGGAGATAGTCTATTTTTAGAAAGTATCACAGCCTAGCACCTGCCAGGACGCGCGCCCGTAGCTCAACTGGACAGAGCATCAGACTTCGGATCTGAGGGTTGGGGGTTC
>DAIRFP010000046.1:0-29139 GCA_036794995.1 Thermodesulfobacteriota bacterium | reverse complement strand
CTGATGTTCCTACGCTCTATGAGCTCATGAATGAGCACAAAACTCCCGAAGCGGAGCGCCGCTTACTGCCTTTGGTTATGGCGGCCAGCGACTTCGGGCGCCCTATCGTAGCACCGCCCGGTTTTCCGATGGACAAAATGAAGATTTTTCGCGAGGCTTTCATGAAAGCCATGAACGACCCTGAACTCTTGGCAGAGGCAAAAAGGAAGAACTACGACATCACGCCCACCAGTGGCGAGGAGCTTGAGGCATTGGCGAAGCAGGTCATGACGCAATCGGCCGAAGTTCTCGAACGCGTGAAGATAATCATGAGCCAGTGAGAGAATTCGCTTGGCGACCTTTGCACCTTTGCGCGAGACACAGTTTTCCGATCTATTTTGCGCCCCAAGATTTCAAATATCTTTGACTAGGACTAGGCTAAGACCATAAGGAGGTTTTCCATGTTTGATATCAAAGGACTGAGAACTTTTGCCATGAGCGCGAAGGATCTCACCAAAGCAGTAGACTTCTATACCAATGTGCTGGGTGGGCAGATCACGCGGCGGGTGGAGCCGACGGAGGAGCAGTTAAGGGCCGGCCAAGTGAAAGAAGTCGACGTTCGTCTGGGCAATTTCGAGGTCCACCTGTTCGATGCTTCGATAAGGCCGCGCGAAGTCGACCCTCATCACACTCTGAATATTCCCTGGCAAGATCAGGACGGCGCACTCAAGGCGCTGCAAAATATCGGCGCCAATATCGAGAAGGTCAGGCCGCACAGGGATAGCCTGAACTATTCAATTAATGTCTTCGACCCCGATGGCAACCGTTGGGAACTTTCGTTTACAAAGTGATTGACCTACGGGGATAAGAGGATGTATCCAGCTGAGGAAAGTTTGTTGCGGAGACAGATCCCTATCTTAACGTAGATTCTTAGCTTTAAAATGTCCAAGAGAACGACTTTAAGAAAATTTATCGCGCCAAGACGCCCAGCACGCAAAGCAAGACGTTTACTTATTTCTCCGAACCTTGGCGCCTTTGCGTCTTTGCGCGAGTCATAGCTGTTTCCGATTGCATTGTTCCGAATCGGTTCATAAATTTCAAATATGTTTGGTTAGAACTAATCCCATGAGGAGGGCTTAATCATCATGTTTGCCAGAATTGCCCATGTTGCCATCTATACCGAGAGCTACGAGAAAATGGCTAGCTTCTACAAGACCGTCTTTGGCATGAAACAGATTACCGAAGGTATGCGTGATGACTCCGGGCAGCGCAAGCCCGAATTAGGGCACGTCAGCGACGGCGTCATCGGTCTCGCCTTGCTGCGGAGAAACGCCGGAATCAGGTCCGGGCTGGATCACTTCGGGTTCGAGGTGAAAGACATTCAAACGGCGTTGGACCGCATCACCAAAGATTATCCAGAATTGCTGGTCAAAAACGATCTACGAGGGCTCAGCCAGACGGTTCCCTTTGCCGAGGTGAGAGCCCAGGACCCCGTCGGCGCCCATTTCGATGTCTCTCAAGAAGGAGTCGCTGACATCCGGGAAGGCTACGCCAACGAACCCTGGCACCAGCCGCGCCACTTTCACCATGTTGCGATTCGCGCTCTGCAGCCTAAAGCATTAGCCGAGTTCTATAAGAAGGTCTTCGAGCTAAAGGAAGTCGAGAGCCCGCCGGCTGATGGTCAAATCTGTTTGACCGACGGCAAAGCCTACCTCGTCATAAGGCCGTGCCATACGGAGTCCTATGCGACCATGAAACAGGGGCTCGATCACATCGGCTTTAGAGTTGAGAGCCTTACAAAAGCAAAAGACGACCTTGCCGAGATTGCCAGCACCTTTCCTCAATCCAAGCCCAAAAAGATCGTAGGTACCCGATTTGGCGACATCACCCTGCGGGACTTGGAGAGTTGCGTCGCGGGCGTGTGCGGAACCGCCGATCCGGACGGTGTTCTTTTACATCTTACTGATAAGTGATCACTCAGCGATCCCTTAGGAGGGCGCCATTCATGGTCGAACATGTCGCAAAGCGCGTTGGTATCGGCGTGGGCTGCTTGTTCTTCGTCCTGATCCTCGCCATGGGTGCGGCGCCGGCAGCGGAGAGCGTTGGGGATGGATCAGTTCAACGGATCGAGGCAGCCAAGAAGGAAGGACAGGTTGTCGTCTGGCACAACGGTCCGCTCACCGAACCGATGCTCAAGCCCTTTACGAGCAAATATCCTTTCCTGAAGGTCAAGGGCTGGCGCACCCGCGGCGACGACGCCGTAATTAAGACCATCGAAGAGGCCAAAGCCGGCATGTACAACTATGACCTCCTCCTGATCGGCGAAGAGGAGATCCCGGTGATCATGAACGCTTCGCTTCTGGCGAAGTACGATTGGCCGAACACCAAAGGTTGGATTAATCAGCCCGGCCACGACTTTTATCGGGCGATCATCGCAACGGCATTCGTGCCGGCTTTCAATTCCAAAACCATACCTGCCGCCGAATGGCCGAAAGATTGGGAGGATCTGAAAGATCCCAAATGGCAAGGCAAAGCGATCATCAGTTCTTCCGGAGCAGACACACCCTTGTTTACCGCCTATCTTTGGCGAACTAAAGATCAAGAACTCAACTGGGAGAAATCCTTCGCTTTCTGGCGCGAGGTCATTCAGACAACCAAACCAAAAGTCGGTCGCGGTTTTGCCGGTCCAACCGAGCTGCTGGCTACCGGAGCCGCCGCCGTCATGCCCATGACCGTCGCCAACACCGCCTTGAGAATGATATGGCAGGGCGCGCCGGTGAAATTACTGCCGGTGAAACGGATTATCGCCCGCAATTCGGTTCTGGCGATCATGAGCCGGGCGCCGCACCCCAACGCGGCCAGACTTTTCGCCGATTACCTGACATCGAAGGAAGGGCTCGCCCTGTACGCCGATACCCGGGGCATGCTGGTGAATTCACCGGAGCTGGGCAAGTCGACAAAAACCAACAAGTCCCTGGCGGATTTCGGGATTACTTTCGAAGATCTTCCACCCCGTTTTGCCACCGAGGAAAACGTTACCAAGGCCAGTAACTTTTGGTTTTCCGAGTTGGGCGTGAAGGCCGGAAAAGGCTCCAAAGAAGAATAGCGAGCATAGGTAAGTGGAGTGATGGGAATACTCAGTAACCCAATACTCCATTACTTCCCCCATGAACGGCTTTGTCTCAGGAGAACGATATCGACATCTTTCTCTCCGAGCCTTTGTCTTGGCTTCCGTTGCCCTCTTCGTCGGAACCTTCACGCTCCTGCCGCTTTTTTCCCTGGTCTGGAACAGCTTTAAGCCCGTGCGCCTCGGGCGCATCGTCGACTTCAGCCTGGAGAATTTCACCCTAAGGAACTACAGCCATGCCTATCTCGATCCGGCAACTTTCACGATGCTGGCCAACAGCTTTATTTTTGCGTTGGGCTCCATGGTCGTTGCTTTTCTGATTGGAGGGACGCTCGCGGTATTGGTCGAGCGAACCAATGTCTCCTTCAAAAACGTCATCTATGCGACCGTGCTCATTCCGCTCATCATGCCCGGCGTTCTCAAGGCGATCAGTTGGATCCTGCTGCTCAACCCCAACATCGGCCTCCTGAACCAGATCTGGTTTCTATTCGGATCGACCCGGCCGCTTTTCTATGACGATAGTATTTTTTCAATGATTTGGGTCGAAGGAATTTCGATGGTGCCGATGACCTACCTGTTGCTCGGAGCTTCCTTCAAAATGATGGATCCGTCATTGGAGGAAGCGGCCTATGCGTCGGGAGCCGGAAAGTGGCAAGTGTTTGGAACAGTCACCTTGAAACTCATGACCCCGGCCATGGCCGGAGTATGCCTGCTAAATTTTATCCGCGGCCTGGAAGCTTTCGAGGTGCCCCTGATCATGGGATTTGGCGCGAAGTTCCAGGTTTTCAGCACCAATATTTATTATTCGGTCAGATTACTATCGCCTCCCGATTATGGCTTGGCCCTCGCCTACAGCATGCTCCTCGTAATCATCGCGACTATCGGCCTGTATTTCTATCACCGCATCATGAAAGCTTCCTACAAATATACCACCATCACGGGAAAAGGATTTCGCCCGCGCCTCATTGATTTGGGAAAATGGCAGCGAGCATGCGGGCTCGTGACCCTCGCCCTGATCGGCATTCCCTTTGTCTTGCCGGTCCTGCTTCTGTGCTGGGCTTCATTGCTCCCGCTCTATCAGAACCCGTCGTGGGAAGCGATTTCGCTCGTGTCACTGAAAAATTACCGCGAGCTAATGGAGCATGGCGACTTCATTCTGGCTGTAAAAAACTCCCTTCAGTTAGGGCTCATGGTGGGTTTGGGAGGAATGCTCATCGCCACCCTGGTCTCCTGGACGGTCATCAAGTTGCGGCCGAAAGGCAGCGGGGCGTTGGATTTTTTGTCGTTTGTTTCCTATGCCATCCCCGGGATCGTTGTCGGGATAAGCTTCATGATTGTTTTTCTTGCTTTCCCCAATCCGCTCTACGGAACCATCTGGCTGATGGCTTTGGCCTACTGGATCCATTTTTTGCCCATCGCCACGCGGTTTACCCATGCCGGCATCGCGCAAATAAGCGCGGAATTGGAGGATGCCGCCGCCACCAGTGGCGCAGGATTCATGACGACGATCCGAACCATTACCTTGCCGCTCATCGTTCCGTTTCTAGTCTCCGGGGGACTCTACCTATTTATTCTCACCTCTAAGCTGCTGTCAGTCGTCGCAATCCTCTATACCCCAGAGTCCGTGATCTTTCCCGTCTACATTATGAGACTCTACGACGAAGGATTCATGCCGCAAGTTGCCGCGCTGGGAGTCGTGATGATCTTCGGCATCGGGCTTCTGACTCTGGTGGTGCGAAAGTTAGGCGCTCGAAGTGAGATTTCGCACATATAACGGTCCCGCCCACAGCGGACCCGTTGAACAGCAAGTTACGGGTTATCGGGAAACCGATCGATGCGGATTGTAGGACCAAGTTATCCCACTGGAAAATTTCAAACAGACAGGCCAAGCACTGCAGATCGGTCCAAGACCGGGAATGGACAAAAGGCATAGAGGTCTAACATCGGAATTAGCAGGTAGCGGGACCGAAGAGAATCTTGTATAGAAGGTGCTGACGGGGGTGTGGCTTTTGGGGTTATTGCAGTGTTCATTTAGGCTCACCAGAAAAAAGAGACAAAAAGCTCGCCATCACGCCTACCTACCGCACGGCAATCAGAATCACGGAGAGTTGACATGAGAAACCGAATCTCGCTCGTCGTCGCGATGTGTTTCACCCTAGTGTTGAGTTATTCGATTGTTTCCTCGTATTCGCTTATGGGAAGCTGGGAGCGGGTCGCTGATATTGCCCATGCGGAGGATCAATCTTTTTACCAGGAAAGGACCATTCGCATCATTGTCGGGAGCGACAGCGGCGGCCTTTATGACCTCTGGGCTCGGCTCTTGGCCAAGCACATGCCGAAGCACATCCCGGGCAATCCGAACATGATTGTTCAGAATATGCCTGGCGCCGGCGGTCTCGCGGCAACGAATTACCTTTACGGACTGGCTAAACCAGACGGACTGACGTTGGGGATGTTTCAGGCGCACCGGTACATGCAGCAGCTCACTGGGTCGGAAGAGGTCAAGTTTGATCTCCGCAAATTCAATTGGATCGGCACGATGGAAAAAACCGAGGTGATGTTTTTTGTCCGTGCCGATGCTCCCTACAAATCTTTCGACGACGTCCTGAAATCGGGCGAGCCTCTCCGGTGTGGCGCCACAGGTTCTACCGATGGGACTTACTTGCTGGCAAAGATTTTTGAGGAGGCCCTTGGAGCCAAATTCAATCTGGTCGTTGGCTATCAAAGCGGTAATGCTATCGATCTGGCAATGGAAAAAGGCGAGGTTATCTGCCGCGGCATGATCGTCACAGGCCATTTCAGCCGTGAGCCCTTTGTCACATGGCACAAAAAAGGTTTTGATCGTCACCTGGCTCAGAGCGGTCAAAAAAGAGACCCGAGAATGTCGGAGGTTCCCACTCTCGGAGAACTTATGGATAGATACAAAACCGCCGATGTGAGTCGCCGGGTCGCGCAGGTGATATTGGCCGGCAACGAGTACGGCCGTCCCATGGTGGCACCGCCGAATGTTCCTTCGGATCGAGTGAGAGTCTTGCGCGAGGCTTACTCCAGAGCCCTAAAAGATTCGCAGCTCGTGGCGGAGGCGAAACAGTCTAGATTGGAAATTGAACCGGCCTCGGGAGAAGAGCTACAAGCTCTTACTGAAAGAGTTATGAATCAGCCTCCAGAGGTAATCGCAAGGGTTAAAAGACTCATGGGCGATTAGCGTTCGGGCGCGAAAGTGCGCGAGCGCTAGCTAAGTCTTAGGTCATGCATCTCACTACGTGGGCTGCTTCCCGGTGGCCAACAGCTTCCCCCATCCGGTTACGGGCGGAATAATTCCCGGATAAACAAGGTTGCGCCAGACCTCCGCGCTAGTTCTTGTAAAAGTGGGTTTGCCAAATTCTGCCTCAATAGCAGGTATAACGTGGAGGCTCATGGCGGCCCCGCCTGGAACGAAAATCGCCTCCGCATCGGGAGCCAAGCGGGCAGCCTCACGGCCCACTTCTAACGCGACCTTTAAACCTTCCTCAAACGACATGGCAAAAGCCTCCCTTCCCCACTGGTCGCGCTTGGTGATCCCAACAACGTTGATGCCACCCTCTGCCAGGTATCGTATGACAGCCTGATTGAATTCATCTGTCCACCGTCCGCCCACCGCTATCTTCTTCAATCCCAGGTGTTGCATCGCTGCAATGGCGGCTTCCAGAGGCGCGTCACCCCGTATGCCGGTTTTGTCCTCCGCCTCTTTTAGTAGCTTCACAACGCGGGATCGTCCCAACTGTGCGGATACAGGAGTTCCACCAAGGACAAACACATCGACCTTTTCTTCCGCCAATGCCTCAACGCAATTCCAGTAGTTGGGGATGGCGGCCTCAACGGCCTCCCGGGTAAAATCTTTTATACCCAGAACGGCAGTGACCAACATAATATTGGTAGGGACAATCTGGTAGAATTCGTAACCGGGCCCGCGTCTGGCTCTGCGCGCCTCGACGGCGGCCGGATCAATGTGACCAAAGCGAAACTTTGGTATCAGCCTTTCCATATTGTCCCCCGTCGGAAAAAACCTGTTTGGCAATTTCTTCGCATAGTACAGGCGAAACCCCGCGTCAAGCTGTAGTTGCTTTCTAGAAAAGAGCTGATCGCGAATGAGTCGTTTCCCGGTTCAATCAGGCCGCTGATTCCGGGCCGATTCCGGCCACGGATCGTAAAGATTGGGGGGTCTGACCCCCAAGTGGTGCCCTGAGAAGAAATCAAAGAGATCATCCAGATTTTGGCTGAGCGCGGAATCCCGCTATTCTTCGGCCACGCTAGTTGGGCAGATCGATCAATGACAGTTATCTACCGTTTGGCTTTCTCGGCGAACGTCCAGTCGCGAACCGTCTGAAGGTTAACCGTTGGTTTTTCCTTCGACCTAAAGTTTCCCACCGCGAGCAGGTCCTCCACGTCTGCGTCGGGCAGCGTCAGCTCGGGGTTATACTGGTCGCGCACGAGACCATAAAATTTCTCCGCCGACGGGCGGTCCAAGCGCATGACTCTCTCGAACAGGCTGATCGTGTATTCCGGCTGTTGCTGGAGCCAGAGGATGGCCAATTTTAAGGCTCTGAGCAGCCGAACCATTTCATCCGCGTCCTTTTCCATCTTCTTCTGGGTAACCACAACTCCGGTCACCGGAATGCGCACATACTCGTTCAACTCTCGCGCCGACACGACGGTCTTGAGGCCCTGTTTTTCGGCCATCTGCTCGAACGGACTGGAAACAACCGTCGCATCGATGGAACCGCTCATGACCGCCGCGATGCGGTCGGCATTGCCGCCGCCCGAGATCAAGATCGTGACATCCTTGTTTGGGTCGAGCCCGTTGCGGCTCAATGCCGCGTAAACCGTATAATCGACCGAGCTGCCGAATGAATTGATCCCGACTTTCTTGCCTTTGAGACCCTTGATGCCTTCAATCCCGGGGCGCGCGACAATCGCCACTGTGCTGCTCTTCGTTACCGAGCCGATGATCTTTACCGGCACGCCGCGCGCCGCCGCCCCGGCGGTAAACGGCAAGATCGTCATATAATCGAGATCCCCGGACATCAGCGCGGCGAGCATCAGGTTGGTGCCGCGAAAAGTGATCATGCGCACTTTCAAGCCTTCCCTCTCGAAGAAGCCTCTTTCAGATGCTGCCTTGAAAGGTTGGCTGGACCAACCTTCTCCGCTCGGCCACCCGAAATTGATGTCTTTGGCGTAACCGGGAGGGGTGTTAACGACGATTATGACGATGCCCAGAAGTAGCTTGCTCGCTGCACGGAATCTCATTTACCCTCCAAAAAACGGTTAATTCGTTACGCCGAACTCTCGGCAGTTTTTGCTTCGGCACTGTAGGGGCGACCGGCCGGTCGCCCCTACCTTTGATCACGCAAACACACCGATTACGCTTGCTCGCTTTTTCAATCTAACGTTTTGCCTTTTCCGCGAAGCTCCAGTCGCGGACCGATTGTAGACTGAGCGCTGTTTTGGGCTTTTCTTTCAACCTGAATGTGCCCACGGCCAGCAAATCCTCCACGACCGAGTCGGACAGCGTCAACTCAGGGTTGTATTGGTCGCGATATAATTTGTACAGCTGGTCCGCCAGCGGCGGTTGCACCCGCAGGATTCGATCAAACAACGCGAGGCTGTATTCAGGCTTTTCCAAAAGCAATAGAGTGGCGGATCGCAGCGCGCGCAGCAGCCGCACAATTTCGTCGGGGTCCTTCTCCATTTTCTTTTGCGTCGCGCCGATGCCGGTCAGAGGGATGCGCACCAGCTTGGAGAGTTCGTTAGCCGAAACGAGAACTCTCAAGCCTTGCTTCTCCGCCGCATATTCGGAAGGACTCGTGACCACGGTGGCGTCGACCGATCCGCTGACGAGCGCGGCAAAGCGTTCGGGACTGCCGCCGCCGATCGGGAGTATGGTCACATCTTTGTTCGGGTCCAATCCGCTTCGGTTCAAAGCCGCATAAGCGGCGTAATCCGCCGAGCTACCGAATGAGTTGATGCCCAGCTTTTTTCCCCGGAGACTTTTAATGCTGTCGATCTCCGCGCGCGAGATAATGACATAGGAACTGCTCTTAGTAACCGCCGCGAGGATTTTCACCGGCAGGCCGCGCGCCGATGCGCCCGTCAGAAACGGCAGGATAGTCGCGTAATCAAGTTCTCCAGCGAGGAGCGCTGTTAGCATGAGGTTCGTGCCGCGAAAAGTGATGAGCCTGACTTTCAGGCCTTCCTTTTCGAAGAACCCCCTTTCATTCGCCACGATGTAAGGAAGCGTGCTCCAGCTGCCCTGACCGGACCAACCCAGGTTGATGTCCTTGGCGCCCCCGTCCATGGCCGGGATAACAGAAAGCAAAATCGCCAAAGCGAGTTCGACTAAAACAATTCGAGGTTTCATGACGTGGTTCTATAGACGGCGACCAGCCGAAGTAAAATAGGGCAGGCGAGCAAAGAGATCAAGGGAAAACAGTTGCAGTGGCCCGCTCTGAGCTGTGGCGCCGGTCCTTGTAGGGACTGAACCCCACATGATGACGTGTCCTACTGGGCAATCGGCTCGCGAGAAGGAGTGAGGCTTTGAATCAGGGCTTGATAGGACGATCTCGAGGCGGTTGATTTTTTGTAGACCAAGGATACCTCTAGGGTCCCTAGTTTAGGGCTCATGTCCACCCATCCCATACTCCTGTCTCGCCTCTTCGGCAAACAAATATCATGGATAAAGCCTATCCCCAGGCCTAACCGCACAAATGTTGCGATCGCTTCACACGTTCCGACTTCTAGAATATTGTCAATTTCAATTCCGTTGTCATGAAAACGTGAATCAACAACCCGCCTTGCCGCCGCAGTGCGAGCGTGCAGGATGAGTCGGAAGCTGGCAATGTCAGCAAGAGATACGTTCTGTTTTCGGGAAAGCGGATGGTTGCGCGGGAAGACAAGGTACATTTTGCTATCGAATAAAGTTCGCTTTTGAAGGGCACGAGGTACTTTTGGAAACCACCCAATGGCTACATCCACGGCGCCTTCCAGGAGCAACGATAATGTTTCAGAGGGTCGAGATATAATGGTCATCCTCAGACGCGGATGGCTCCGACTAAAAGCGGCAATTTGTGGGGCAAGGAATTTTGGCAGATCGCTTCCTAAAGCGATCGTCAATAATTCCGAATCCGTTTGTGGAGCTTGTGAGGCTGTTTCTTCGAACTGCGTCATCGCTTCAAAAACACGGCTGGCTTTATTGAGCAGGAGCCGTCCGTGCTCTGTAAGAATTAACCTATTCGGGTACCGATGAAACAGCTTGACCTGTAATTCTTTTTCAAGTGCTTTTAGTTGAACAGAAATTGCTGGAGAGCTTACTTTTAGATAATTCGCTGCCGTGAGTAGACTCCCGTACTTGCCGACATAGTAGAAGGCACGTAATTTTCTCGGATCCATCCGCATCGTCTGGTTAACCGCTGCTTAATCTAATAGTCGAAAGATTTAATCTTGACAACCCTCATAGGTTTTGAGAGTTTTCACCGCGGCAAGCGGGGGCGTGATCGTGTCTCAACAAAGCTATTCCACAGTTGCATGACACTGCAAAAATTTCCCCGCGCGGACGGACTTACCATGAGAAATCACATCAACAAAATATCGGCGGCGTTTTTGTTTCTTTGCGTTTGTGGCAGCTCGGTTGAAGGCGCGGATAAAATTAGGATCGCCGTAACGAACCACAACATAACCTATCTCACCGCCGGGGTCGCAACAAAAAGGGGATTTTTCAGGGACGAGGGCCTGGACCCCGAAATCATTCAAACTACGGCCAGCGTGTCTATTTCGGCACTGGCGAGCGGCACTATCGATTACACGATGGTTTTCAGCGCCGTGGTGAGAGCGGCAATGCGAGGGCTGCCGGTAAAAGTCGTGGCTACATTCATCGACAGTCCAACCTATGTGATCCTCGCCCGGCCGGGGATTCAAACCTTCAAAGAATTTAAGGGGCGCTCCATCGCCATCGGCTCCTTCGGGAGCTCCGCCGACGTCGTCGCCCAGCTGATCAGCAAACATTTCGGCCTCGATCCAAAGCAAGATATCAAGCTCATTGCCTTGGGCTCCGATGGCGCGCGCCTGGCTGCGATGAGTCAGGGAGTCGTGGACGGCGCGGTGGTGGCTCCGCCGAGCGATTCCGAAGGGAAAAAAATGGGTTTCACTGTCCTGACGAAAGCCAATGAAATTGTACGATTTCCATATATGGGATTGGGAACCAGCACCAAAAAACTGTCGGAAAAACCCGAGGAGGTTAAGAAAGTCATCAAGACACTGATCAGGGCTAATCAATTCATGATCAAAAATCGCGATGACGCCATTCAAATTCTAGCCGACTGGGCCAAAACCGATCGATCAAGCGCGACCGCGTCTTTGGATTCGACGTGGAAGGGCTTCAGTCCCAATGGCTTCATCCCTGAGGACGGTCTTCGGGTGGTCATCGATCAAGCGAAAAATGATCTTAAGATAACCGGCGAAGTTGCCTCGACTACGGTGGCCGACCTGGGTCCCGTGCGCGAAGCCATGAGGGAGCTGGGACTTAAATAGAATTTTTCATACGGCAGCAAATCGGGAGTACAGGGAAATAGCAGCACAGGTTACATATGAGCAATTTCATGGATTATTATTTCACCGGACCTGGAACTTTGGCCGGGCGATATATGAGAAAATTCTGGCATCCAGTGTTCCGGGCGGAAGACTTGAAACCGGGCTGGGCGAAGCCGATCCGAATCATGAGCGAAGATTTTACGCTCTATCGAGGCGAAAGCGGAACGCCTCATGTGGTGGGATCTCGCTGCCCGCACCGGTTGACGCAATTGTCGGTTGGCTGGGTGGAGAACGACTCGATTCGTTGTCGATTTCACGGTTGGAGGTTCGATGGATCGGGGCAGTGTGTGGAACAACCGGCGGAAAGGGAATCGTTCGCGGAGAAGATTCGCATTCGAAGCTGTCCCGCACAGGAGTATTTGGGATTGATCTTCGTCTATTTCGGTGAAGGGGAACCGCCGCCGTTGCCTCGCTATCCTGATTTTGAAAAGGAAGGACTCTGGGTCGAGACTTACGTGCGACCGTGCAATTTCGTTAATAACCTGGAGAATGATCCGATTCATATCCCGTTTACTCACCGTGAGTCTGAGTTGTATAGGAGTCGAGCCGTTGAAATTCCGGATATCGCGGTCGAAGAGAGCGAGTGGGGTGTGCTGCTGCAGTCGCGGTTCCCGAGCGGAAAACTTTACATCACGCACCACGGCTTGCCGAACATTCTCTGTTTTCGGGAGCGCGACCGAGATCATCTCGCGTGGCGGGTGCCTATTGACGATGAGAGACATACGAGCTTTCAATTGGACGTCACCCATATTCTCGAAGGTGCCGAAGGGGAGGCTTATAAAAATCGTCACAAGGCGAGGACCGGAAAGCTCGGCCGCCCGCCGGCCGAGCTGGGCGAGGCGGTTCTGCGGGGCGAGCTTCGGATACAAGACATCGAAGGAGATGAACAGGCGAACATTATTTGGATCCAGGATTATGCGACCCAGGTAGGCCAGGGGCCGGTGGAGCTTCGCAAACAAGAAATGTTGGGACGGTCGGATCGAGCGTTGATTCTCATTAGAAAAATTTGGGAGCGAGAGCTCCAAACTCTGGCGGACGGAAAGCCGCTCAAGCAATGGCAGCGCTCAGAGCGCCTAGCGGCCATGCATACGACGGCTAATAACTAGATGGCACGTTCTAAAATCTCACTAAGCACGATGCAAAGATCGCTTTTTTTAGGGGTTATAGTGGCTTTTCTTTGCCAGCCCTTGCTCACTTCCGGCTATGTTCATGCCAAAACGCTGAACGTCGTATATCCTTCACCCGCCTGGAACTCTTCTTTACCTGTAAGCATAGGGCGACAGTTCGGAATGTTTACTGCTGAAGGTCTTGACGTACGGCCCGCGTACGTAAGGGGAGGTCATATCCTCATAGCCACTTTGCTGAGTGGCGAAGCCGACTTTGCGATCATGGGGGGAATCACAGCCATAACCAGCATCAATAGAGGTGCGGATGTCGTCATTGTAGGAGGACATACTGCCCATTTGGATCAGGCGCTCATTGCGGCGAAAGGGATATCAACAGTCAATGAGCTCAAAGGAAAGGTAATAGGCGTCACTGGGTCCGGAGGGGTCACTGAGTTCGCCACCGTTGAAGCCTTAAGGAGGAAGGGTTTGGTTCGTGATAGGGACTACAGAGTTATGTTCACGAGCAATAGCCCTATGCGGGTGAATGCATTGGAGAATGGAATAATTCAAGCTGCTCCGTTCTCCGCCACTGAAAGGGGTTTGCTCGAAGCCAAAGGTTTCCCAACGCTTTTTGAAATCGGCAAGGCGATCCCGGAGCTGCCCTTCGTGGTTATTGTCACGACGAACCTAAAGGCAAAGTCTCAGCCCGCGGAGATCCTTGCATTTTTAAAAGCGATTCGGAATTCCATAAGCCTTATTCGAAGTGAAACACGGAAGGTCATCCTCTTCTTAAGCAAAGTCGACCCCAGTGCTAACTCAGAAACGCTGGAGAAGTCTCTGAATTACGTTGTTGATAGCTTCTCAGTATCGATGAGCAAAAAAAATATCGAGGCCTTAGCGCGTGCAGCAAATCTCAAGATAGACGGAAATATGGATAAGTTTTTCCGTGAAGATTTCCTCAATAAGTTGGCCGGAGACGAACTCAAGGGGCAGTGAGAGCGCGTTCTGATCGAATGTATCGACGCCTACACAGGCTTACGTGAAAGGAGTCAACCATGGGTGACCTTGAGCTTAGTTTGATGGTTGCCGATTATGACAGGACCAAAGCGCTGGCCACCGGCGAAGTGCGCATTGACGGCGTCTCGCTAAAGGTATTTCCGCCGCCGACACAGGGAGCGGCTTGCTACCGGCCAGTGTATGAAATGTTCGACGTCGTGGAAATGTCTTTGTCGTGGTACGTCATGGCGCGGTGCCGCGGCGAACCGTTGATTGCCCTGCCGATTTTTCCGCTCCGCATGTTCATACAGCCGTATATCTACTGCTCGCCGAGATCGGGGGTTGAATCGCCTCAGGACTTGAAGGGCAAAAGGGTGGGAATGGAGCAATACCGGTTTACGGTCGGCTTGTGGGCGCGGGGGATCCTTGAAGAACATCACGGCGTTTCTCCTTCCGACCTTCAGTGGCTCACCTCGTCGCCGGAAGGCGCCGGCTATGAAGTGCCACAGAACATTAGAAAGATTATCCAAGAAAAAGATGTCGAATCACTGTTGCTCGATGGCGAGTTGGATGTCTTGATTGCAGCCAATGTGCCGCGCTCATTTCGAGCTGGCGATCCGCGCATACGGAGACTGTTCCACGATTGCGGTACGGCCGTGGAACAATACTTCGACAGGACGCACATTTTTCCGATCACGCATACCCTTGTCTTGAAAGAATCGCTCTTTGTGAAACACCCTTGGCTCGGGGAACGACTGATTTGCGCGTTTAACGAAGCTGACCGATTGTGTCGCGAGCGATATCAGTACCCGAAACGATTTTCATTTCCTACGGCCGTGCTTTTGCGCGAAGAACAGGAGAAAAGGTTCGGCAAGAACCCCTGGAGCCACGGCTTGGACTCTAATGCGCACGTGCTTGAGAAGTTTGTCGAATATGCACAACAGCAAGGATATATTTCATCGCGCCCGAGTCTCAACGACCTATTTCCTGCGACCGAAACCATCTCTTCTTTGCCTAGCACGGGTGCTTCACAACCAGCCAGCCAAAGCCAGTTCTCCGATTCCCGTTAGAGGAGCTGCAAATGGCAAGAATCGTACTTGGCTTAGGCACTTCTCATAGCCCACAACTGAGTACCCCGCCCGAAGTTTGGCCCGTGCATGCTGAACGGGACACGCAAAGTACGGATCTTTTCGCCAGCGATGGAACTCCCTTGACTTACGACCAGCTTTTAAAGACAGCGCCGCCCTCGATTCAAGCAGAGCTTACTCCAGAAAAGTGGCACGCCCGCTTCCAAGCTTGCCAACGCGCCATCGCCAAAGAGGCGGAAATCGTCGAGCGCGTCATTCCTGACGCGCTCATCATCGTGGGGGATGACCAGCAAGAAGTCATTAAAGACGACAATATGCCGGCGATGCTAATCTACTGGGGCAAAACCATCCCGCATGTACCCGCGAGCCTCATTCCAGCGCTGCATTCGGCCCGCTGGGCTTATGGCGAAGAAGAAAAAGATTATCCCGTCGCGTCGGACTTGAGCAGACACCTGATCGAGTCACTCATGGATCGCAGGTTCGATGTGGCCCAGTCCCGATTCATTAGACAGGGCCAAGGCATGGGTCATGCGTTCAGCTTCGTTTACCGACGCATTCTGAATAACAGACCCATCCCGACGGTGCCAATTATGCTGAACACTTACTATCCGCCCAACCAACCCTCGGCGGAGCGTTGCTACGAGCTCGGTAAGGCTCTCCGCCAAGCGGTGGACGCTTGGAATAGCGATGCCCGCGTCGCCATCATTGCTTCAGGCGGCTTGAGCCACTTTGTCCTGGACGAAGAGTTGGATAAGAAAATTATTACGGCAATGAAAAATAGGGATACCGAACAGCTGACCTCCATACCGAACGAGAGGTTGATGTCTGGAACTTCCGAGATCCGCAACTGGATTGTCACTGCCGGCGCCACAGAGCATCTCGAAATGAAGCTCATCGACTATGCGCCCTGCTATCGATCGGCCGCTGGGACGGGAGTCGGTATGGGCTTTGCGGCATGGTCATAGGACTTAAATCAGGAGTTTCTAAATTGACAAGGCGAAAACTAAATGGCGTCCAAGCATGTTGCTTGATTCGACTTGGACCAAGAGGTCTAGCCAGGAAACCGTATGATCCCAAACCAAAACCCCGAGATTCGTGGAAGAACGACATACCAAAAATGGCTCGCAAGCGAAGGCCTACCCGTGCTTCGCGATTTTTACATTCCGGATATCCGCGAGGTTACCCTCTATCCCTGGGAGCGAAAAGGTGGACGCGGAGTCTATTTGAATTTGATCGGCACGGGCGAAGTGAACGACGCTTATGTGTGCGAGATCCCGCCGGGAAAAGCATTGACGCCCGAACGGAGTGTTTTTGAAGAATTGATTTACGTCGTAAGCGGCCGTGGCGCGACGTCCATCGGTTGGGCCGATGGCAAAAAGCAGACCTTCGAATGGCAAGCCGGTAGCTTGTTTTCACCACCCCTGAATACCTGGCGCCAACATTTCAACGGCAGCGGCACGGAGCCCGCCAGATTTATTGCCGTCACGACGGCGCCCATCGTAATGAACTTGTTTCACAATCTCGATTTCATTTTTAAAAATCCTTTCGAGTTCCGCGATCGCTATACGGAAGCGGACGATTATTTTTCCGGCAAGGGGCAGGCTTATCCGGGGCGCATTTGGGATACCAATTTTGTCGAAGATGTCAGATCGATTGCGCTTTACGAGTGGAAAGAGCGCGGAGCAGGGGCGCGAACGGTTTTGATAGAACTTTGCGAAAATATTCTGGCGGCGCTGGTTTCCGAATTTCCCGTTGGAACCTATAAAAAGGCGCACCGTCACGGACCCGGCAATCACGTAATTGTTCTCGACGGAACCGGCTACTCTCTGATGTGGCAAGCAGGCGAAACGCCGCGAAAATTCGATTGGCATGAGGGCACAATTATCGTGCCTCCGGAAAACTGGTTTCACCAGCATTTTAACGGCGGGCCCAAGCCCGCTCGATATCTGGCTTTGCGCTGGGCCGGGAGCAAGAAATTTCTCGGCATGCGGAAAGTTTACGGTGTCGACGAAAGCACGAAGCAAGGTGGTGACCAGATCGAATACGAAGACGAAGACCCAAATATTCATGTCGATTTTGAAGGAGCTCTGGCTCCCACGGGCGCCACTTGCGAGATGAGCGCGGTGCATCCGTTCTGTTCGCGTAAAGTCGCTTCCTAGAATGGACAAACGCTCTCCTTGTCCTGGACAGGAATTCGATTCAGAAAAGCGCTCGCGTCTTAACTCAGGAGGACAAGCATGCCTGCTACACGCATACGACTAACCGGTGTCTTGGCCGCGATAGTTGTGATCCTGACGGCTCGCTTGGATTTGGCATTCGCGCAGACTTCCGCTGAAGCTTTCAAGTCGCTGGACCTCAAGAATCCCGAGCGAAGAGCGAAGCTTGTAGAGGGCGCCAAGAGGGAAGGTAAACTGGTTTTCTATGGAACCCTAGGCGTCGACGCCTCTCGCCCTTTTCTCGAGTTGTTTCGTAAATCGCATCCGTACATTTCGATAGACCACTATCGCTCTAATGAAGGGGGGATTTACAACAAGGTCGCCACCGAGGCGAGCGCCGGCAAGCATTCCGTAGACGTTATCGAGTCGGCGGCGCTTACCGCGAGTAACTTAATCGACCGCGGCCTGGTTGATCCGTACAATTCCCCGGAAAGCGGAGCTATGCGCGCAGAGTTCGTCGATCCGAAACGATCATGGCACGGATACTCCTACTTGCCGGTGGCGTTGGGCTACAACAAACGCTATGTCAAGGAATCCGAATTGCCTAAAAATTATGACGACCTCTTGCTGCCGACCTGGAAAGGCAGGCTTTCCCTGGATAAAGATGACGGCGATATTTTCCGGGTGTTTTTCGATGCCTGGGGTGAAGACCGGGCGCTGCAATATTTCAAAAGACTTGCCAATCAACAAATCGAATTCCGCAGCGGTCATACGCTTCAGGCACAACTCCTGGCGGCAGGAGAGATTGCCGCCGCGCCATGGCTCTACTCTCATCGCCTAATGATGCTGATGGACAACGGCGCGCCGGTGGGACTGCTTTTTCTTGATCCCGTCGTCTCGGTTCCAAAGATGTTCATGCTCGCCAGACGCGCTCAGCATCCCTACGCGGCTGCTCTGTTCATCGACTGGGCGCTTTCCAGTGAGGCACAGCATTTTGTCGGCATGACGATCGGCCGAAGCCCAGCGCGGCGGGGTCAGCAACAAAGGTATCCCAAACTCGGAGACCCCAAAACCTTCCCGATGACCCCGGAACTTTTGGGCGCCAACTTCGATCGTTATGCGAAACTGTACCGGGAAATCTTTGCTCTGAAATGATGGGTTAAATAAGTCGCTCACGCCGTAGTGCCCGCAAGGTTACTGAGTGCGGCGATCTGCAAGCGCGTTGAAGTAACGTTTAAAGGAGATAACCAGAGATGGATGTGGGAGCATTTGGCGATCGTGAAGGGTGGTCTGAAAAAAGCCCGTACAAAAGGTGGCAAGAAAAGGAAGCGATTCCGGTCTACACAGGATGCTTCATCGAAGATACCATGACGCTACCCCTGGGGGATTGGCGTCGACTGGGAGGGAAAGGCGCCTATCTCAATTTAGGCGGAGGGGAAGAGAGCGACGGCTACATCGCTGAAATTCCGCCCAAAGAGGCGCTCAACGTCGAACACCACATGTTCGAGGAAATCATCTACATTCTCAGCGGCAAAGGGGCGACGTCGATATGGCAAAACGGCGGAGCGAAACAGTCGTTTGAATGGCAGGCGGGGAGTCTTTTTGCGATTCCGCTCAATGCCTGGCACCAGCATTTCAACGGCTCTTCGGTGGAGCCCGTTCGATTTCTCGCCTATACGAATCTGGTCTATTCGCTGAACTACTACCATTCGGAGGATTTTATCTTCAATAATCAGCATTCCTTTCTGGACCGATTCAACGGCGAAGGCGACTATTTTCAACGAGTGGGCGAGCAGAGAGGATCGCACAACTGGGAGACCAATTTTGTCGCGGATGTGCGCACATTCAAGCTCGATGTGTGGAATGCAAAGGGCTACGGGATTTCGCACATGAGGTTCAGCTTAGGCGAGGGCGTCCTGGGCTGCCATATTCATGAAATCCCCGTGGGTACCTATGACCAAGCGCATCGACACTATCCGGGTGCGATGGTGCTTATCATAGAGGGCGAAGGATACGATCTAGCATGGTTCGAGGGTGAAAAAAGACAGAAATATGATTTCAAGCCAGGGAGCATCTTCTCACCCTTCGGGCGGATGTACCATCAACACTTCAATACGGGGAACAGTCCACTGAAGCAAGTCGCCATGAGAGGGCATGGTCCCAAGTGGCGTTACGGTGAGCAGCGCCACATCTTGGGCGACAAAATGGATCTCATCCGTTACGAGAACGAGGATCCGGAGATTCGAAAACTGTTCGAAAAGGAGCTTGAAAGAACGGGTGTCAAGCTCCAACTCCCTCTCGTTGAAAAACTCAGATCGATCGCCTGATCCAGCCGGGTCGAAGGTGGTAAAGGACCACAGCTTTATGGAATCCAAGCTCGGCGCCGGCAAACCCGATGAAGACAGCTTTGATAGTCAACTTTTGAGCAGCTAGCCGAGTTCTGAACGACTTGAACTTCGTGAACGGTTTGAACTCTTAGTTGTACTTCTTCAACACTTCCCGGGCGATCACCATGCGCATCACTTCCGACGCGCCTTCGGTGATCATGCGGCTGCGCTGGTCGACGAACCATTTGGCCAGCGGCAAATCTAGGGTCAGGCCGATGCCGCCGTGGATCTGCAAGACGCGGTCGACGACGCGAAAGGACATTTCGTCGGCGAACAGCTTCGCCATGTAGGCCTCGTTGCGGATGTCTTGCTTCTCGTCGTTTTTCCACGCGGCCTGGTAAACCATCAGACGAGCGGCATGAAGCTCGACGTAAGAGTCGGCGAGCTTGAAGGTAATCCCCTGGCGTTCCGACAACGGTTTGCCGAAAGTCACTCTTTGTTTAGAGTAGCTGGCGCCCATTTCGATGCAGCGCTCCGCAACACCTAAAGCGCGGGCACCATGTTTCAGCCGGCCGATACCGAGCCACTTTTGCGCGAGCTTGAAGCCCTCGCCTTCCTTGCCGACCAGGTTTTCCACCGGCACCTTCATGTCGTCGAAGGCGATCTGCCAGGGCTCCTCTCCCATCATGGTCTTGAACTTGGTGACGAGCGTGAGTCCCGGCGACTTCATATCGACCATAAAACAGGAGATGCCGCCCCGCGCGCCTTTGGCTGGATCGGTCACGGCCATCAACTGACCGAAGTCGGCTTCCCCCGCGCCAGTGATAAACCGCTTGGTGCCGTTAACGATGTAGTAGTCTCCCTGCCGCACCGCCCGTGTTTTCATCGAAGCTGGATCTGAACCCGCATCCGGCTCCGTCTGCATGAAGCAGAGTTTCTTCTCACCGCGGAGAATCGGCTCCATGAAACGCTTCTTCTGATCGTCGTTCAACGCGTACAAGATCGGTCGCACTTCCGGCCCAAAGATCCCTTGCCCGCGGGACGGCAACGCAATGGTGCGGGACAGCTCCTCCCAAACGAGCACCTGCGCCAAGCTGCCGAGTCCGCCGCCGCCGTACTCCTCGGCCACGTCGAACATCCAGAGGCCCATCTCCTTGGTTTTCTTCTCCAGCCGCTCCCGAATATCGGGTTTGAGCTCCATATTCTCGAGCGTATGCATCTCGATGGGAATGAGCTCCTTGTCGACGAACTTCCGCACCGTGTCTTTGAGCATCTGCAATTCTTCAGGCAAGTTGAAATCCATTGTCTTCTCCACAGGTTCCCCCTCACCCTTCCCTCTCCCTCAGGGAGAGGGTTAGGGAGAGGGAAAAGATAGAAACAAAGACTTGAAACTCATCAAGGAAGACTCCTGGCTCGATCTCTGTTTATTTCTTCTCTTCAACCTTATACGAACCGAGCCCGGGCCGGTATTCTTTGCGGGCGAATTGCTGCAATCCCGGGCGGCCGCCAATCGCCTGTTTGGCTTTGTCGGAAATCAAGTTGGAAATTTCGTAAGCAACGTCGGGGTTGGAGTAGAAGGTATAGTACCAGGCTTCTTTGACGGCGTTCAGCGCCGACGGCGCCTTTTCTTTCAGGTTGTTCGCAATCTCCATGACCTCTTTGTCCAAATCGGCGCGCGGCACCGCCTTGGTGATCAAACCGATGCGCTCGGCTTCCTTGGCGTTCATGGTTTTTCCCGTAAGCGCGTAGTAAAGCCCGTGCTTCGGCTGCAGATGCTCGGTCAAAACAATCGTCACTTCGCCGCCGGGGAAATGGCCAAAGTTGACTTCCGAAAGGCCGAACTGGACGTCGTCGGCCGCGATGGCGATATCGCATCCGGTGACCACGGTGAAGCCGCCGCCGAAAACCCAGCCGTTGATTTTTGCGATCACCGGCTGCGGCATCTTGCGCAGTATCTCATTGCGCCACTGGCGCGATTTCTCCCGGACTTCATCGCGGACGCGATCCGGCTGCGAATCCATCTCGATAAAATATTGCTTTAAATCCTGCCCCGCGCAGAAACTCTCGCCAGCGCCGGTGATGATGATCACCCGGGTCTCCTTGTCGTAACGCAAGTCGTTCAAGCAATCATACATCTCGCGATGAAGCTGCGGGCTCATGGCGTTGCGCTTCTCCGGACGATTCAACGTAACCGTCGTGATTCCTTCTTTCTTGTCCACTAAAAGAGTTTGATAATCTGCCATTGTATTTCCTCCCTTTTAAATTTCCTTTTTTTGAGCCCTGGCCTGTTAAAACTAACGCCGCACAATATCGCGAAGCAACTTTTGCCATCGGTCCTGGGATTTGTCGTATTGTTCTACCGTTAGCCCTTTCTCGGGATACCAACGCTTGAAGCCGTAATCTTTAATCGGCGTCGCGAAGCGAAATTTTTCCTCGAAGATCTTTTGTCCTTCCGGACTGATCAGAAAATCCGCCATTAACAGCGCCGCATGAGGATGGTTGCTGGCTACCGGCAGCGCCACCCCGCCTGCGTTGGTGGGAACTAAATCCAAGGGCACCCATTCCGTGGGAGCGCCTTTGCCTTTCCCCGCCAAGACGTGATTGCGAAAGATCGAAATCGACATCGGCATTTCGCCGGCCGCCATCAGCTCATGCATCGCGCCGCCGGATATCATGTGCATGTTGATTTCCAACGCCTTGAGCTGTTTTATGTATTCTTCCCCTTTGGCTTTGATCATGGCGCCGATCATTCGAACGCCCGTAGCATCGCCGCTCACGGCTATTTTACCCTTGTTCTCCGGCTTGATCAGCTCGGCAAAACTTTTGGGGACTTCCGCGGCGCGCATCATGTTCCGGTTGTAACCGAGACTGACGATCGACTCACGGTCCGTGGTCCAGAAAACCCGTTCCTTGTCAGCCTCTTCTTTGGAATCCGCCGGATATATCTTGAGATGAGGGGAATAATAGGGAGCGAGCAGCTTGCTGTCACGCATCATCATCAACGTCGGCGGCGTGGTTTCAATCAGGTCGGCTAAATTACGCCCGGACTGGGCCTCGGACATGATGCGTCTCAAAAGATCCGTGGAGCCGGTGCGATAGGTTTCCACTTTGACGCCGGGATATCTTGACTCGAATACATTGGCAATATCCCGATGGGCGGTGAGGGTCGTGTACCAGACTAACTTCCCTTCTTTCTTGGCGCCGGCTTTGAGCATTTCTTCCCGGTCCGAGCCGCGATAGTTGGCAAGGTCAGCCACCGACTTCGTCTGCGCGGCAGCCGATGAAACGAACCCCGAGAAAAAAAAGATCGCCAGCAAGGTGATTGGCAGAGTGTCCATTCTTCGCTTAGCTTTTATGTTTTTCGAATGCATTGTGCCTTTTCTTGCCTTTCGATTATTTCCCCTCTTTGAAAAAGAGGGGCCAGGGGAGATTTCCGCGGTCGGCGAAGGTTTTCACCCCTAGCGACAAATCCCCCTTAGTCCCCCTTTGCCAAAGGAGGAAACATCCTTTACTCCAGCACTCCATCATCCCTGAGTTCCTTGACTGTCTCCGCGCTATAGCCGACCACGTCCCGCAGCACCGCTTCCGTGTCGCGTCCGAGCACGGGGAATTCCCAACGACGAGTCAGCTTGGCGTTGGCAAAATGCAGCGGAAAATTAGGCAGGACAACCTTTCCTAACCGAGTATTCTCGACGGCGACAATAAAACCCCGGTCTTTTAACTGCGGATCGTTGTTCAAATCCTCGCCGGTTTGCACAACTCCCGCAGGAACGCCGGCCCTTTGCAATTGGTCGCGAATCGCGAACGCATCTTGGTCCTTCGTCCATTGGGCTATAAGTCCGTTTAACGCGTCACGGTTTTTTAGCCTATCGGCGTTGGTCTTGAAGCGCCGATCCTCATCGACGCCGATAATCCGCGCCAATTCCCGCCACTGGTCATCGGTTTCCGCCGCGATGACGCACCAGCGGTCCTCGCCCTGACACGAATAGCAATCGTGGGGCGCCACGGAGAAGGATGCATTGCCGATGGGCTGCGGGTCTTTGCCGTTGGCCGCCGCTTCCATCAGATTGGCGCCGATCATGAACGCCGTCGCTTCAGACTGCGCCAAGTCGATGAAAGCGCCTTTTTTTTGGCGATCGCGATAAAGCACGCCGGAAATAATAATGATCGCGCATAACACTCCCGACACGTAATCCGGGAAAACCGTTTGCGAACCGATGGGCGGGTCGGTGACGCCGGGATGATTCCACATGTAGGTTAGCCCGGTAAACGACGTGATGTTCACCCCCACGGTGGAGAAATGGCGCTTTGGCCCCGTCGTTCCCAGTCCCGGCATGCGCAAGTTGACGATATCCGGCTTCACCCTGCACAATTGATCATAGCCCAACCCGATACGCTCGACGACATCGACGCTGTAATTGTCGAGGACCGCGTCCGCCTTCGCGACCAGATTGTGAAGCACGCCCTGCCCTTTTGGATGCTTCAAGTTTACCGTGAACGAACGCTTGTTGCGGTTGAATTCAAGAAAGCGCGGGGAAAGGTTGGGGTCTTCGCCGGTGCCGAAAAAGCGAAACGGATCCATACCGCCTTTGCTGGATTCGACTTTGACGACATCGGCGCCAAGCTCCGCCAGAATCGTCGTGCCATAGGGTCCGGCAAGCACGTGGTCGAAGCTGACGACGCGCATGCCGTCCAGGGGACCGTTGCCGCTTGCGCTGCCCTCACCCTTGCCCTCTCCCGAGGCGGGCGAGGGAACCCGCCCTTTAAAAGTGGGATGTTTGTCGTCACTATCTCGCCAGCTATCGAGAACCGGCACGCTACCCACCGCCGGCCGGGCACCGTCGATGACAAAGGGCATCGCCGGCTGTTTGGCGCTGCCGAAACCAGCATGCTCAACCGGTACCATGAAGCCGCGGCTCTGCACATGATCGTCATTGGCAAACCCCATCGGAGTATTGACCGGAACGCAGGGGATACCCTTGGCCTGCAGCAGGTCGGTGATTTCGGCCCTGGTAAATTTGCCGATGAAAGCCTCCACTGCGAGATTGAGCTCATCGGCGTGAGCCCGTCGGTAAAGGTTGTTGAGCCAATCCGGTAGGTCGAAGACCGGCGGGTGATCTTGCCAAATAGTTAGGAATAGCTTCCAATGCTGCCGCGTGACATAGAGATAAACGAAGCCATCGCGACAGGGAAAAATCTTCGCCGGCGCCACCGAGCCGTGCTGGCTGCCGGCCCGTTTTGATATCTGTTTGTCGTTAGCCCAGAGCCGGATGATATGCTCCTGCGTCGCCAAGGTCTCTTGCATCGACGAGTCCACGTGATCGCCCTGCCCCGTCTGCTCGCGCCGGTAAAGCGCCGCCAGCACGCCCGCTGCGGCAAACAAACTGGCAAAGTAATACGCCTGGGTCTCCGGCGGCCGGCAAGGCGGCAAAGAAGGATCGCCGGAAATATATAAGAAGCCGCTCTCGGCCAGGGCGACAAGATCGTTGCACGCCAGGTTCTTCTTCGGCCCGGTCTGACCGAAGCCGGTAATGGATCCCATGACGAGTCCGGGATTGATCGCCGCCAGAGTCTTGTAGCCGAGCCCTTTCGCATCCAACTCACCCGGCTGAAAGCTTTCCAGGACGACATCCACGGTTTCGACCAGTTTCCGAAAAACCTCGCGATCGGCTTCTCGGTCGAGATCGAGTACCTTGCTCGCCTTGCCCGCGTTGAGATGGGCGAACGCGGTGCTTAGCTCCGAGCCCCCGGGCGATTTGACGAAGGGCGCGAGTTTTCTCACCGGATCGCCCCCCGGCGGCTCGATCATGATCACTTCCATGCCGAGATCGGCCATGATCCGTCCGCATAGCTGGCCACTCAGGCCGGTTAAATCCAACGCCCGAAAACCTTTGAGAAATGCCACGCTCATACTCCTGCCTTAAATTTTGCTGCCTAATCTTAAAAATCCCTTCAACAAACCGTGCTGCATTAAAATCCGAAGCACGAAATCCGAAATTCGAAACAAATTCAAATGAACAAAATAGGTAAAATTCCAAACAAGCTTCCTTCGGATTCGGTGTTTTGGATTTTACCCATTTGAGACTTATACTTCTCCGAGTTTGTTTCGGATTTCGATATTCGGATTTCCGTTTTTTTGTTACGCTCCTACGTATTGGCTGCGAATGTTATTTAAGATTTGCGCCGCTTCTTCGACCATCCGTTCGACGATGACTTTGGCCGGCTTGGCACTCTTTTCTTCGCTCAACATCCCCGCGACTTGTCCCCCGGGAACATGCAGAAGGTCGACCCGGTCGGCGGCTTCGGCGGCGCGGCGAATTTCGTCCATGGCGTTCCCCTGATAGGGCGTTGGCATCGCCTCGAGTCCGGAATTCATCCACGCCTTGATCACGTCGCTGCGATAATGCCGGGCGAAATGTCCGCTGGTGTAAGCCGTGCGCACGAAGTCTTCCGAACTCCCTTTGAGAATCTGACTTTTGTAAACCGGGTTGATACCGCATTCCCGGCTGACCAAAAACGCCGTACCGCACCACACCCCCACAGCGCCCAGCGCAAAGGCCGCGGCGACTCCGCGTCCATCGGCGATGCCGCCGGCGGCCACCACGGGCAAGGGTTTCACCGCATCGACGATCTGCGGGATCAGCGGAAAATTGCCGATCGTTCCCGTATGCCCGCCGGCTTCGTAGCCTTGGGCGATGATGACATCGGCGCCCTTGCGGGCGTGGCTGAGGGCATGCTTGACGGCGCCGGCCAGCGCCATCACCTTGATGCCTCGTTGGTGCGCCAGCGGGACGACCTCCGCTGTGTCCCCCAACCCTATAATCAGGATCGGGACGTTCTCTTCGAGAATCACCTTCAACTGCTCCCGGGTGGCCGCCGGGGTCTTGACCCAGGATTTCCGGTCCGGAGGCTGGGGCTGAAGTTTCAGCTCTTGCAGCAGATGATCCGTGAAGTTCGCGTGCTTGGGAAACTTCTCTTCGATTTCTTTCCGCACTTCGTCGGGGTCCGGAATCTTGACGTCTTCCATCTTCGGCAAGGTGATATCGACACCGAAGGGCTTGTCCGTAAGTTTTCGCACCGCGCGGATCCGCTCGCGGATGACCTCCGGGCGAATCGAGCTGCCGCCGATGCAACCCAGCCCACCGGCGTTGGACACCGCGGCCACCAATTCCGGCGGGGTCGTCATCCCTTCTTTGTCCCATCCCATCCCGGCTTGAATGATCGGATATTCCATGCCGAGTAAATCACATAGGGGCGTTCGGAGTTTCATAAATCTTCTCCTACGAGACCATCTTCATGCCAGATTCTTCGCAAGGCCAAGTGAACACAACTAAAAGCAGATAAAATGACCCAAGGGTTCAAAGTTCCGAGTCTTAGCTGACCTGACACCTGAAACCTGAGAACTCGAAATTTTCCTAGGATTTCCGATCCTCCGGTTTGGCGTAGCCTGTGCTCCCGCCGCCCTTTTGCGAGTGGAGATAACCCTCCACGTCGCTTAGCGGATTGGTGTAGTATCTCATTCGATGGGATACCAAATCGTCGGTTCTGAGCGCCATATCAAAATCCAGATCCTTTTCCATATACGCAGCTATCTTGGCGCTCTCCAAAGTCGCGCCGTTGCGCGAACCAAGCTCCTTCGCGAGCTGCTCGACAGTGGGCATCAGTTGGTTGTCCGGCACCACCTGTGAAACCAGTCCGACACGCTCCGCCTCTGCCGCAGTGAGATTTCGTCCCGTGAGCTGAATGTAAAACGCCTTCTTGAAGGGAATCCCGCTGTGGAACAGGGTCGAGGTGGCGACGGCGCCATAACTGCCCCGGATGACTTCGGGCATGCCAAACATCGCCGACTCGCAGGACACCGCGAGATCATGACCGTTCAACAGGGCGAGACCGCCGCCCAGACACCAGCCATTGATCGCGGCCACAGTCACCTGCGGCGCGCTGCGCAAGAGTCTGACGATCTCATAGGTGGATCCACCTTCGTCCCATCTTCGCTTGCGCTTCCAACTCTCCCGCAGGTCATAGAGATCGAGTCCGGAGGAATAGGAATTGCCCGAGCCCGTCGTCACAATGCAGCGAATCCTGTCGTTGTCGCGCAGCTCTTTTAGCAGGGCAATCATCTCCGCCATCAGGCCCCGGCTCATGGCATTCTTTTTCTCCGGCCGATTCAATGTCAGCCATGCCACGCCGCTCTCTTCATCGATCTTTGAAATTACGGTTTTCATTTCGACCATACTTCACCTCCAGCAGCAGTTCGAATCACTCTTCATGAGTATCAAATGATTGTGAGAAAGAGCAAGCCGATGCTGAGAGCTAGCCTCTAGGAGCGAGGGAACAAGCGGATGTTCAATGTTCCAGGTTCAACGCCTGTCCTGAGTGAATGCGAAGGATCTAGATCCCTCGCGGGGCTCGGGATAAGCTTTGAACCGTGAACTGAAACATTTCCGTAGTCGCTCGGAGGGCTCGTAGCTGAATCGCTGTTATTACTGCCTAATCCGCCTAAAGCCATTTGGCCTTGCGGAAACGCCAGAACAGATAACCGTCGATGGCGGCCATAACGCCAAGGACCAGAGGATAGCCGTAGGGAGAACGCAATTCCGGCATATAGTCAAAGTTCATGCCGTAGATACCCACGATCATGGTCGGCACCGCCACAAGGGCTGCGCACGCAGCCAGGCGCTTGGTGACTTCGCTCTCCTGCAGGGTGATCAGGGACAGATTGACCGAAATGGCTGTGGAAACCATGTCGCGCATGCTATCGATGGATTGGTTAAGGCGCCGCAGGTGATCGTAAACATCACGGAAATAGTCGTCAAGGCCGGCGCAGTGCTGGGGCACGCGGCCCCCGAATAGCTTGCTGGTCGCCTCCAGCAGCGGTTCCGCTGCGTGCTTGAGAATCATCAATTTCTGTTTCAAGCCATAAAGCGCTTCGATGCTGGCCCGCACCGCCTGATTGGCAAAGATACGCTCTTCGATGCCCTCGAGCTCGGTCTCAAGAGCATCAAGGACCGGAAAATACCGATCCACCACCGCATCCATCAGCGCATAAAGCACGTATCCTGGTCCGTGTCGCAGCAGTTCCGGCTCCGCTTCGCATCGATTACGAACGTCGGTGAATCCGCGCTTGGCTCGGCTGCGTACGGACAGAACATAATTTTTGCCGACGAAGATGTCGACCTCACCGACGTTCAAGTCGCCGTCCAAAGGTTCAATCATCTGCAGCACCACGAAAAGCGATTGCCCGTATTCTTCGATCTTTGGGCGCTGATGGCCGTGCTGTGCATCTTCGACGGCCAGCTCATGCAGGCCAAACTCTTTTCGCATGGCTTCGAGCTCCACCGGCTCAGGATCCGCAAGAGCAACCCAGACAAAGCAGTCGGGCTCGTGGATATAGAGGTGAATTTCACCAACCTGAATATCCGCTAGCTTATAGCCGTTCTGATAGGCAACACAGTTGATAATCACTTCCGATTCTCTCCATAGATTATAACGCTTGAAATGCTCGACAAAACAGTTCCACAGAGTTTATTGTGCCGTGAAGCTAGCGGGATAAAATGCGCAACGAACTGGTTTGGAACTTTCTGATTTTTTACCGTTTGAAATTGCTTCGAATTTCGAGTTTCCGATTTGTTCTTAGCGAGCTTTGCGGCTTTGCGCGAGTGATTCCTTTTTCTTTGACCGGATTACCGTTTCTCGATATGCGAGTGATCGACGAGGTTCCGCTCGCCGCTGTTGCGA
>DAIRFP010000045.1:0-29423 GCA_036794995.1 Thermodesulfobacteriota bacterium | reverse complement strand
AACCATAGTCGAGAACATGGAGCAGTTCGCTATTGCTCGAGAGGGTGAACCGTTCCAGGCAGTGGACTTCAACTTCTGGGGCGTGACCTTCGCTCGTGGCGGCAACCGCTTTTACGCGACCTTGGCGACGGGCGGACGCATTTACTTGATCGAGGGGGATTTAGCCGTGCGGCGGGCGAAGGTGGTGCGCGCCGGAATCGAGTGTCCGGCGCTATCACCGGATAACACCCGAATTGCTTTCAAGAAGCGCACCGGCGGAGTGATGAGCGCCGTTTCCTGGCGCATTTCTGTGCTCGACCTTCGTACCATGCGTGAATGGGAATTGGCGGAAACCCGAAGCGTCGATGATCAGGTTGAGTGGCTCGACAACACCAGCATCCTTTACTCGCTGAGCGCCGCAACCTCGGGTACGCCGGTGACCAACGTCTGGACGGTCGCGGCAGACGGTAGTGGCGCCCCACGTCTCCTCGTGCCCGGCGCCTATTCCCCGGTGGTTGTTCATTAACGACCGGTAGCGCAGTGTTCAAGTGTTGAGCGAAAACTGGAAAAACGGAACGATCGCCGGTTTTACGGCAACGATTTGAACGAATGGAACCACTGGAGCTTTTGAAACGTCGGCCATCGCTGCGCCCCTATGATGACCAATCGGCACCCTAGCAGCAGAGCCAATATCGCTCCGTATTGGACCGGGCGGCTGATATCCGCCTTCACCAACCAATAGAAGTGAACCACTCCGGCGATGGCGACGACGTAAACCAGGCGGTGGAGCAGTTGCCAGCGCTTTCCCAGGCGGCGAATCATCGCCTTTGTCGAGGTGACCGCCAAGGGGATCATCAGGACAAATCCGATAAAGCCCGCGGTCACATAGGGACGCTTGACCACGTCTGCGACGATTCTTTGAAAGTCAAAAAAGTGGTCCAGGATTAGATAGGTCGAAAAGTGCAGCAGGACGTAAAAAAAAGCGAACAGTCCAAGCATGCGCCGCAGCTTGATCAACTCGTTCCAACCCGTGATCCTTCTGAGCGGCGTCACGCTCAAACTGACGAGCAAAATAATCAGCGCCCAGGAGCCGGTGAAACGAGTGATGTATTCGATGGGATTCGCGGTGAGGTCGTCGGTCCAGCCCTGGTACAACAACTGCCCGAGGGGAACCAGGCAGGCGACGAAAAAGATCGGTTTTAACCGAGTTAGCATGGCCATTGTCACTATGCGGAAATTCAGAATGCAGCGTTACAGTGCAACAAACGCGTGCTTTGGCGGCGTGGGATGAATCCCATTACTGACACCCGAAACCCGACACCTGACACCCGACACCCGATTTCCTCCTCCTAATAGAACTTCTTCAGATCCATGCCGCTGTAGAGGGAGGCGACCTGCTCGCCGTAGCCGTTAAACATGAGAGTTTTTCGTCTCTGGAATTCACCGATCCGCCGTTCGGTGGCCTGGCTCCAGCGCGGATGGTCGACTTCCGGATTCACATTGGAATAAAAGCCGTACTCCTGGGGCTGCATGAGATTCCATGACGCCGGCGGTTGCTTTTCCACAAAACGGATCTTGACGATGGATTTGATGCTTTTGAAGCCGTACTTCCATGGCACTACCAGCCGGATGGGCGCGCCATTTTGCGCCGGCAGCAATTCGCCGTAAAGTCCCACCGACAGAATCGTCAGGGGATGCGCGGCTTCGTCCATGCGTAGTCCTTCGACGTAGGGCCATTGCATGATCGACAGCCGTTGACCGGGCAAACGTTTCGGATCGTGCAAGGTTACGAATTGCACAAACTTTGCGTTGCCGGTGGGCTCCGCGAGCTTGATCAGCGAGTTCAAAGGAAAACCCACCCATGGAATCACCATCGACCAAGCTTCGACGCAGCGCATCCGATAGATTCTTTCTTCCAAAGGAGCGAGCTTCATCAGCGCATCGATGTCGTAGGTGGCGGATTTTTTGACTTCGCCTTCGACCGCAATGGTCCAGGGGCGAGTGATGAGATATTTGGCGTTCTCCGCCGGATCTTCCTTGTCGGTACCGAGCTCGTAGAAATTATTATAATGGGTGATGTCCTTGAAGGAATTTTGCTTTTCAGTGGTGCTGTAGGAGCTCTTGCTTAGGTTATTAAGTTTCTCTCCGGCGACCGCGTGGGCCGGCGCAAAAGGCGCATCGAGTTTGCCCAGGATGGCGCCCGCCGCAGTGGCCGAGGCGGCGAGGATGAATTGGCGCCGGTTTAGGTAAAGATCCTTAGGGGTTATCTCGGCTGAGCTGATATTTCTGGCTGTCTTTATGATCATCGTCTCACTCCTCGATTCCAACTACGTGCGGGCGTGTCCCGGAGATTGGGTTAGGCCAGCGCCCCTTCGTGCATTAGATGCCGCTCCACAAGCTATCGATGCAAACGACTGCTTGCAGTCCTTATAACATTTCCAACCAGCTGAAAGTTCCCCAATGAGTATGCCAGGGGAAAGGCTTGGAGGGAACAGGGGGGCTGTACCACCCCCTGTTCCGAGGAAAGGGGCGGTTAGTGGAGATAGGTTTTTCGGGTCACGGTGCTGAGGAATTCATCCTCAAAGTCAATCGGACGGGAAGCTTTTTTGAGCATTTCAATTAACGCAAGTCTTGCCAGCCGGTAGGCGTCTTTATCATTGTCTGAGTATTCAAATGCGACCTCGCTGGCGGCGGCGATCAGTTCACCGAGGGTTGTATCGATTCGTCTTGAATTGTGACTCTCCATTGTTTTGATGTTTCCTTTCTTCGAGTGCGCAGATAAAACAGCCGCAGTAGCAACCGTTTGACTTTCTTCAATTCGCTTCTTCGGCACCGCGCTTCTACTCCTCACTTGCTTAGACGATTCGGAAGATAGAATGGTACACATGATTCTGATAAAAATTTGGCGAAAACCGGAAACAGTGCGAAGAGGGCGCCTTTGCGCCTGGACTAACTGATCTGCCATGCGCAAAAACGGCAAGGTCGGCTTTTAATTGTTCTTGAAGAGTGGACTTTGTTTAGCACGGTTGAGTTCTGCGCCGCTTATATAGCCGATTTCAGCCATCCGGCTCAGGGTTAGATTTCTTCTATAGGTAAGATTGCTGGCGTGCAGGCTGCGCGGGTTAGGAAGCAGGGCGGCGAGAGTCGCGGCTTCATGAATGTCGAGGTCGGCTGCGGATTTAGCAAAATAGTGGCGGGCCGCCGCCTCGGCCCCGTAAAGGTTTTGTCCCCATTCCACTACATTGAGATAAATTTCGAAGATGCGTCTCTTTGACAGAGCTTGTTCCAGTTGCCAGGCGATCACGATCTCCTTGGCTTTGCGCAGCGGGTTTTTCGTTGGATTGAGATAGAGGTTCTTTGCCAGCTGCATCGTGATCGTGCTGCCGCCGCGGGCGAAGCTGCCGGTTTCCCAGTCCTTTTTCAGAGCGTGCTGAAGTTCCTTGACATCGACTCCGGTGTGGCTGAAAAACGCCGCGTCTTCGCTGATCAAAACAGCTTTCTTCAAATGCTCGGAGATTGCGCCGTAGGAAATCCAGATGTTTTGCCGCGAGATCTTGCCGCCTTTTTGTCGATATTCCTGATCCCGTAACTCCATTAGCGCAGTGGATTTCGGGTTTTTCATTCTGAGATCCTTGACGTTGGGAAGTGTCGCATAGAAATACACAAAGCAGGCGACGACGGCGGTCAGAAGCAGACTTCTAAGCAGCACGCTTTTCATGGTTCGCGAGAAGCATTGCGGCTTTAAAAGTCATGGAGGATACGGGAAAATCCGCCAGCGCAGCAGGCCGTACCCAGCGCCATCGCCGGTTGGGTAGTCGAAGCTTCATCGGCTTGGGCAAATCAAACAAAAAGACCGGCGAGCGGATTCTTCGATGGGTGATGCTATGGCGAAACTCGCCGATGCGCCGCTTCGGGGGCAACTTTTCGCTCGGCTCCGCCAGTTGGCGCACCAGTAAATCGCGCAAATTCTTGTTCGGGATTGCTTCACCGCCGGGAAACTCCCATAAACCAGCCAGCAGCCCGTCGCCGGCGCGTTCTCGCAGCAGAATTTTTCCATCCTGTCGGAAAATCGCCAATGGCCACTCGATATTTTGGGCCGGCGTGGCTCTCGTCGCTGTCATCTTTCCGGCCCGTCGTCCCGTCGCGCGGGCCACGCAGTGAGCGGCGACGGGACAGCGCGGGCAGCGGGGCTCCTTGGGGATGCAGATCGTTGCGCCGAGTTCCATTAAACCTTGATTAAAGTAACCGGGACCTGTTCTCGGTACCAGCAGCGCCGCCACCTGCCGCAGCTCTCTATTGTCTTGCGGATCAAACAGGCGGTCGAGCACGCGGCGGGCATTGCCGTCTATGGCCGGGTATGGTTCCTGAAAGGCGATGCTCATCAAAGCGCCGGCGGTGTAGTCGCCGATGCCGGGTAGCGACCGGAGGGCGTCATAGTTACCGGGAAGATGCCCGCCAAATTTGCGCATAATCTCACGGGCGCTTTTTTTTAGATTCTCGGCGCGGCGATAGTAGCCGAGCCCGGACCACAGGGCTAAAACTCTTCGCAGGGGCGCGCGGTGCAGAGCGTGGAGGGTCGGCAGCTCTCGGAGAAACCGTTCATAGTAGGGCGTCACGGTTGCAACCTGAGTTTGCTGCAGCATGGTTTCGGCGATCCAGATCGCATAGGGATCGCGCGTCCTACGCCACGGGAGATCACGGCGATGTTTATCGTACCAACGGAGCAGCTTGCGGCGAACTGCCGACAGATTCTTATGCGCCATCATGCAGTCGGGGAGGATTTCTAGTATGAAGGTAGCTTAGACGAATAACCCCGGGAATTAAACCCATCGACAACCATGTTAGCCATCGCGTTCGGCATCTTAGCTTCGGTTTGTTTCGCGGCCGCCAGTCTGCTCGCGCAGCGCGGTCTATACCTTGTGGCCACTCCCTGGGGCGCCTGGGTTACCTTGGTCGTGAACAGTGCTTTCTTGTTGGCGTTTCATTTCGTCCTCTACCCGGACGCACCGATCTTCGCCTTCGAAAATCTCATCTTTGTGGCGGTGGGGCTTTTCGTTCCGGGCATGACTCGCGTGCTGACGTTCCGCGGCATTCGCACCATGGGCAGCGCGATTACGTCGACCATCGTCAACACGACTCCGATGTTCTCCACCGCACTGGCGATGCTCCTGCTGGCGGAGCGTCCCGGCCCTCTGGTGCTTGCCGGAGTGATTCTCATCGTCAGCGGGCTCGTGATCCTCTCCTGGGAAGGTGCGCAACGCTCGTGGAAGAAAACGGAACTGATCTTTCCGTTTCTTGCCGCGCTCTTGTTCTCCATGAAAGATGTCACGGTCCGGTGGGGGCTGGGGGGAAGCAGCTCCCCCGTCTTGGCCGCTGCCATCGCTGCTATCACGTCCACCATCGAGATCTTTTTGATCAACCGCTACATTCAGAAAGAAAGGTTCACTCTCCCACCGAAGCATGTTCTCCATTGGTTTGTGAGTTCCGGGCTGTTTACCGGCGGGTCGTTTCTCTTCATGTTTTTGGCGTTAAGCATGGAGCGCGTCTCGATCATTGCGCCGCTGATCAATAGCTACGCCGTATTCGTGCTGATTCTGGCGCCGCTAATAGCAAGGCAGATCGAAAAAGTGACTTGGCGCAAAGTGGCGGGAGCGGTCCTCGTCGTTGCAGGAATCTTCTTGATCTCAGCCGGCAAAGATTAGCAAGGCGAACCTATTGCTTGGGAGTCCTCGGAGAAGCTCGGGGCTGCCCAGCGTGCCAAATAGTCCTCGTCAGTTGGTCACGTGATTTGTTGAGCCAGGTAATTTTGATATCCGACTTCGTTGATTTGATGAAGCTGCGATTCGATCCAATCGACATGTTTTTCTTCGTCTACAGTAATGTGCTCCAGCAGCTCTCGTGTAGCATCATCGCTGGCTTCAGCGCAAATCTTGATCCCGGGATGGAGAACCGTCAGGGCGGCCGTCTCGAGACCGAGATCGTTCTCCAGCTGTTGCTTTACGCTCGTGCCGACTGAGATCTTGTCATAGGCGGAAATGTTGGGTATCCCTTCGAGAAACAGGATGCGCTCGATGATCTGGTCCGCATGTTTCATTTCACCCATGGATTCGTCCCAAAGAGCTTTGTAAAGTCGCTTGTAGCCCCAGTTGTCGCACATTTTGGCATGGATGAAGTATTGGTTGATGCCGGTTAACTCCTTGCGCAGCACCTGGTTCAAGACACCGATGACTTGTTCGTTTCCTTTCATACGCTTCTCCCTTCTTTGCGGTGAGATTCTCGCAGGCTGCTGAAAAGCCTCATATGCTTCGTTGCGCTCAATCGCCTCGCTTCAACGTACCCTATGGCCACGCCGACCCTCGTCGATTTTCGCGCGCCTCGCCTCTGAGTCCTTTTGAGCAGCCCGCAAACAGAGGTTTTCAGCAACCTGCTATAGTGTTTATTGAAAAGAGCTCAGGATCCAATGCTCAGCGCCGGGTGCCGCTGTCACCTTTCCCGACCATGAGAATAACCGTGGTGCTCTCTTTTATCTAGGTTAGCATACCGCCCTCGGACAGCAATCCTAAACTTGGCTTCCAGCCACGTGCGGGCATTCCTTCTGATAAAAAGCGACAACTTTATCGGGATTCATTGGGCTCTGATACGCGGCTCGACACGAGCGCTTCGGGCGCAACGAAGTAAGATGGGCCTTTTTCAGCCGGATCTTAGGAAATGGAATCCGGTCGATCAGGCAAGCCGAGGAAATACCAAACGACTAAAAACACAACGCCGACGAACTCCGGAAGAGACGGCGATATATGAAGCAGCGCGCCGCCCAATATCCCTCCCAGCGAAGATCCGACAAAACCCCAAAACGTGTAAACGCCGGTGGCGGTGCCGCGCCCGGCCGGTGGTATTCTCTGCGTGAGAAACGCCGGCAAAATGGGCTGGTAGAGACTGTAGCCAAACAAGAAGGCGGCGCCGCTCAGATAGAGTAGGAAGTCGTACTGAGCGCCCACCAGGTAAATTGCATAACCCAAGGTTGCGGTCAGCCAACCGATCAAAATCGGCACACGGAAACTGCCTTGTTTCTCGGCGCGGCGCACGTAAGGGAATACCAGCAGGACGCTGGGGAGAAAGATGATCAGATAAACTTTCCAAAGCTCCGTCCTTTCGAGACCCAGAGCCGTCCAGCTGAGCGGGTAAGTGAAGAAAAAGAGATTCAGGGCGAATGAAAGAACAAACGTGGCGATGAAGATGGGGCGCAATTCGCCGTGTAAGAGAAGCGGTTTAAAGGCCATCGGTGGCTCTGTATGTTCCGATTGGCGGCGCTGGGGAAAAGCAGTAGCGGCAAGAATCATCGCTAAGAAGCCAAGCGCGGCCAACACGTAAAAAAGGCCACTCAGGCCGATGCTGGCCGCCAATAGCGGTCCCCCCAGGATGCCGATTATGAACGCAAAGCCGATGGCGATCCCGGTCACGGTGAACGCCTGTGTGCGAACCGACGGTCGAGTCAGATCGGCCAACGCGGCCAAAGCGACGGAGCCCACGGCGCCGGTGCCTTGGATCAAACGGGCGATGATCAACTGAGAAATGTTCTGGGCAAGTCCGCAACCGATGCTGCCTAAGGTGAACAATGCCAGGCCCACAACTAAAACCGTTCGGCGTCCCCAGCGATCGCTGGCCCATCCCAACGGTATCTGGAAGATGCACTGTGCGAGGGCATAGATTCCGAAGGCAACTCCTGCCAGAGCAAGGGTCGCTCCCGGGTAGCGAACCGCGTAGGCGCTAAAGATGGGCAGCATAAAGAAAATGCCCAGCAGTCGCAACGCGGAGATCAAACTGACGACGATGACGGGTCCGATTTCAGCCCGGGTAAAAGAATGATGACTGTCAATCAAAGAGGAGCGTGCTTTCCGTTGATGTTGATGTTTAGGTCACTAAAAGGAATTCCTGTTAATTTACACGCTTCACCCAAAATGGGAAGGGCCACGAGCTCTTCGACACCGTTTTCGTTGGGTATTTCGCCATCGAAGCAAACCCTGCCTCTTCACCGCGCGCCGGAAGGCTGGCTGACCTCTGGTGGGCGGACTACCCGGGGCGACGACGGCATGTCGATGCCCTCGGCATCGAAGGCTTTTTTCAATCTTCTCCGGTATTCCCGGCCGACGGCAAATTGCTGCAGCGGCAGTGTTTTGAGCCGGCATTTGATCGTGATTCCATTGTCGGTAAACGCGTCGACCCCGAAAATCTCGATGGGATCCAACATGACGGTTCTATACTTGGGCTCGGCCCACATTTCTTCAGCCACCCGGCGCATGACATCGACCACACGGTCCGGATCTTCTTTGTAGGCCACGTTCAGGCTGATGACGTAGGCTGACCAGTCCTTGGTCATGTTGGCTAGGGTCGTGATGGATCCGTTAGGGAAAACGTGGACGACGGCGGCTTCATCCCGCAATACAATGGTCCGAAAGGAAATCGCTTCCACCAATCCTCCGGTGCCGTTGATAACCGCGACGTCGCCGACGCGGATTTGATTTTCGAGGATCAGAAAAAAACCGCTGACCAGATCTTTGACCAGGTTCTGCGCGCCAAAGCCGATGGCCAGCCCTACCACCCCGGCGCCGGCGAGAACGGGGGTGACGTTAACTCCAATTTGTCCCAGGGTCGTCAAAACCACGAGAAACCAGACCAGCCCGACGACAATGGTCCACAAGACGCTCATTAACGTCCGGACTCTTTTCACTGCGGCTTCCGGAACTGCATCGGTAACCTGCGCGGCACGGATCAGGAGTGCTTCCAAACGATTGAACCCGAAGCGCAACAATCTGAGACCTACGTAAGCGGCTGCGATGATCAAGACAACACGCAGCGATGCCTGGACAAGGTCGATGCTGAGTTCAAAAAGCCGCGGAAGAAATTTTTCAAGGTAATCGCCAAACATTGCTGATCCCTCCTTTTAAGTCGAGCTTGAAGAGCGTCGCGAGCACGAACCCACGGACAACTTGTAATACCGACTAATGTCTATTGACGCAATTCTGTGGATCGAATCTCCGTCCTGCGGTGGAGCTATTGTCCTTGACAACTCCGTCGAACGCGCTAAGTTCCGGGCCAGCGATCGGACCGGCAGTCAATCATGAAATGTTGGGCTGGGCTATCGCGCTATTGTTTTTGACGGTGGGATCCCTGTGGCGTAGCGGTGAAACGGCAAAGGAATGGCTCTTCAAAAAACTCCGGCAGTAATCGATAAATTGCTCGGTTTCGAGTCTCGGGTTAACTCGAAAAACAAAGCCAGGACCGACGCTAAGCCTCCGATGGTGATAGCACGGCGCGCAAATCTTTAAGCCAGGGGTCGGCTTCGATCATGCGCAAAAAGTTCGCATGAACCATCCGGGCGATCAACTCCGGGGACGAATTTCTGACCCGGGCGACGGCGTCAATAACGCTCTCTATATCCCTAGGCATGCCGATGGAGCCTTTGAGCCATTTGAGACCGCCGGGGTTGTCGGTCTCGGTGAGCAGTAGATGATCCGGGATCTCGCGGGCAATCGCTTGTATGGTCTCGGAATAAGAGACTTCGACGCCGACGGTGAAGGTGGCGCCGAATTGAACCAAGGCGTGGAAGATGTCCATGGGTCCCGAATACCAGTGAACAATCGCCCGCTGAATGTCGTAGCGCTCGAGAAGATCGAGGATCTTCCGCTCGGCGCCTTTCGTATGCAGATTGACCATTTTGTTCTGCTCGTGTGCGGCTGCGAGGAAATATTCCAAGACTCTTAGTTGTGCCGGATACTGGGAGCTATCTTTTACCCAGTGAAAATCCAGACCGATTTCGCCGATGGCGGGGCTCTGCTCAACGAGGGGACTCAACTCGCTCAACCGATCGACATATTCCGGAGCCCGCCTGGGATGGATACCGAAGGTCGGCAGCACGCGGCCACACTCGTCGCCGATTTCGCGACAGCGCCGATAGGACGGCACATCCATCGCCACCGCGATGGTAAAAATGTCATGGCTGCGAATTTCTTGCAGCGCCTGTTTTAGGTCGGTCTCATACTTATCAAGGTGCACGTGAGCGTCAATTAGCATAGTTAGCCCATACCAATCCGGTGCAACTTCTGTCAATCTTACTATAAGCAGCGGGAAGAAATCTTCGAAGCAACCTATGCCAGCAAAAATCGCTCCTTATGGTTCATGGAAATCGCCGATCACGGCTGACCTTGTCGCCGGCGCTGAGGTGGGCCTTGAGCAGATAAGGCTCGACGGCGACGATACCTATTGGATCGAGCGGCGGGCTCTGGAAGGCGGTCGAAAGACCATCGTTCGACGTTCGGCGCACGGTCAGGTAATGGACGTTACACCTTTGTCCTTCAATAGCCGGACCCGCGTGCACGAATATGGCGGAGGCGACTACGCAGTTTCAAAGGGGACGATTGTCTTCGCCAATTTTGCCGACCAGCGGCTCTACATCATGCGAAAAGCCGGATTGGCGCCGCGTCCTTTGACGCCGGTCGGAGATCTGCGTTACGCCGACGGCGTCATCGATGGCGGAAGAAATCTGTTGTTCTGCGTGCGCGAAGACCATACCGCTCAGGGCGAAGCGATCAATACCGTGGTGAGCCTCGACCTTAAGCAGGGAGGCGCCGGAAATGTGTTGGTGTCGGGAAATGATTTTTACTCGTCACCGCGCCTTAGTCGCGACGGCGCGCGGCTCGCCTGGCTGACATGGAATCATCCCAACATGCCATGGGATGGAACCGAGCTTTGGTTCGGCGAATTGGACGAAGACGGATCGCTTAAAAATAAAGTGCCAGCTGCCGGCGGCGCCAATGAGTCGATTTTTCAGCCTGAATGGTCGCCCGACGGCGCGCTGTACTTTGTTTCCGATCGTAGTGGATGGTGGAATCTCTATCGGTGGCAACGAAACAAAGTGGAACCGGTCTGTCCGATGGAGGCCGAATTCGGTGAGCCCCAGTGGGTTTTCGGTGGTTCCTTGTACGCCTTCGAGTCTGCAGAACGCATCATCTGCAGCTACTCAAGGGAAGGTAGATGTTACTTGGGGAGGATTGACATTGGCCGGAGGGCACTGGAGCCGGTTGAAATACCTTATTCGGCAATTTCACGGGTGCAGGCAGCGGAGGGTCGAGTCGTTTTTATTGCAGCTTCTCCGACGGAACGGACTGCCATCGTTGCTTGGGACCCGGATACCTCAGGTTACCAGGTGTTAGGTCGCTCCGGCGAATCCACAGTAGATTTCGGATACCTTGCGGTGCCGCGATCCATCGAGTTTCCGACGACGGGTGGTCTAACGGCTCACGGTATTTTTTATGCACCTACGAATTGCGACTTCGCGGCGCCTGCCGATGAAAGGCCGCCGCTGCTAGTCATGAGTCACGGCGGGCCGACCTCGGCGACTTCCACATCACTGCGCTATGCGATTCAATACTGGACCAGCCGGGGGATAGCGGTGCTCGACGTCAATTACGGAGGCAGCTCGGGCTACGGCCGGGAATACCGAGACCGGCTCAAGGGTCGGTGGGGAATTGTCGATGTGGACGACTGCGTCAACGGGGTCCGGTTTCTTGTCGAACGTGGAGAAGCGGACGGCAGTCGGGTTGCGATCAGAGGGGGCAGCGCAGGAGGCTACACGACTCTCTGCGCGCTTACTTTCCGTGACACTTTCAAAGCCGGCGCCAGCCACTACGGGATCAGTGACCTGGAAGCCCTGGCAAGGGACACCCACAAGTTTGAGTCACGTTACCTCGATAGTCTGATCGGTCCATATCCGGCGCGGCGCGATCTTTACGTGGAACGATCGCCGATTCATTTCACCGAACGCCTGGCCTGTCCGATGATTATCTTCCAGGGTCTGGAGGATAAGGTTGTGCCGCCCAATCAAGCGGAAAAGATGGTCGAGGCCGTGCGCAGCAAGGGGCTGCCGGTGGCTTATCTCACTTTCGAGGGTGAGCAGCACGGCTTCCGCAAGGCTGAGAATATCAAGCGCGTGCTCGAGGCGGAATTATACTTTTACGCGAAGGTTTTCGGTTTTGAGTTAGCCGATCCGGTGGAGCCGGTGAGAATTGACAATGACCAAAAACATTAGCCGACCTACTCTCGCCACGGCCACCTAGCGATCGAGCGGCGGGCCCTCCAGAGCGGAGATTCCCGCAGGGCTTGTGCCCTGCGCTCTCCATGCTCTTGCCCTTGCTCGTCGTAGAATTCCTTAGTAAACCTGTGTGCGCCGGAGTGGCCTTTCAGAGCGGCAAGAAAACTCTTGACCCGCAAAGTTTTAGCCGCTAGCGTTGGGCCAAATTTGGAACCGGCTAAACGGGAGGAACGACATGAGCATTACCCGTCGTGAGTTTATCGCTAGAGTCGCTGTTGGAGTGGCGGGCGTGCCGCTGATGGGCGGGCTGAGCCAGGCGCAAGCGAAAGGCAAGCTTGGCTACATGAAAATTGTCGACAACGCCGCCATGTTCGTGGCTATGGAAAAAGGCTTCTTCAAAGCCGAAGGCCTGGAGTTGGAAACCGTTCCCATGGCGGGCGGCGCGGTCATCGTGCAAGGAGTGACTTCCGGCGATCTTCAATTTGGCTGGACCAACGTCATTTCACTTTATCAGGCCCACGTGGAGGGATTCGATTTCAAGCTGATCGCGGGGGGTGCGACGAATGTGAAAGATACCAATGAAACCCACGCCATCGAAGTACTCAGGACTTCACCGATCGTACGCGCCAAGGACCTCGAAGGGAAAACCGTGGCGGTCAACACCCTGAATAATATCGTTCATTTGATGGCCATGGCGTGGATCGATAAGAATGGCGCGGATTCCACCAAGGTGAAATTTGTCGAGTTGCCTTTTCCCAACATGGAGGCTGCGCTGGCCGCCGGAAAGATTGACGCGATCAGCGTGCAAGAGCCTTTTGCCACCGCGGCGGTGGAAAAAGGCGCGGCGCGGGTGCTGGTGAAGCCTTGGGGCGAAGTGCAGCAGAAGTTTCTGATCGCCAGTTGGTTTGGTTCGGAAAAATGGATCCAGAAAAACCGGGAAATGGCCCAAGCATTCGTGCGAGCCATCAACCGTGGCATCGACGCGATTCACGCCGATCCGGCGGGAAGCAGAACTTCCATGATCAAATGGGCTGGATTGAATCCTGATTTGGCCGGCAAGATCGGGCTGCCGGTTTTCGAAAAAGCACTAGCCGAGAAGGATCTTCAGGCGACCATCGATCTCACCGCCAAATACAAAATGATCTCCCGTCCTTTCAAGGCCGGCGCCGTGATCAGCACCCTGGCGCCGAAAGCCTGACTGGTAACTGATGACCGACGACGGATGACTGATCACTGCTGATGACTCACTGACTCCGAGTGTAGGGAATTATCGTCGTTCCAACACGCCAGCACTCACCATCTTGCCTGGTGACTAGCCATTCATGCCTATTCTAGAAGTCGAAAGTCTCTCTAAGAGCTATCGCCAGATGGGCGGCGAGATGACCTTGGCGATTGGCAATATCTCTTGCCGGGTCGAACCCGGCGAGTTCGTCTCCTTTGTCGGGCCGTCCGGTTGCGGCAAGACCACCCTGCTCATGACGATCGCCGGGCTGATCGCTCCCACCACGGGTAGAGTCCTGGTGAAGGGGCGCGCCGTGAACGGGCCGCCGCCCGATCTGGTGCTGGTCTTTCAGGAATTCAACAAGTCGCTTTTTGCCTGGCGCTCGGTCCTCGGCAACGTGCTTTTCGGCTTGGCCGCGCGCGGCCAAAAAACTCGGGAATCGGAGGGAAAGGCCAGATCCCTGATCGAGCTCGTCGGTCTGAAAGGATTTGAGAACCACTATCCCTGGGAACTGTCGGGTGGCATGCAGCAACGCGTGGCGATAGCACGGGCGCTGGCCTACGAACCGGAGGTTCTCTTGATGGACGAGCCCTTTGGCTCGCTGGATGCGCTGACCCGCCTGGAGCTCGAAGACACGTTGCTGAGGCTCTGGGAAGAGCTTGGCACGACGATTATTTTCATTACCCACGACATCGAAGAAGCGATTTACCTTTCCGATCGGATCTGGGTGCTCAGTCGACGCCCCTCGCAAATTGTCGAAGAGCTCAGGATCGATTTTCTCAGACCGCGGCATCAGGTGACGACCCGTGGGGAAGGAAAATTCATGGACATCAGAAACCGGATCTACCAAAAGATCAGCAACAAAAGCGCGGCGTGAGTTACTCCGGCAGATTCAATTGGGCGGGTTGGTCGGCGTTCGCCGGCCTGCTGCTGCTGTGGGAAGTCGGCTCCCGATCAAACCCGAAGCTGGCACCCTACCTGCCGCCCCTGAGCCAGGTGTTGGCTTCCTTAGGGGAAATCATTCTTTCCGGCCAAATCGCGGTCCACTTGTTTGCCACCTTGGCGCGTTTCCTACAAGGTTATCTTCTCGCTGCGGCGATCGCCGTGACCCTCGGCGTCTGCCTGGGTTACTTTCGCATGGCTCACAGCTTGCTGGCGATGATGATTGAGTTTCTGCGACCGATGCCGTCCGTGGCAATCATTCCGGTGGCGATACTCCTGCTTGGCATCGGCGATGCAATGATTGTGGCAGTGACGGTTTACGCGAGCACCTGGCCGATCCTGGTCAATACCATCGATGGCGTCCGGCATATCGAGCGAACCTTGATCGATACCGGGCGAACCTTTGGTCTGGCCCGCCGGCGGATCCTCTGGCAGATTATCTTGCCCGCGGCATCGCCTTATATCGTGACCGGCTTGCGGGTGAGTCTATCCATCGCTCTGATCCTTGTGACCACCGCGGAGATGATCGCCGGCAGCAACGGTCTGGGCTTCTTTATTCTGGATGAGGAGCGCGCGTTACGCAGCAGCCCTATGTACGCCGGCATCATGCTCGTCGCGCTGCTCGGCTACCTGCTCAATCGCTTGTTTGTCGCGCTGGAAGAGAAGACGATGCGATGGCGTCGCGCCATGGTTGCGAGGGAGACGGTCTGAGCTATGCGCGGCGGGAAGTTGAACGGTCTGCTTTTTTTGCTGGGAGTTTTGCTGGTTTGGGAACTAGTGGCGCGAGGGGGGTGGGTCAATCCCCTCATCGTCCCGCCGGTGAGCAAGATTGCGCTGACATTCTTCGAGCTCCTTGGGTCGGGCCAGTTACCGCTTCAGCTGCTTGCAAGTTTAAAGAGAGCGGCTCTCGGCTATCTTTTGGCAGCGGCGGTCTTCATCCCATTGGGAATCTTTATGGGCCTGTCCGAGCGGATCCATCGCGGGCTGGAAGTCATCGTCGAAATGCTGCGGCCTATTCCTCCGCCCGTCATCGTTCCCGTGGCGATGTTATTTTTCGGCCTGGAAGACGAGATGAAGATTTTCGTCATTTTCTTTTCCTGTGCGTGGCCAATCCTGCTGAACACCCTCGATGGGGTGAGAAACGTCGATCGGGTTCTCTTGCAGACCGCCAGAACCTTTGGACTGCCGCAGCGAAAGATCCTCTGGCAAGTGATCCTGCCCGCGTGCTCGCCGCAGATCATGACCGGCTTGAGAGTGAGTCTGCCGATCATGCTCATTCTCGTGGTGATTTCGGAGATGGTGGGAAGCACCGATGGGATCGGTTACTTTATTCTGGATTCGCAAAGACGGTTTAGGGTCGCACAGATGTACGCCGGGATGCTGGCGCTGGCGATCCTAGGCTACTTGCTGAACCAGCTCTTCAATCAACTGCACCGTTCATTGCTGGCTTGGCACTGGGGGATGATCCGACAAAAGGATGAAGGATAAGGGATAAAGGATAAATGATCCAGATCTCCCTGGCACGCCGTTCCGACTCCTACTTCATCCTTTTGCCCTTATCCTTTATCCCTTTTAGACTCGATGCATTCCTCCGCCCGCCGGTGCTTGCGGCTGATTGCGTCCGGGGAGCCAATCGGCATCCTTGCGGGGACTATTGCCTCCGACCAGGAATTTGGCTTTGCCGAGGTTTTCGAATTCGATCTCGATGGTGTCGCCGCTGTTCACCGGACGCAGGCCCTCGTGAAAGGTTCCGGTAGCGACCACGTCTCCCGGGTTGAGCCGGAGGAGGCGGGTCAACCAGGCGATCTGATCGGGAATTTTGTGCGCCATAAATTTAGTGTTGTAGTTTTGCCGCGGTTCGCCGCTGGTCCAGGACTTCACGACGACATTGTGCGGATCCGGAATCTCGTCCTTGGTGATGATCCAAGGCCCGCAGGCGCCATGACTATCCTGGCCTTTGGGAACGAACTGCGTGCGCCGCGCCAGCCCGCGGGTTGAAATATCGAAGAAGGGGACGTAGCCGAACACGTAATCCAAAGCTTTGGATTCCGGCACGTCTTTGGCGGTCTTGCCGATGACGAAAGCGAACTCCGCTTCCGGCTGGTAGACCACGGCCGCCGGAATATCTCTGAGTTCGACGGTTCCTCCAGGTCCCACCAGATCGGGGGATTTATAAAAATATTCATTGGGCAAACTGTCAGGGCTGCGATCCGGTCTATCGACGTAATTGACAAAAGCCGCGAGGCACTTGCTGGGTCGAGGAAGCGGGCATAGTAGCTGGACGCTGCTCAGGGGGACGCCTTCTTGCTCCGCCAAGAGCTTTTCAAATCTGCGGCGGTATTTGCGCCAACCCTCGATGATCTCCTCCATCACTCGCTGCGGCCCCTTGGCCTTGCGCGCGCTGACGGTGTCGCTTACATCCACCACATTATTGTCGTTCTTGATGACGCCGATCCGATCGTCGTTGAATCGTAGAATTTTCAATGTGAAGCCCTCCAGTCGTCGAAATTTGCGCCTATCTTTGCGACAAGGGTGAGCAAATGTCAATCCGAATCGGGGCGTCCCGGAGTCGAGAAATCCCTCGTATTCCGTTCTGTGTGAGCCTTTCCAAACTCGGCAGATTCGTGTAAGCGAATCATAGGAGGAACACTATGCTACTGATTAACAACCAGGAAGTGGAAAAGCTTTTCGATATGAAATCCTGTCTGGAGGCCTTGGAGGACGGTTACGACGATCTGCTCAAGGGCGATGCGGTTTACCGCCCGCGGCTCGATCTTTGGATGCCCTGCGATCGTCCCGACGGTTACTACCGCTGGGGTACCATGGAAGGGGCGAGCCGAAAGATCGGCGTTTTTGCGATTCGGATGAAATCCGATATTGTCTATTGGCCTGGGGGTGAGACTGAAGAGAAGTATTGCATGCAACCGGGAACCTGGTGCGGCCTGGTGATGGTTTTCAGCGTTCGCAACGGCGAGCCGCTCGCCATCATCAATGATGGACTCTTGCAGCACATGCGCGTGGGCGGGTGCGCCGGCTTGGGAGCCAAATACCTCGCGCGGCAAGACGCATCGGTCGTCGGCATGTTCGGCTCTGGAGGAATGGCGCGGAGCTATTTGGAAGCATTTGCCGAGGTGCGTAAAATCAAGCAAGTCAAAGTCTACAGTCCGACAAAAGCCAACCGGGAGGCCTATGCCAGGGAGATGACCGGTAGATTGGATGTGGAAGTGGTCGCCGTGGATAAGCCCGAGTTGGTCGTGCGGGAGGCGGATATCGTGGCGACTTGCACCGATTCCACCCGGACGGTGTTCGATGAGCCGGAATGGCTGAAGGAAGGGGCGCATATTACGTGCGTGCGCGCGTGCGAGGTCGGCCCGAAAGTGCTCAAGCGCTGCGATGTTTCTCTGAAACTCGGCAAAAATACCATCGAGGCGATGGATGAGGGCATGGTGCGCCTCCACGGCAACGTCGGTTATATCGCCGGCCAACCGGAAGAAAGAAGCCGGATTCCCAATCCCGTGGTAGACAACTATCGAGGTGATCACTTTAAATATTTCATGGACTTTAGAGCCGGCAAGGTTCCGGGCAGAACCAGTGACAAACAAATCACCTTCTTCATCAACGCGGGGACGCAGGGGCTGCAGTTCGCTGCATGCGCGGGCAAGGTCTATCAACTGGCAAAAGAAAAAGGCGCGGGCCGCGAGCTCCCGACGGAGTGGTTTCTGCAAGACATCAGGGACTGACAAGACGGAGATTGAGATGGAGACTCCGTAGTTGCCGGAGTGCGTGAGGGCGAGTTTTAGGCCCGGGGGGATAATGGTAGAATAACGGCATGATTCCGGAGCTGACTGACAGACCCAATTTTTTGTGGGATGAGCCGCTTACTCGCGGCGATCTCAAGAAGCTTTTGGACGGTCAAAATGAGGAAGAGTGCGTTTATTACGCGGCCAAGATTTTGAGGGAAGCACGATTCGAAGAAGTCTGGGATTATCTCTCACCGACCTTTCTGGCTTCTCATTGGGAAGGACTTCGCCGGAGACTGGGACGGAAGCAACGTTTCTGGGAGTTCTTTTACGCTACGTGGCGTGAGCATGGTCTTATCAGCTAAAGACATTCTCTCCGCCTTGCAGTGGGATTTTTTATCTTTTTTCTTTCAGGGAGATCCTCCCTTTTTCTTAACCGGCAGGACAGCCCTAAGCGCCTTTTATCTTCAACACCGCTATTCCGAAGACCTGGATTTGTTCACGTTGGACGGTGATGCCTTTGACCGCGTGCCTCTCTACGTGGCTGATACCGGAGCAAGGTTAAATGCCTCGATTGCTTCGCTCCAGACGGCGCCTCAGTTTCATCGTTATCGAGTTTCCCGGAACGAGGAATCGGTCATCGTGGACTTTGTCAAAGAGATAGTGCCACAGATAACAGGCGAAAAAAACAGGGTTGAGGGAATCGTGGTTGATACATTGGATGATATCACTGCGAATAAGGTTTGCACCGTAGTTGGCCGGGCATAGATCAGAGATTATATCGACCTCTATTTCCTCTCACGCGCCGGATATCGATTGGAAGAGTTTATCCAGCCCGCTCAACAGAAGGACGCTGGGGTTTCACAAGCGATGGTAGCTTATCTCTTGTCCGAGTTCAGGCTTTCTAAGGTCCCCGACTTTATGATTGCCCCACTTTCGCTTGAGGAGGTTCGGGAATATTTTCACTCGCTTGCCAAAAAGCTCGCAGTGGAGTCGTTTCCTCGTTAGAGGGCTAGCCCGGGGCTAGCCCGGATTATTTATACTACGAGGAAGAACGCCCCCACAGTACCGATCAAGGGATGAGCTTGGAGGAGCGAAGGCACAGATACGAACAGCTTCAATGACGTTTATGATGCTTGGCGGTACGCTCGCATTGTTTACCGGTATCCTTCGATCCGGAGGGTTCGTCCCTTGATTCGCTTGTCAGTGAATAATCCGGTCTCAGTAACCCAGCTTGTCGATTTCATCGTCGTCGAAGCCGAAGTAGTGGGCGATCTCGTGCAGCAGGGTGGTGCGGATTTGCTCGCGCAACTCGTTGGGGTCGGAGAAGTCCTCCAACAGGGGGCCGGAGAAAATCGAAATCTTGTCTGGTAGAATGGGTGGATAAATGCTCGAACGATCAGGCAGGGGGACGCCCTGGTAGAGACCGTAAAGCGTGTCGTGGCGAGGGTCGAGCCCGACATCCAGCAGCAGCTCGTCGCCGGGCCAGTCCTCGATCACGACCTCGACGTTTTCCAGCCGCTGGCGGAACCGCCGCGGAAGTTTGTCGAGAACTCGAGCAACTTCTTTTCTGATTTCGTCCCTATCCAACGCTACAGAGTTTGTATCAAATGACCGACCGGCGCAAGGTATACGGTAGGCGGCTTCACCGATGGCTTTCCTTCTTCCTCTTGTTGCTGCTGGCGCCCGCTGGATGTGCTCCTGTTCTAACGCTGCGAAACGCACCACCCGCCGTCTCCGACGATCTCGATCCGGAATCTTTGCGTGTCGCGATTCGTCGCAGCATCGGTTACCTGGAGAAACTGCCTCCGGATCGTATGGTCGGGGAGCAACCGCGACGTTTTACCGCTCGCGAGGTTCTCGACGCTCTGCTGGCTTTTGAAAGATCCCTCGATGGTTGGGACTGCCGGGAGTGCTGGGTGCGAGACTTTCACGCGCGGTTCGACCTCATCCCTTCGTCCGCGGATCCCGCGTCGGAGGCAGTCTTGTTTACCGGGTACTACCAACCGGTGATCGAAGGCAGTCTGGTGCGGACAGCGGAGTACAGTTATCCGGTCTATAGTATGCCAGCCGATCTAATCGTTACGGAAGGAGTGCCAACCCCGCCGTCGGCGGCAGTGGAGAAAGTCGTCGGCCGTCTGGAGGGAGGCAATGTCGTGCCTTACTATTCCCGCCGTGAGATCGACGAATTGGGATACCTGCAAGGGCGAGGTTATGAGATTGCCTGGGTGAAAGATCCCATCGAACTGTTTTTTCTTCACATTCAGGGGTCCGGTATCCTCCAGTTGGAAGACGGCAAGCGGCTTTTCATTGGTTATGCAGGCCAGAATGGAAGACCCTACCGAAGCATTGGCCGATTGCTCATCGATCGGGACAGGATCCCGCGCGAAGAGATGTCTATGCAGCGCCTGCGCCGGTATCTGTTGGACTATCCGGAGGAGCGCAACGAAATTTTTTCCTACAACGAAAGCTACGTCTTTTTCCGTTTTACCCAGGAAGGTCCTCTGGGAAATATCGAGGTTCCGCTTACCCCCGGGAGATCCATCGCCACCGACGCGCGGCTCTTTCCCAAAGCCTCGCTGGCGTTTATCTTTACGGAAAGACCGGTTCTTGACGCCAGCGGCCAGCTAGTTGGCTGGCAGCCGTTTTCGCGTTTTGTTTTGAACCAGGATACCGGCGGCGCGATCCGTGGGCTGCAGCGGGCTGACCTCTATTTTGGCACGGGCGCCGAAGCGGGAGCTGGGGCTGGCTATATGAATCGGCCGGGAAGACTTTATTTTCTGTCGTTGAAAAATCCGTTGGTGTCCGTTTCATCGCGGGATGACCGGTAACACCGGCTCTTGAGCGAATGCCTCAGGCGGAGTACCCTTTGCACACGTGAATCGACATACCGAAACGCGCCGCTTACGACTCGCACTAGCCATCAGCAGCATCTATTTTTTTGCCGAGGTGATTGGCGGATTTTTGACCAATAGCCTGGCTCTCCTTTCGGATGCCGGGCACATGTTGTCCGATATCGCGGCGCTGGCTTTGAGTCTGTTCGCTTTCCGTATCGCCAAACGACCGGCGACGGTAAGCAGCACCTATGGCTATCATCGCGTGGAGATCCTCGCCGCCCTGTTCAATGGGTTGATGCTATGGTTGATTGTCGGCGTCATTTTTGCAGCGGCTTATAATCGCTTCTTCAATCCTCCCGAAGTCGCAAGTCAGGGCATGATGATCGTCGCGTCGCTGGGCTTGGTCGTGAATATCGTCGCGGGCGCCGTCCTTTACGATTCACACCACCACAATTTGAATCTGCGCGGCGCCTTCTTGCACATCGTCAGCGACGCGTTGGGCTCCGTCGGGGCAATTGTCGCCGGTCTGATTATGCTGTTGACCGGTTGGTATGTCGCTGATCCGTTGATCAGCGTTCTGATCGGCCTTTTGATTCTCCATTCCTCTTGGAGTCTGGTCAAGGAATCATTGAGCGTGCTCATGCAGGCCGTGCCGAAGGGGATCCGGCTCGAAGACGTTCAACAAGCGCTGGAAGAAGTCGAAGGGGTCAGCAAGGTCCATGATCTGCATGTTTGGGCGGTGACCTCGGATCTCTTCACCTTGAGCGCCCACGCGGTGGTTGAAAACGGCGGCGACTTTCACCAGGTGCTGAACGGCATCGAGGATACGCTCAAGGAACGCTTCAACATCGAGCACACCACGATTCAGTTGGAAGTAGAAAGCCGCGAAGAGCAGGAGTTCAAAGCATTCTAAGGATCGATGAGACCATCGGTAACCGCTTCAGGAAATCCCTTGGCTGGACATGACGGGCTTTGGTTTCGGTAGTAGACAAGCCATCAACCCGACACTGATAAAAGAAAGAATTCCCAGGAACCAAAAAATAGTCGACAGGCTGGCCGACACGAGGAGCAAACCCACGATGGTGGTGGAGGTCGTTTTCGAGATCTGTTGAATCAACCGATCGAAGGAAACGATGCCGCCGCGCATCTCGGCGGGGGCATTCTGGGTCAAAAGACTTTTCTGCATGGGTGAAATAACGCCGTTGGCTAGCCCGTAGAAAAACAGCACGCATCCCACCAGCCAAACACCCGGCACCACAGGCACGAGCACCACGGCGGCGCCGCTGACGATAAAGGCAACGAACAAAATATGGGCCTTGTCCCGTCCCGCGGCGATGCGGCCGGCTTGACTCGCGGTGATCATCGCGCCGATGGAGAAGAAGACATAAAGGAATCCCGCCATCGCCGTTGAGACGCCGCTGGTGCGCACCAGAAAAAGTGGAAAATAAGTCAAGAATCCGTAGTCGAGAAAAAAACGCAAAAAGCCCGCCGAAAAGGCGACCATAAGGCGCGGGTGCCGGGCGAGGCGCAACACGTCGCCGAGATAGGCCCTGGTGCCGTCGCTGTTTGTGCCTTTGGTTTCCGGCATCCAAATAAGCGCGGCGAAACCCACCGGAATCGTTAGGACATAGAAAACAAAGGGCCAGAACCAAGCGATGGCGGCAAGCAAACCTCCGAGCGGGGGGAAGATCAAGTAGCCGATCCGGTCGAGAAAAACCTTCAGCCCCTGGCCACCGATCTCCTTGTCTCCTTCGAGCAGATCGCCAATCAGCACGATGGTGAGAGGAATGACCGCGCTGAATCCGATACCTTGAATGGTCCGGAGGACCAAGAGCCAGCTGAAGGTAGGTGCGAAGGCCATGGCCGTTCCGAAGATCCCAAAAAGTATCAGCCCGCCCGCCAGCAGCAGGCGGCGGCCGTAAAGATCGGCGATGACGCCGAAGATCGGCGATAGCACAATCGCCGGCGCGGTGAACACGGTCATCATCAAGGATAGTGCTGAGTCACTGACGCCGAAGGGTTCGGTCAATGCCGGCAAAGCCGGCTGAATGAAGTTCACACCCATCATCAAAGAGATGCTCGCCGCATAGACGATGCTCAGGGCGCGACTGCGATCGCGCGACAGCTCACCGAGGCCGAACATGGAGGTGAGTGAAAACATTAGGCCGGAAACTAGATGAATTATGGCTCCGAGTCAATCAAGCCCGCAGGCAAGTAGTTCAAGGTTCCAGGTTCAAAGTTCAAAGTATCAAGGCCATTCCTTGGTCCGAACACCTTGAACCTTGAACGTTAAACTTTGAACGTCCTTGCTCGTGCGAGCAAGGAGTCCCCTTGGTGATCAAACTAGCTCCATGTTATGGGTGGGACAGCTGGGCTAATATTTTCCCATGAAGGAGAAATGTTATGGCGCAAGACATGCGCTCCTGGATCAACCAATTGGATGAAGCCGGATTGTTGGCACGCATAAAGAAGCCGGTGGATCCACGCAGCCAGATGGGCGCATTGCTCTGGCAGGCCCGGGACCGGGCGCTGCTTTTCGAGGACGTGGCAGGTTTCCCCGGATGGCGATGTTTGGGCCAGGCACCGGGCGACGTCTCCCTCGCGCCGGCGGCATTCGGCACGCATCGTGACGAGATGATCCCGGAATTTGTCCGCCGCACTGAACGGCTCGGCACGACGCGGCTCGTGAATACGGCTCCGGTCAAGGAGCGGATCCTGACCGGCGACAAGGTCGATGTTACGAAGATGCCGATCCATCAAGCGGGCATCCGCGACGGCGGTCCTTACATCGGCTCGGGGTTGATGATCACGAAGAATCCGGAAACCGGCCGCCGCAATTTGAGCTTTCATCGCCTGATGATGAAAGATGCCAAGAAATTTGGCATTCTCCTCTATCCGCGTCACGCCTGGGCCAATTATCAAATGTACGAAACGCAAGATAAGCCTATGCCCGTGGCGATTATGATCGGCCATCATCCCATGTACTACTTTGCCGCGGCGACGACCACGCACTATGGCGTGGACGAGCTCGAAATTGCCTCGGCGCTGCTGCGGGAAGAGGTGGAGCTGGTCAAGTGCGAAACCGTCGACCTCGAGGTGCCGGCTCACGCGGAGATCATCTTGGAAGGCGAGATTCCGCCCAAGACGCGAGAGCCTGAAGGACCCTTCAGTGAATTCCAGGACTATTATCTCACCGGCGCCGGGATGAACCCCATCGTCAACATCAAGGCGATCACTATGCGCCGGGATGCGATCTTCAAGAATGTCCAGAACGGTACCGAAGTGGAAGGCTGTGTTTATCACAAAGTCCCGATGTCGGCGCAGATTCTCCGCCGGGTCAGGACCGTGGGCGGTTTCGCGGATGTGAAAAACGTTCTGGTCTTGCCGGGAATTTTCGGCGTCGTGGTGCAGATGAATCCGCGTTACTACGGCGAAGCGCGCAACGTGCTGTTAGCGGTCCTTTCCAGCGAGTATCAGCATCCGAAGGTCGCCATCGCGGTCGATGAAGATGTGGATATCTTCAATTACGCGGAAGTTCTGTGGGCGATTTCGACGCGGGTGAATCCGCAGGAGGACATCGTCGTGATCCCGGGAGCTAAAATCCACGCGATGGATCCGTCGTGTCCGGAATTCGGCGCTCCAGGGGCTCCAGGTTGGCATCGCATCGGCGGCAAAGTGATCATCGATGCCACCAAACCGCCTGAGTGCGATCCCAAACGCCGCTCGGAGTTTGAACGCCTCCGGCCAGTGGGCTGGGAGACTGTGAAATTGGAAGATTACCTGCCGGAAGGCTCGCCACCGCTGCGATACAAGCCAAAAATCCCAGGACTCAAAAGCTAGCTAAAAGATATTTGAAATTCTTGCGGAAAAGAGATCGGCCATAGGTCTCCCGCAAAGTAAAGCGCGGGAAGGAAGAAATTTCGAATTGCAAATCTCGAAACTAAACTTTGCGTGCTTGGTAGATCAGAGATGCCGGTTCGACTAATAACCGGTCTTAGTCGTCGGTTTCACCGAAATAGTCTCTCAGGATTCGTTCTTTGACGTACTCCAGCGCTCCCAAGTCCTGGATGATGTCACCGCCAGTGTCGTAGAAGAAGATGTCACCCTTGTGGTTGCGGCCGATGGCCACCAACCATTCCAACTCGTCACGGTCTTCCAAAAGATAATTGATCGCTTGATTGGCCCCCTTGCTTGCGATGATCGTAACTTTGGGGTTGGCGGACTTTTTGGGTTGTGACATGAACATTCCTCCTGGAAACACCGCAAGCTTATACGAAAGGACCCAGTTCCACAACTCAGCCTGCTGCCACGGGTTAAAACGGTGATTTTTTGACAGTGGAAGAGGATGTCGCGCTCATCTCAACGAAAAGTCTACACGGCTGGTCCGGGCTTTAATTTTTTCTTGTTCTTCCGAAGAAACCGGCTTTGCCGCCACGATGGAGAGGCGATCCGCCGTGACCTGCCCGCTCGCGATCAAGCGGTCGCGGACCACTTGAGCGCGTCGGTTAGCCAACTCGCGCAGGTCGTCGTCGGTGGCTTGTGCGTTCTTGAGCATCAGGCTTTCCATCTCGGCGACCGGTAAGTCTACAGCCAGACCGATGACGTTTCGTGGTTTTGGGAAGCTCTCGTCGCCGTATGCCGCTTTGAGGTAACGCTCGTATTCGGGTTTGTCGACTTGCACGTCGTCCACTGATTTGGGCGCGGTTCCTTGCCGCACCAGCTCCTTCATCTTCTGCGCTTTCACTTTGCGTTCGACGGAGGTTCGCTTTAGGCCCTCGCCGTCGTTAACCGAGTCCACGCGACCGCTGATGTCCAGTTTGAGGGCGGGCCGGTTGTTCATCGCCGTCGCCAGCGATTTAATTTTTGCTTCAGCACTCTGGGATAGATTGGCACGGCCGTAGTCGAACTCGATATAGCTCAACTCCCCGCCGCTCCCTCCGCCGAAAGCCGCCCCGAGCAGGGCGAAAGGAGAGGTTACCGCCCGGGTGATAATGTTGATGATGATTCGCAATATAATTCCGCCGACGCTGAACTCGGGGCTGTCCAGGGAGCCGCTGATCGGCAGGTTGACGTCGATCACCCCGTTACGATCTTTCAACAACCCGACGGCCAGCAATACCGGCAGCTTCGTAGCGGTGGGACTCTCGACCTTTTCGCCGAAGGTCAACTGGTTGAGAATAATCTGATTCTGCGCGTCTAGTTTGCGGTTCTCGACTTTGTATTTGACTTTAAACGTGAGTGTCCCCCGCTCGATGCCATAACCCACGTACTTGACCGAGTAGGGCGACATGGGATTGAGCTCGATGTCTCTGGCCTCGGCGGCAATGTCCATATATAACTCTTTGGACAGCGGGTTGAGTTTGCCCTGAATATCGACGGGGGCCGCGTTGTCGAGCTTTGCCTGGATCGCGAGATCGCCGGGGGTGTCCGGTTTGAGCTCGGAAATCGACCCTTCCACTCCCGTAAGATTCGCCGAGTAGTTAGGCTTGACGAAAAAGTCGCTGAAATAGACATTGCCCGCCTTTAGATTGATTTTGCCGATGGAAATTTGTTTCTCACCGGAAGGCGCGGCAGCGGCCGGTTCGGCTTGCTTCGCAGCTTTTGCCTCGGCGGTTTCGTTTGTCGAAGTTTTCGGGGTGGTTAAGTTTTGCAAATTAAGCTTGCCATCGGCGCTGAGGATCATCCGCGCGTAGAACTCAGCGAGATTGATTTCGTTGATCCGAATTAACATGGGCTGCAGAGCGAACTGCATGCCGCCAAGATCCAACAATTTCCATTTGAGCAGATCCTGAGAACCATCCTTTTCAATGGAGGCGAAGTTCGCCACTTGGACGCCGCCTTGGTATTCGATTTTGGGCGTGCCCGCATCGCTGAGATCGAAATTGAGAACGCCTTTGCTGCCGACCTCGCCGCCGGTGACCGAGAAATTGATCTGATCGGCGAGATAAGGTTGAAACGGGACGACCTCGATACCTTGAGCATCGACGTTTAAGCGCCCCGCAACCGGACGCGTCCCCAGAGTTCCCGCCAGGTTCAAACGTCCCTTGTTGTTGATGGCGGATTGGATCCGGACTCTGGCGCGGGAATTTTTAGCGTTGGAAATATTGTCTCCCCGCGCCGATATAACCGAAAGGGTGGTGCGCGCCGGGGGATTCAACAGGCGGTCTTCAAAAATAATTCGAAAGCGGTCCATCGCCATGCGCTTCATTGCTACGGCCCACTCTGCCGTATCTTCCGGTTTGGGCTTTTTGGTCTCGTTGGGATTAGGGGCCTGCGTTTTGATAACTCTAGCGAAGCTGATGTTGCCATCCTTGTCGCGGCGGATAAAGCCGTTGCCGTCCCGGCTCTCAAAGGAACCGATAACAATCGACTTTTTCTCGACGTCAACGGTGGTGTCCTTTATGGCCAGCAATGGAGCCCGCCAAAGCGGCTCACGATCGCCGGGCACGTCCAGCCTGAGCGATCGTAAGGCGGCGTTCAGGTCGGCCAGTTTTGTGTCCAGCTGCTTGTCCTCTTTTTGCGCGACGGCAAAGCGAGTGGTGAGATCCAGCAGCCCTTCTGTAATGTCGAGCCCGACAACGCTCTCGTAATAGGGACGAAGTCCTTTGAGCTGAAGGCTTTTAACCTCGATCTGGCCTTCGGCCAGCAGCGGCAGAAGCTGAAGCGTGCCGGTATGATTAAACTGTTCCTTGGCTTCGGTCTGGAAGGAAATTTCGGTTGTGGCTTTCTGGCCGGGATCGTTGGTCAGGCCTTTGACGCCGGCGTGGATGTTTTCCAGTCGCGTTTGAAAAGGCCGTTCCGGACCGCGATCGATGAAGATTACTTTTCCCTGATCGACGACGACCTCTTCAACCCGGTAACCGAAGGGCTTCTCATCGGTTTTCTGCTCCGGAGCTTTTTCGGCTTTGCTCTCAGCAATCAGCGAAGTCAGGTTCAAGGTGCCATCGCGGTTGCGGGTCACATGCAGCTCCGGCCCCGTTACTTTGACGGATTTCAAATTTGCTTTTCGGGCAAAAGCCTCAACGGTCTCGATGGCGACATCGAGGCTAGACAAATTGAGAATCGGTACGTCAGTTTTTTCTTGCAGTATAAGTTTCTCGATCCCAAAGTTGCCGGAAATCGAGAGCTCGGACGGCTTGTCTTTGCTGGTTCTGAAGGTGACCGTGAGCTTGCTGTTGAGTTGCCCGGAGGGAACTTTGAAATTCAGCTCCACCGGCGAGTATTCGACATACTTCGGAATCTGCAACTTGTCGATGTCGAGCTGAATCGTGCTTTCCCGGGAATCCTTGAACGGCTTGGTCTCGCCGTCGATGTCCAACGGCGCGTCGTTGACCAGCGCGTGCAGCTCGGGATGCACGGTGATATCTACATGAGAGGGTATGCTGGAAACGAAGGGCACGCCGATCTTGATGGCGGAGACGACGTGCTTGGTCTGTTCTGGTCGATCGTCGAAGTCTATTCTCCCGTCGAGCACCTGAATGTTATTGACGGCGAATCGCGGTGTGGATCCCGGCGGTTCCTTAGGTGCGTCTTTCGAAGGGCCCTTGGTAAACTCCTCGATCAAATCGGTAAAGTTGTAAGTGCGGTCGTCGTTGCGGATCAGGTTGATGTAGGGCTTCGTCAGCCGAGCGTCCCTAAAGACGGGGCCCCAGCGGAACAGCGACTGCAGCTCCAGGTTGGCATACAGCTCGTCAAAGGAGACCGCCGTTGCCGATCCATCCCGTTCCTTCATCAGAAAGCCGCGAACCGTCAGGGACATCGTAAAAGGATTAAACCAAATTTGCTCGATGGTGACGGGCCGGTGCAGCTTGGCAGATAGCTCCGATGCGAGCTTATTTCTCAGCAGCGGCGGCGCGGCGAGGGCCACGAGGTAGAACAACCCCAGGATCGCGATAAACCAGATGGCGATTTTGCGGCCGCGCGGATGGCGCGCGATGTCGGCGGCGCGGCCGCGCAGTTCTTGGATTTTTAGGGCCATCTGCCTGTGACTGAGTAACGCGGGACTATAAAATCACTACCGCAGGGAAGAGCCTTTGTCTACCGTGGATTCACCCCTTGGTTGTCGACCAACGCATGAGATCCTTCGTAGTAATGTGAAGTTAGTGGGAACTCGAGCATGAGTCCATCAGGAATTTCCTGGTTTTAGTAGGCTAATTTCCCGAGGCGGCTTGACGACGTTGCACGGTCCTTGTTGCCGCCCGGTGGATAAAAGAAGGCAGGCGGTTCGAGAAAGCGTGAAGACTATTCGGTCGCGGACTGGATTTGCTCGAGCATCAAGCAATAAGTTTCTGGAACCTTCCAATGTCTTGCGCCCTGGACGATCAGCTTCTTGTATTCAAAGTTGGGTAAGGGGACCTGATCTTCTTTTTCGGCGATGTAAACTAAGACTTCGATGGAGGGTTGGGTGTCATCGCCGGGGTGCACGAGCAATTTTTCTCGATGATAACCGTCTTCGAAACTGTCCAGGGTGATGAGATCTTGATCGGCGACATCGTAGACGATACCCCAGACCTCGCTGCCCGTCTCGGCGAAGATGTTCGCCGTACCGCACTTGCGCAGCCGGGAGTGGCGCGCGATGGCGAATTTATAATCCGGCAAACGGGCGACGCAGATAAACT
>DAIRFP010000260.1:0-6871 GCA_036794995.1 Thermodesulfobacteriota bacterium | reverse complement strand
GTATTTACTTATTGATTCAGCAATTTGGAATCGGCGCAAAATTTGCGCAAGCTGCAAAAACTCTCAACCATAGTAGTATAGAATCTCTGCGCTACGGCTAAAGGAGGCCTACACATGAAGGCGAAACAATCCCGGGGGAATTTGGTGATCGTCTTGCTAACCATCATCTTGCTCGGAACCGTCCGTCCGGTCTCTGCCCAAACCGTGAAGATCGGCTTTGTCCCTTCCGAATCCTTCGCGCCGCTTTTCGTCGCCCACGAACGGGGTCACTTTAAAGCGCACGGGTTAACCACCGAACTCGTCCGCCTGCCCAGCGGCGCGGCGATTCTCACCCAGGTCTCCACCGGAGACTTGCAGGTGGGCGGTGGCGCGCTGGGCGCGGCGGCGTTCAATGCGGCGCACCAGAAGCTTCCGGTCGCTTTTGTAGCGCCTATGCACTATGCCTACAACGAAGACTACTTAGTGGTTCGAAAAGCAGAGATCGATGCGGGTCGCTTCAAGGGCGTCGCCGACTTGCGCGGCAAACCCTGCGCCATCAATGCCAAAGGCGTCGCAACCGAATGGCTGCTGGACGAGGTGTTGCAAACCGGCGGGCTTAGGATCGATAACATCGACGTCAAAACATTACCGTTTCCGGAAATGTTGCCGGCCCTAGACAATGGCGCTATTCTCTGCGGAATCATCACCGAGCCCTTTGCGACCCAAGCAGAGGAAAAAGGCATAGGCGTGCGGCCGCTCAAGGCCAAGCCCGGAACCAAGCCGGTGCCGATAACGGTCGCCTTCTGGAACAGCGACTGGGCGAAAAAGAACGATGCTGCCGCCAGAGGGTTTATGGCCGGTTACCTGCGGGCAGTGCGGGACCTGAGCGAGCCCAACGCTTGGAAGGCACCGGTGCACACGGAGATTCTTAGTAAACATACCGGCGTGTCTGCCAGCGTCTTAGTGAAGACCCGTGCCCCTTCCTTCAGTCCCAACCTGGAGCTTGAAGAGAAGGTGATGATGTCCCAGCAGGAGTTTAATCTGCGTCTCGGCTACTTGAAATACAAGGAGATGAAACCGATCAAGGAGCTGCTCGATCTCTCTTATGCTGAAGCCGCAGTCAAACAAGCGGGACGAAAATGAGAACGTACGCACCCTCACCCTAACCCTCTCCCGGCGGGAGAGGGAAAAAGATTAGTCACCCTCTCCCGCCGCAGCGGGCTGGGGTGAGGGCAAAGCAATTTCGAAAGGATGGTGGTTTATGGCCCTGCGCGTAAAAGCAGAAAACGTTCCGGTGAAAAAAGTCGTGTTGAGTGCTGACCAGGGACAAGGCTCGATGATCGTGAAGCAGGCCTATGGCAACGAAAGCAGTCTCATGATGGCCACGCGGCCTCCGGGCTACCACACGAAGCCCCACATGCATATCTCCGAACAGATCAATCACGTCCTGGACGGCGAGATATGGTTCTTTGTCGAGGATCAAGGGTACCTGTGCAAGAAGGGAGATTTTCATCGCATCCCCGCGAACAAAATCCATTGGGCGTGGAATCGTTCTCAGTCCGATACAGTGGTGGTCGAATCTCACTCGCCGCCCTTAGTCGGCGGCGAGATCATAAAAGGCGCCGCCGGCCTCTTTGACGAGGGAGAGACGCCGAACCTGCGTGGCCCAGGCGAGAATCAGTTCGTCCCCTACGATCAAGAAGCGGTAGAACGCAAAGTCTTTTCCAGTAAAGGCTGACTGTAGTTATTCCATACGTGGTTCGGCATTCACGCCGCAGGACACAGCGCGGCGGAGCGGCAATCAAGAAAAATGGATATCACCACGAAGCTCACGAAGAGCACGAAGGGAATACAAAGTAGGAATTGAAGTTTGATGAATTATCAAACACGGTTCTTGGGTGTGCGATTGAGGTACACCGGGAGCTTGGGCCTGGATTGCTTGAATCGATTTACGAGCAATGCTTCGCTTACGAGCTGAACCGAGCGAAGATCCCGTTTCAGCTTCAAGTTGCGTTACCCGTTGCCTACAAACAAATTAAGCTTGATTGTGGATACCGTATTGACCTTTTTGTTGATGAGCGGTTGATCGTTGAGTTGAAGAGCGTAGATCAGTTGCTCAAAATTCACGAGGCTCAGATTCTGACCTACATGAAACTTACGAAGGTGAGAGTCGGCTTGCTGATCAACTTTAACGTTGAGGTGCTGAGAAAGGGAGTCAGGAGATTTGTTCTTTAATTAATTCTTCGTATCCTTAGTATCGCTATACTGTAAAATGTTTTGGGAGGCATGCGCAAATTTTCAGAGGGTTAGTCATCATGGATACAGCACTTGATGAAAGACTTTCTCACCACGAAGGTCGCGAAGGACACGAAGACCGGATAATGGAGAGGATATTGAATCCGAAAGAAAAATGTTTTCTTCCTTCGTGCTCTTCGTGTCCTTCGTGGTGAGATTTGCTTTTCTTTTTTGTTTGCGGCTAAGCCGCCCTAAGCTCTTCGTGGTGAATAGAATGGACGGAAACATTATGCGATTTACTCTACGCGTAGTGGCATTCGGTTTGTGCATGGGAGCGATGGCGAACTTTGCTCTTGCCCAGGACACACAGCGGCTCCGCTACGGGACAACCAACAGCATCATGAACCTTCCCGTGTGGGTTGCCCAAGATGCGCGTTTGTTCTCTAAGCATGGCCTAACTAACGTTGAGGTCATCTTCATACAAAGCGGGACTTTGATCACGATGGGGGTGGTGAGCGGGGAGCTGAATTTTTCCGGAGCCGGCGCGGCGTCGGTCGTGGCGGCGAGACTCAAAGGCGGCGACGTCGCCTTGTTGGCTTGTCCTGTGGATGCCGATGCGGTCTACCTCATAGCGCGGCCGGGTGTTAAAAGCGCTGCAGAGCTAAAAGGCAAAACAGCGGCGGTGACGCGGCTAGGGTCAACGACGCATTTCTATTTGCGCTCGGCGCTGCGCTACGCCGGGCTGGATCCAAAGGACGTCAAAGTCCTGCAGCTCGGATTGGATTTCTCCGGAGCACTGGAGGCGGGACAGATTGACGCCGCGGCTCTGCCGTTCAATCTCGCTCTTCCCTATCTACAGAAAGGCTGGCCGGTTTTGCTGGATCTCTCGAAAACCGATTTCGCCTACCCGGCGTCCTGCGTGGTCAGCAGCCGGGTCTTTATCAAAGAGAATCCTAGGGTTGTCGACCGTTTCCTGAGAGCGTATGTCGAGGCCATCCACCTCACTAAGAAAGACCGATCGTTCGCCGAGAAAGTTTTTCATAAGTGGCTCCGGCAGCCAGATCCTGAGATCGCCAAGCGAACCGTCCAGGTCTATGCGGAGCTGTTCAAGCGCGTGCCAACGGTAACGGATGGCGGGATCAAGGCTGTTTTGGAAGATCTCGCCGAAAGTAGCCCGGTGCCCAAGGAGATGATGAATCGGCCGGATTATTTTCGCGACCCTGCTCCGTTGGAGAGATTAGTTAAAGACGGCTGGATCGAGCAGGTCTATCGCTAGGCAGCCAAAGTTCCTCACCGTTCAAATGTTCAATGTTCAACGTCCCGCTCCACACTTTGAACTTGGAACCTTGAACAGAGGCAAGCATGAGTCTTTACGAAGTCCAGAAGCTCCTATTCCACGTCAACCGGGAACCAAAGATGTTCGACCGGTTTCTGCGTGAGCGAGAAACTCTGATCGCCGAGTATCGGCTTACGGAAGAGGAGCAACGCGCTCTCTTGGAGACGGATTTCCGATGCCTCTACGAGATGGGCGTGCACTCGCTGCTCTTGGGACCGCTCGCGGCGACGCTTGGTTTGAGCTTTCCCGACTATCTTGCAATCCTACGGGGCAACGTTCATCAATGACTGTTCCACCCTTGAACCTGAAAAGTCGAAACGAAGAGGCAAGCATGGAGGCTGCAGCCAAGCCCTTCGGGATAGCCAATTGCAAATCTCAAATGGCAAATTTGAAATCTGAGATCTGGCCTTTGAAATTTCTCGCGGAGCGAGGACAGGGTCCATCGGCTGCGGCCGGAAGGCTTGCCTCTGAGCATCACTTCTGGGGAAATCAGTCATGAGCCTCGTCGGAGCCTTTGCCGCCAGCCATGCGCCCGGGATAACCGGCCGGCCGTCACTACCGCCCGCAGTAGAATCGGAGCCCATCTTCCGCGCCTACGCCGAGCTACGCGCCCGCATCGAGGCTGCACGGCCGGACGTGCTGGTGGTCGTCTCGCCCGAGCACTGGGCAAACTTTTTTCTCGACAACATGCCTTCGTTTTGTATCGGCATCGCCGACGAGTTTTTCGGACCGACGGACGAGAAGTTCGTCAACATCCAGCGCCGGAGCGTCCGGGGAAACGCACGACTCGCCCGCGCGCTCGCTGAAGGCGTCGCCGAAAACGTCGATCTCTCGACCTCCCAAGAAATGTCCTTCGATCACGGTGTGATGCTTCCTCTGCACTTGCTTCAAACCGAGCTGCCCGTGATTCCGATCATCGTCAATTGTCTTGCAGGCATGCCCGCGCCGCTCCACCGCTGCCACGCTCTCGGCGTTGCGCTCCGGCGCACCGTGGACGCTTGGCCGGAACGAGTCGCGCTCCTCGGCACCGGCGGCCTCTCCCACTGGCCGGCGATGCCGGAGTCGGGACAGATCGGAATTGATTTCGACCGGCGCTTTCTCGACGCGTTTCTCAACGGCCGGATCGAGAGTTTTCTCAGCTACCCTAAAGAGAAGCTCGAAGCTGAAGCCGGGCCGGGTGGGCACGAGATTCGCACCTGGATCGCTGTTGCCGGCGCGGCGAATGGCGCGCGTGGATCGTTGCTGGCCTACCAGCCAGTGCCTGCTTGGTCCACCGGCTGCGCGGTCGCCGTGTTGGAAATCGAGGAAGCCGGTCGCTGACATCTTTTTAGTGGACATGCCATAACCGTTCGGATAGAAGAGCCCTTTAGAAATTTTTTGCGACCTTTGTGTTCTTTGTGGTTAGTAAACGATCGAGGAACCAACAATGCGCGTCTACGAAGCCATCGGCGAAACTCTAAAGAAGCTCGAAGTTCGAGCGACGTTCGGTCTGATGGGCGACGGCAATCTCCGTTTCATGACCCACCTGGCGCACGAATTGGGCATGCCCTATTACGCCGCCCGGCACGAAGGCGGAGCGGTGGCGATGGGCGACGGCTATGCTCGCGTAACGGGCAAGGTCGGCGTTTGCAGCGTCACTCAGGGACCGGGTGTCACGAATACCCTTACTGCGCTCACCGAGGCACGAAAAGCCGGCTCCCCTCTTCTTGTGCTGGCGGGCGATTCACCGATGCGGTTTTTGCGCCACAACCAGGACGTGGACCAGACGGCGATATTCAACTCAGTGGGCGTTACCGTGGAACGGCTGCGCTCGCCTGACACCGTTGTCGCCGACTTGGCGCGCGCGTTCAATCGCGCCCTGGCGACACAACGACCGGTCGCGATGCAGTTTCCAACCGACATCCAGGATCTGAGCTGCGATACGGACGCATTGCACGCGGTGACAGTACTGCCGCCTGCGACAAGTCGTCCTCCGGCAGAAATCATCAAACAAGCCACCGATCTCATCGCTGCTTCGAAGCGGCCGGCGATTATCGCCGGCCGAGGGGCCGTCCGCGCGAATGCAAGACAGGCACTCGAACGATTAGGCGAGCAGATCGGCGCATTGCTTGCGACGACTGCTCAGGCCAAGGGTTTGTTCTCGGGCAATCCTTTTTACGTCGGCAGCTCCGGCGGCTTCGCGTCGGCTCTCGGCGAGCGGCTTCTCCCCGAGGCCGATCTGATTCTGGCATTTGGAGCGAGCTTGAATCATTGGACCACCCGCAACCGCGAGCTTTTTGCGCAGTCTGCACGCATCATACAATGCGACGTGGAGCGCTCAGCTATTGGCACGCTCACGCCGGTTGACCTTGGCTTGACGGGTGACGCAGCGGCGACGGCTGCGGCGCTAAGCAACGAACTGTCTAGCCGGGGCATCAACGCAACCGGCTTTCGAACCCCGGAGATCCAACACGAGATTGCCGTGTTTCGACTGGATGACTTCCAGGATCAGAGCAACGGCCGCAGCATCGATCCACGCAAGTTGATGCTCAAGATCGACTCCATGTTGCCGCGCGATAGAACAGTCGTGCTAGACAGCGGCCATTGCATGGGCTGGGCTGCCGTCTATCTGTCAGCGCCCGACGCTGCAGGTTTCATCTTCTCCAATGACTTTCAGGCCGTCGGCCTGGGATTAGGAACAGCCTTCGGCGCCGCCATCGCTCGGCCCGACCGCCTGACGGTGTTAACGCCGGGCGATGGCGGGCTCATGATGAGTCTCGGCGAACTCGAGACCTTCGTGCGCTACAAGATCCCCTTGCTTGTCATCGTCATCAACGACGCAGCCTACGGCGCAGAGGTCCATCTGCTCCGAAACGTCGGGCTGCCGTCGGACGGCGCGCTGTTTCGCGATAATGATTTTGCCGCAATCGCCTCTGCCATGGGCGCGCAAGGGATCACTGTCCGTGACGTCACGGATTTGGAGCGCTTGCGACCCTGGCTTAACGAGCGCTTTGGACCGATGGTCGTGGATTGCAAGGTCGATCCGCAGCTCCGCGGCGAATGGTTTAGCAAAGTCTTCGCTCCCGGCGGTTGGTATCAACGCATGTGCGGGCATTGAGACTATGACCGTTCAAGACGTTCAAACGGTTGGAACGAAGCGCAGCGGTTGAACCGCCTGAACGATTTGAACCTGAAACTCGAGGGCGCAAAGGATTTAAGAGTCGGAAAATTTAGTCACATAGAAAAAGAAAGGTGCGCCAAGGCGCCCTCCAGTCTCTTCCCCCTCGACGGGGGAAGATTAAGATGGGGGTGAACATCGGAATGACGGAGAAATTTAACCGC
>DAIRFP010000259.1:0-6898 GCA_036794995.1 Thermodesulfobacteriota bacterium | reverse complement strand
TTGGGTACACGTTCTCGCCGATTATGGGACCACGCCCATGGGTGAGATCGAAGCCTCTGGTTTTCTGAATTCCACTACCCGTACACCCGGGGCGATGCTCGGGTTCATCGGCGTGCTGGCGCTTTTCGAATCCGGTCTCATGCCGGCGAGCCTGATCGTTCCCACGCAACCTGGTCACAATCTGTCGGCCCCCGGCGGCATCGACCGCCTGGCGGAAGCCGTCGCCAGGGGCGCGGCTTGCAACACGGATCTTTTGCTCGACGTCGACTTCTTCCAACATGCCAACGAGCCCCTGGAGGAAATCCGCGCAAGGTTCGCCATCCAGCCCAAGACCGCGAAGATTCTCGAGATCGATCCGGTGGGAGCCATGAAGCTGCCGGCTTGACGATACTAAATTTCTGACCCGTTCAGCACTTACTCGGTGGGTTCGGCGTGTTTCTGTTGGTCGGCTTCGCACCGGAGTCAATTTGTCGAAGTTTAAAAGAGGCTGTCGATAAACTGGTCGGCCGCGCGCATCAGGCTCCCATGCGTTGCTGCCTCCACTCGGGGTGATGCGTTACTATCGCCATAATGCTGCGCCATTGGTGACTTCTTTTGATGGTGATAGTCTTCGACTGACGCTTATTGAACCCGTCGGGGACTGTCAATTTAAAAGTTTTTATGTAAAAGACAATAAAGAAGTTGCCAAGCGGATCGAGCAGATGTATCCCGAAGGCGCTCTGAAATGACGCGATGCCACTTATGCCGAGGGGCGCCGATCGGATCCTGAGGGAAACCTGTTCGATATTTCCACAATCGGCTGGGGTGGTAAACGGAGAATGGACCTGTAGTCGCGATCGGGCTTTGTATCGATAGGCTCCGTGCTACGAGTTCCCGCAAGAAGAGTTAGAGCCAAAGGTTGGAAGCCCTTTTTCGAGAGGGAACCGATCATTGCCTGGTTCGATCGCTTCGGGTTTGCGTCAGAGGAAAATCGTAGAATCATTGCGCAGCTGTGATTGAGCCCCATAAGCGTGTAAGGACAGATGACAGAACCGAGGTAAGCAATTACTGAGGGGAGGTGACCCGTGAATGGACACAGAGCTAGCTCGCTAGTGGCTTTAATCTTAGTGATATTGTGTTGGATCGATCCCGTACAGAGCCTGGATCGAGTTAGTGTCGGGTTAAGCGCGTTGAGTCCAACTAACTGGGCGGTTTGGGTAGCGGAGGAAAAAGGCTTCTTCAAAAAAAACGGGATTGAACCGCAAGTGATTTTCATCGGCGGCGGGGCAGCGCGGAGCATTAACGCACTGGTCGCCAAAGACGTGCACTTCATGATGATCGGAGGCGTGGGCGTGATCAACGCGGCCCTGCGCGGGGCGGACGTCGCCATGGTGGCATCCAACGTGAATTTGAGCACGCAAAGATTGATTTCGAGACCGGACATCAAAACGCCGGACGAACTGAAAGGAAAGCGAGTGGGCGTCACCGCCTTCGGTTCAAACACTCATTCCGTGCTGCTCATGCTGCTTCAGAAATGGTCGATGAAGCCGGACGAATTGGTCATTCTGCAAATCGGTCCATCACCGACGATGATCCTCAGTTTGGAAAAGGGCTTGCTTGATGCCGCGATTCTCACTTCGCCGTCTGATTTTATCGCTATAGAACGCGGCAACCGTGTCTTGGCGGATCTCGCCGATTTGCAAATCTATTCCTTGCAAAGCACGCTTTCGACCACCCGTGAGTATTTAAAGACCTCCGAAGAGCAGGCGACGAGATTTGTCAGAGGATATTCGGAAGGCATTGCTTTCATCAAGAAAAACAAAGCCCAGAGCATTGAGGTCCTGCAAAAAAAGCTAAGGTTGGAGCCCGGTCAAGCGGTTTACTTGGAAAAAACCTACGCGCTTTATGCGGGCAAGTATCTCGATCAGGTGCCTTACGTCTCTATTCAGGGCGTGAAAACTTTGCTGGATTTCGTGTCTAGTCAGATTCCTAAAGCCAAGAGCGCGGACCCGGAAAGCTTTGTCGACAACAAGATTGTTCGGACGCTGGAGAACAGCGGCTTCTTCGCGAAACTGTACCAATGAATAGGGAGAGTAAAGGATGAGTAAGAATCCCGAAATCGATGTTCTGGTTGTGGGTGGAGGAACGGCGGCCTTCGAGGCGGCGGTCGCCGCCCGTCAGGCCGGTGCTCAAAAAGTGTTATTGCTAGAGAAAGCGCCGGAGGACGAATTCGGCGGCAACGCGCGCTTCTCCCACACCGGCTTTCGTTTCGTTCACGCCGGAGCGAAGGAGATGCGTGAATTCCTGCCCAATCTCGATGACGCCACTTTTCGCGCGTTGAATCCGCTTCCCTATACGCCGCAAGATTTCATGAACGATCTGGATCGCGTCACGCGGGGTCGGATCAACAAAGAACTGGCCGCCACCTTGGCGGACAACTCGAACCGGGCGCTGCACTGGATGCTCGACTTGGGAATCAAGTTTGAGCTGGACGCGCAGAGCTACGCGGTTATCGACGGGCGCTATTTCTTCGAACCGGGCCGCGGTCTTCAAACCACCGGCGGCGGCTTGGGTCAACTGCTGCAGTGGCGCGAGGTCGCCCAGCGGCTGGGAATTGAAATCCGCTATGAATCCAAAGTCTCGGCGCTGCATGGCAACGAGCGGCGCATCGAAGGTGTGCGCGTTTCCGATCCAGGACGCGAGTACGATGCGCAGGCTAAAGCCGTTATCCTTTGCAGCGGCGGCTTCCAAGCAAGTGCGGAAATGCGGGCCCGCTACCTCGGCGCCAACGCCGATTTGATGAAAGTGCGCGGCAGCAAGCACGACACCGGCGAGGTTTTGCAAATGGCATTGGGAATCGGCGCGCGCTCCGCCGGCCACTGGCAAGGCGCCCATGCCACCCCCATCGATTCCAACTTTCCCGATGTCGAAGTGAGCAACAATGCCAACCGTTATAGTTATATGTTTGGCATCACGGTAAACACCCTGGGCACGCGCTTCTTTGATGAGGGTGAAGCCGAACACTCCTACACCTATGCGAAAACCGGTTGGGCGGTATTGGGGCAACCGGGAGGAGTCGCTTACCAGATATTCGACCAGAAAGGCCTGCCGTTTCTGATCGCGAATCGCTACGTGCATGCCCAACCCACGGAAGCTGCCACCCTTGGTGAACTGGCGACCCAGTTGGGACTCGAGCCCACCGTTCTGCAGCACACCGTGGAGGAATTTAATAACGCGGTGCAGGAAAGCATTCCGCTAGACCCCACCAAGCCCGATGGCAGGTGCACTGTGGGAATCCACCCGAAGAAATCCAATTGGGCAATGAAAATCGACAAGCCGCCGTTTCGCGCCTATCCCGTAACCTGCGGCATAACTTTTACCTTCGGCGGAGTGCAGATCGATACCCAAGGCCAAGTACTCAACACGGGTGGAAAACCGATTCACGGGCTGTTTGCCTCCGGAGATATCATGGGCCTATTTTTTCACAACTATCCGTCCTGCACCGGGCAAACCCGCAATCTAGTGTTCGGCATGATTGCGGGAAAAAGTGCTGCCGGTACCATCCGCGGCATGTGACGCGCCGCCGTCCAGTGAAATAGTATGCCTTACCAAGCAGAACGCGGATGTATCAGCATAGCTCTTGGCGGAGACATCTTGCTGTCTCGCCCGCTCATGATGTATCGCGAGCAGCAATTCCTGCGTCTGCGCGAATTGTTACAAGGGGCAGATGCCCGTTTTGCCAATCTGGAAACGTCCGTACTCCGCTATGGTGAAGGAATCCCCGCGGTCCGCACCGGGACCCATATGGTGACCGAACCCGAGCTGCTGGAGGATTTGAAATGGTTCGGCATCAATATGGTGAGTTGCGCCAACAGCCATTCGCTGAATTTCGGCGAAGAGGGGTTGCTTTTACAAAACCGCTATCTCGACGCGGCGAAGATTATCCACGCCGGAACCGGAGAAAATCTTCGTCAAGCCAGCAGTCCCGATTATCTGGAAACCAGCAGCGGCAGAGTGGCATTGATCGCGGCGACAGCCCATCTCCCCTCCGAGAGCAATCGAGCAGCCAATCAGCGGGTCGACTTCCGCGGTAAACCGGGCGTGAACGCGCTGGGGTTCCGCGCCACCTTCAGCCTTGATGCCGAAGCGTTTGCCGCCCTCATGCGTATTGCTCAGGCTCTGGGATTCGACCGAGAGCGGCGTCGAACGATCCAGCGCGGCTTTCACTCTTCATCCGAGCTCGGCACGATCGAAGAGACCGAGCTTGATTTTCGCGGCGATCATTTTCGCCTGGCCGACAAATTCGACATCGCGACTAAATGCACGCCTCGGGACGTGGAGGAGAACCTTCGTCAGATCCGTGAAGCGCGTCGTCAGGCCGATTTCGTGATGGTCAGCTTGCACAATCAAGATACTCTGGGACGAAGCTGGCTCCACGCGGAGCGCCTGACGGAGATCGAACATCAACCCGACTTCGTCGCAGAGTTCGCCCACGCCTGCATCGATGCCGGAGCGGATTTATTCGCCGCCCATGGACCCCACATGTTTATGGGAGTGGAAATTTATCAGGGCAAACCGATCTTTTACAGCCTAGGCAATTTTGTCATGCAGAACGAAACTCTGCGGCATGTTCCGGCCCATCACTATGAGCGTTTTGGTTTGGATCCCTACGCGACTCCCGCGGACTTTTTCGATACGCGAACCGAAGGCGGCAAAGGCCATCCGGCCACCCGCGAGTTTTGGGAATCAGCCTTGGCGATCTGCCGGTTCGAAGAACGAAGGCTCAGCGCTGTGGAGCTGTATCCCATCGAAATGGGTTTTGGCAGGCCTCGGTCGCAACGCGGACGTCCGTTACTGGCGGAGGCCGAACAGGGCAAGCCCATTCTAGACCGCATTGTCCGCCTATCGGCCGCTTATGGCACGCAGGTCGACCAGAGCGAGGGACGGGCAATCATTCGTCTTTAGAAAGAAAAGTTCTAGACAAGGAGGACAGGCCCTATGGGTTACGACTTGCTCTTTCGCGGCGGCCGGATCGTGGATGGCTCCGGGTTGCCCTCTTACCTGGCGGATATCGCAATCAAAGACGGGAAGATCGTTGAGCTCGGTCGCATCAGCGGGGACGCTGCAAAAGTAATCGACGTTCATGGTCTCGTCGTCGCCCCCGGGTTCATTGACCATCACACCCACATGGACGGCCAGATCCAGTGGGATCCTTACGCTACCAGTGAGCCTGAGCAGGGGATTACCTCCATTGTCATGGGCAACTGTGGCCTGGCGCTTGCCCCAGTAAAGACCGGTGATGAAGACGCGCTGGTCAAGAGCTTTGTCCGCGTCGAGGCGATCCCTCGCTCCGTCCTGGAGCAGGGCGTCCACTGGGGCTGGCATACCTATGGTGACTATCTCGACCGCTTGGAAGGTCGGTTGGGCGTAAACGTTGCTGGACTGGTGGGACACGTGGCGGTGCGCCAGTATGTTTTGGGCGATGCCTCGACGGAGCGCGCGGCAACCTCCGAAGAAATCCAGCGTATGAAGCAGTTGGTGCGGGAAGCTATAGCAGGCGGTGCCATCGGCTTTTCGACAAACCGCAACGACCGGCATATGCGCGAGGACGGCAAACCGGTACCGAGCCGGCTGGCCGAAGATGAGGAACTTTTCCAACTGTGCGACGCCCTTGGCGAGCTAAACGCCGGTGTGATCCAGATCAACGAGGGACAACCCAAAATCGCCAAACACTTTGCGTTGTATGACCACGTGGCCCGACGCACTCAGCGCCCCATGGTTTGGCAGATCGTGCGCTACATCTCGTCCCGGCCGAATCTTTGGAAAGAACAGCTCGATGCCGTGGCGGCTATTTTTGAAAGTGGACACCGCGCCTACGGGGCTTGCAGTACGATGCCGACGGTCCGGCGCTTTACCCTCAAAAACACCCAGGTGTTTGACGAGTTTCCGACCTGGAAGAACGTGATGTGCATGCCCTTGGAGGCACGCCGACAGGCTCTTGCCGATCTGGAAACCCGCCGGAAGTTTCGTGAGGATTTTACCATCCCCCGGCAGACGCTTTTTCATCGACGCTGGGACCTCGTCAAGGTCGAGAAGCTCATCAAGCCGGAGAACCAGAAGTACGCAGGTAAGAGCGTTGCCGACGTAGGAGCGATGCGCGGCGAAGAGCCTTTGGACGCGTTTCTAAACCTGGCACTCGATGAGAATCTCGAAACAGCATTCCAAAACGCCAACTCAGGAGGCGACCAAGAGGCCATGGCGGAAATTCTCCGCAGCCCCTATGTATTGATCGGTAACTCCGATGCCGGCGCCCATGTGCAGTACGGCGCGCAGTTCGGCTATGGCACCACCTTGCTGGGTCTGTGGGTACGAGAGCGGGGAGTGATGAGCTTGGAGCAGGCTATCCATAAGCTCACCTTCGAAGTGGCATCGGTCTATGGTCTCGCGGGCAGAGGCTCACTCCAGGCTGGTTATGCTGCAGACCTTGCGATCTTCGATCCGGAGAAGATCGAGTCGTGCGAACCGGAGTGGGCTGAGGACTATCCGGGCGGGACCAGGCGGCTGATCCAGCGCGCGGTGGGAATGCACTATACCGTCGTCAATGGACGGGTGATCTGTGAGGACGGCCGGTTAAGCGGTGACCTTCCCGGAGAAGTGCTGCGCACCCCGGCCTACCGGCGGCGCAGCGCCGCAGCCGGTGCATAGCGACACGCTGCGGACGTTTACGCGTCGTTGAAGGTGATCCGTCGGACGACAAGTTTCTTGAGTGCGGCCGTCGCAGGAAAGCACGAGTCATTGTTTCCGGAGACAAGGACCTATTGTCCATCCGCAGCTACCGGCAGATCCGCATCCAACCGTCGGCTCAATTCCTCGATGAGAACTTTCAGATACGCCGCCGGTGAAGTATCGGTGGTGGTCG
>DAIRFP010000044.1:22499-29572 GCA_036794995.1 Thermodesulfobacteriota bacterium | reverse complement strand
GCAGTAAGATTGGCGGCTTGAATATTCCCGAAGCCGAATGGAGGCTCGACTTCGTCTAGCAGGACCGGAATCAAGATTTGCTTGCGCTTGCCCGTCTCCGCTTCTTCGAGCACCCATTCTGATGTGACTGAGCTCTCAGTCCAGACAACCAGCACGGAACGACAAGTCCGGATCTCGGCACCGATAATCTGCCGCCAGGTCTTCCCCGCCGGAATGGTTCTATCCCAGAACACCGACCATCCGGTTTTTTCCAGCGCATTGATCAGTGGCAGGACTCGCTGGCGTTCTTCGCTGGCGTAACTGATAAAGATATCGCTCATAACCGTTGGGGTCGCCCCTGCCCGACATCTAATGGGGAGTTTATCGCACAATTGTGATACGAAAAAAAACGATATTTTTCGCTCCTATACTGAGCATAGGCAAGAAAAGGGTGTCGCTATTCCTTGCTTAGCTTCGTCGTGGATTAAGCTTTCGAACTACTCCGCTAAAGAGCAAGGGCAATGCCAGCTCGCTCTCCTGACGCAGCGTGCCCGGGCTTGCGAATTGGCCTTGAGCTGTCTGGAGAGAACCGGCACTGGCGATCAAAAACAGAACCGATCGCGTACACTTCGGATACGGAGGCGTATCCAAAGTTACTAGAGAATTAGATGCTTGGTTTGAAAAGGTTTCGTCAACTTGACCTGAGAGGAAAGAAAAGAGCGAAATCTAGTCAAATGCTCATTGTTGGAGGGTGCGTGCCCCGACTCATCATTTGAGAATTTTTCTGGCGAATTCCCCTGCAGGCTCGCGCCACTCGGTGATGATATCTTCGCCGTAGAAACGCACTTTCTCGTATTCCTCAGGGGTGGTGATATCTTTGGCGGCGGGCGTGTTGAACTTTACCAACCATTTGGTGTCGACATCGAGGCGCCGCGTGCCTTGGGTCAAGGCTCTGCCGTAGAGTTCCTGACCTTCCTTGCTGAGCAGCCACGTGACGTAAACTTTGGCGGCATTTGGATGGGGCGCGTTTTTCATGACCGCCACTGTGCCGAAGCCATTGCTGCCGCTGGTGCCTTCCTTGATGGAGGTAAGCGCTTTTATCGGTAGGCCTGCCTTGAGGTAGGGATCGACGAAGCGCTGCGATAGTCCGAGAGCGATGACGAGGGTGCCCTTGGCCAAACCCACGGCGAGCTGTTGGCCGTCCCGGCTGATGAAAAGATCTTGCTGGGCGAGTCTTTGCAGAAACTCTTTACCCTTGATCTTCATCAAGAATCCCCACAACCCCTGGCCCGCGCTCGGTATGCGGGGCTCGAACAACCCGATCTTGCCTTTCCACTTGGGGCTTAAAAGGTCGTCGTAGGAAGTGATCTCACCGGGCTTAAACAGCTCCGTGTTGACGAAAGGCGGCACGGAAAAATCCGCGGAAAACGAATAAATAAACCGATTGCTTTTGACGTTGTCTTCCCACAGATGCCCGCCCCACCACTGGTGCGGGTCCTTGACCTCCGGCAGGATCATGTAATCCGCGAACGGCGCAAGCATGTTCTCGTGCATGAGCGGCTCCAACGTCCCGGACCCGCCGTGGAGCACATCGAAGTAACGAACTCCGGCCTTGAACTCCGCAGCGGCTTTGCCGGCATTCTGCGGCCCCGGCGCGGAGATCAATTCCATTTCAATGCCGAACTTTTGCTCGAAGGTATCTTTGTACTGTTTGCGTAAGACGGCGGTGGGGGGACCGCCGGCGACGATCTTCGCTTCCTTTTTTGCGGCTTCCACTGTCTTCTTCCATTCATCTTGCGCCTCCGCGGAATGGGCAATCACGGCGAAGAGAAGTACGGCGACAACTGAAAGAAGGACTCGGAGTTTGCACCGCGGAGGCGCTGAGGTCGTGGCGGGGAGACTTTGAAATGATAAATCTCTGAGTACTCTGTATTGCTTAAGAGTTTTCGCAGCTTGCGCAAATTCTTCAGGGACTCGAATTTTCAGCGATACACCATTCGACGAAAGACTTTTTCACCACGAAGGTCGCGAAGGACACGAAGATCGGGACGGGCATGGCATCGCGTCCGTGGTCTAATCTGTGGCTCAGTGCCGAACTTCTCCTCGGCCCGATTCGCTATCCTCGATCCTCCATCCTCGATCCTCGGTCTCTATTTTGGTCCGGCGTGGCCGCGCTGTGGTGCGGCTATCCATGCACCCAGCGATCGACGTCGATCTCGTAGCCCTTGTGTTGCGAGACGTCGAAGGGGTTTCGGTCCGGATCGAAGCCGCGGTACTCCGCCATGGGCCGGCTGCTCGGCCGCTGGCTGACGCAGCCCTCCGGCAAAGAATTCAGGAAATGCTCGATACCGGTTACCAGCCAACCAAAGTGGTTGAGGCCGTCCCTCGGGCTTTCCCGTTCATTCATGTCGCGGCGCTCGCGATCCGGCAGGATAGCCATGGCGGTCTCCCCGTCCGCCGCCCAGCGCACGACCCTGTTGTTGGCTCGTATTCGCCTGCTCGTCGTCGACTCGCGGAAGCCAAAAACGTTGACATAAAAGTCAAGCACCTCGTCGTTGTTGGGGACGCATACGGCGATGTGGCGGATGCACGGAAACGTACGCTCGACCCTCGGCGTGTGAAACTGATGCGTCGAAAGGCTTACGACCTGGCCGTAGGGATCGGTCACTTGGTAGTCGCCGTGGAACAGGCCGCCCTCTTCTTGGCGAATGTCCGTCTGGGGCGCGAAATCTTTGAGCCGAGCTTCAATTTGACCGATGTCGTCGATGGTGATTCCAAGGTGGCTGATGCCCAGTTCTGCAGCGCCGTCCCGCGGCTTGAGGAGCGAGATATTGTAGAAGCCGTCGGTGAGCGCAACGTCCCCCGCATCGGAGCGGCCGAGCTCGCGCATCGCAAAATAGGTGGAATAAAAACGCGCCAAGGTGTCTGGATGTTCGCTCACAATGGCAAGGTACCGAATTTGTGAATCCATGTTTTCTCCTCCTATCGCTGGGCGGGAACTTAGCACTCGGCACTAGCTGAGTCAACGTAACCAGAAAGAGAAAAAGGATCACCGTCCTATTCAGCTTGACGCGGACTCGTTTCCTCGGTTAGGAGTTGTGGGCATGGATCAAAAGAGCGTGATTGAGTGTTGCCTGAAGCTCAAAGGCAAAAATATTTGGCTCGGGAGCATCCTGATACTTACTCTCGCGGGTCTTTCTCATCCGGCGTTGAGTCAGGAGCGAACGGCGCTCAAGACGATTCGCATAGGACTGCCGAATCGGGGAGTCCCCAATCTCGGTTTGATAGCGGCCCAGCGTTACGGGTTCTTCCGCGCCCAGGGATTGGACGCGGAGTTGATTGTCATGCGCCCAAGCATTTCGCTGCAAACGTTGATGGCTGGAGACCTGGATTATTCAACGGTTCTTGCCTCCGCGGCGCGCGCCAGTGTGAGTGGACTTCCTCTCCGCATCATCATGGCGTTGACCGTCGGCCAGGATTTTTCGCTCGTCGTGCGACCCGATATTCGCCGTGTTGAAGATCTCAAAGGCAGAACATTGGCAACCTCCGGCGTAGGGGAATTTACTGACGTAGGCGCACGGCTATTACTTAAAAAATATGGTCTGGTGCCCGAAGTGGATGTCAAACTGCGAGCCTTATTCGGCAACCATCCCTTGAGATTGAGCGCTCTCCAAGCCGGACAGATTGATGGCACGATTATGACGATGCCCTACAACAAAATGGCGGTCAAATTGGGCTTTAGGGAACTCGTTCACCTGCGAGAATTTATTAAAACTCCTCAAGGCGGTCTGGTTACCACCGTGCAGAAAATCCGCACCGAGCCGGATTTGGTTCTCCGTGCCGTAAAGGCGGCGCTCATGGCCAACCGTTTTTTAAAGGAGAACAAGAGCGAGTTCATAAAACTGCTGGCGAAGGAATCGGGCGTCAACGACCCCGTGGTCGCCGGCCTGATCCATGAAGAGATCGTCAAATTGTATTCGGACACCGGCCTGGTGTCGGATGAGGCGATGCAGGAGTTTATTGCCAATTCGAAAGAGGCGCTGAAGGTGTCGCGGGAGGTTTCGACCTTGGAAATCGCTGACCTTAGCTTCGCACGGAAAGCACTGAGTGAATTAAAATAGCCCACCAGGGCAGCGTTCCTGGATTCGCTGTAAGTTAGCACATCGAAAATGGCGATTACCGAGTTTTTTACAAAAGCGCAACAACAGAGGCCGAGTCGTTCGCCAATACGACCAAGACGTCTGCTGATTTATTTATCGACCTTTACATCGATGACGACGAAATCATTGGACTCAAGGGACTTCTGCAGAATCGGCCTCACCTCTTCGGGGCGAGTGATCGTGTAGCCTTTAGCGCCGAACAGCTCCGCCAGGCGCGCCAGGTCCGGCACGAAAAGCTCAGTGCCGATCACCCGCCCGCCGTAATGATGGAGTTGATCGCGCTTCATGCCACCATAGGCGTTATTGCGCAGGATAATGGCCAGCACCGGGATATTATGGAAGCGCGCCGTGGCAAGCTCCTGTTGTTCCATCATGAATGAACCGTCGCCGCTGACACAGACGACCCGCGCGCCAGGAAGACCGAGCTTGACGCCAAGTGAAGTCGCAAACGCGGTGCCGATGGCTCGGAACTCGCCCGCGTGAATGATCGGCGTAGCGGCGTCGATGTTTCGCAGCAGGTCGCCGGTCATACCGGAAGTTACTAATATCTCTGTTCCAGTCAATAGTTCATTGAGAGTTTTGAGCACGGAGTCGTAGGTTAAGCCTTCGCTGGCGGTTTTCTTATCGAGATCGCTTTTCCAGGCCTGCTTCGCCTGCTGGATCTCTTGAACTCTTCCTCCACCCCCGGCATCCGGCGTGCTCGGCCGTTTGCTCTTAACGCCGTCGATAATCGCGCAGAGCGCCGCCTTCACGTCCGCCTGCACTGACAATTGAGTGGGATAATTCCGCCCCAGTTCGTCGGGGTCGATATCGATCTGGATGATTTTCGCCTGATCGGAGATCGATCGATGGCCGAAGCCCAGCGTCGTCCCTTCGCTGAAAGTTGTGCCTAGAGCCAAAATGAGATCGGACTTGAGGAAAAACTCTCTTGCGTAGGGCCTGCCACCGACTCCCAGGCAGCCGAGCGCCAGTGGATGTTTCTCGGGAAAAACGCCTTTGGCGGTATAGCTGGTAGCGACGGGCAGCGACAAAAGCTCAGCCAGTTCTTGAACTTCTCTTTGCGCGCCCGACCAGTCGACACCCGTGCCCACGAGCACCACCGGCGCAGTCGCCTTCAGCAGCAGATCGACGGCCATTTCGGCTGAGCGGGAATCGATGGAAGGAGCGGCGGGATCCGCCGTCGGGGAAAACGTCAACGGCTCGGGAAGGGATGCCCCCTGCAGATCGGCCGGGATAATGAGAAACACCGGACCTTGCCGTCCTCGCGTCGTTAAGCGAAAGAGCGAATCCAAGACCGAGCCGATCTCTTCCACTCTCTCAAGCTTCAAACTCTGCTTGGTGATTGGCTCAAACAGCCTCACGTGCTCCATGCCATGAAAGGAAGACCAGGCGCCTTTGCTCGAAGATGCCGTGTTGATGTCCGAGGAGATGACGAACAGCGGCACCGATTCCTTATAGGCTTGGGCAACAGCCGTGACGATGTTGGTGGCGCCGCCCCCCGCGGAAACCAGGCAAACCGCCGGCTTCTTAGCGGCGCGAGCGTAGCCGAGGGCCATGTTTCCCGCGCCCCCCTCATGCTGCGAATTGATGAACCTAAGGTGCGGACGCTTCGCTATGGCATCGCCCAGCGCGAAAGAAGTATGGGCGAGGACACCGAAGATATGCCGGACGTTCTGCGAGCTGAGATACTCTATAACCGTTTCCGCAATGTTCGTTTCGGCCATTTGAGTGGTCCTCCTTACATGATAGGCCTCATTAATGCAGGCAGGAGAAAAAAGCAACATCACGGGAGAGGGAATGGAGGACTGGAGCGATGGAGTAGTGGAAAAGTGCAGTAACGGGTTCAACCCAATACTCCACTACTCCAAACCGCTTGGTTTAGAGGCTGCCACGATTCTCAATCCACCGGCTTGACATCGTCCATGAGGGCGAAAAATCCCTCGGCCAAAGTGGGGTGGATGTAGATGGACCCTTGCAACAGCGTGTAGGGCAATTGGCCGAGCATCATCGTGCTAAGAATTTGCACCAATTCGCCGCCTTCGGAGGCGAGAATCGATGCGCCGAGAATTTGATCGTTGGCGGCGTCGACGACGAGCTTCATGAGCCCGGCGGTTTCGTCGCGTTCAATGGCGCGCGCTACCCAGCTCATCGGCACCTTACCGACCTTCAACTTATGGCCCCTCGCTCTCGCCTCTTTCTCCGTCATGCCGACGCCGCCGAGTTGCGGATCGGTGAACACACAATAGGGAACCAGACGATTCTCGATGGACAGGTCTTTGCCTTCCGCCACGTTGGCGTAGACAATCTGGAAATCATTGTAAGAGAGGTGCGTAAAAGCCGGCCCGCCTTTAACGTCGCCCAGCGCCCAGATACCCGGAACATTGGTTTCCAGCCGGTGGTTCACTTTGATAGATCCATTTTTGTCGATTTCTACTCCCGCCTTCTCGAGATCCAACTCTTCTGTATGGGACACCCGCCCGGTGGCAAGTAGCAGGCGCGAACCTGAGACGATTGCAGGGCCGTTGCTTGCTTCAACCGAGAGCGCCAGCCCCCCATCCCTCTTTTCGACGCCGGTGGTATGCGCGTCCAACAAAAACTTTATGCCTTCCGTTTCCAGCACCCGCTGCAATTCCGCGGCGATCTCGGCGTCCTCTCGGGGTAAAATCTGCGCGCCTTGATGGATTACTGTGACACGGCTGCCGAAGCGACAAAACATCTGGCCAAACTCAAGGCCGATGTAGCCGCCGCCGAGAATGAGCAAATGATCGGGCAGCTCCGTTAGCTCCATGATAGTCTCGTTGGTCAGGTAGCCGGCTTCGGCCAAGCCGGTAATTCTGGGAATCAGCGGGCGGGCGCCGGTGTCGATGAAAATCCTCTCGCTCTCCAGCAACTGATCTGCGACTATCACCTCATGGGGGCTTCGGAAGCGCGCTG
>DAIRFP010000044.1:18745-22399 GCA_036794995.1 Thermodesulfobacteriota bacterium | reverse complement strand
TTCCCCGCCTGGCCGGACCCGATAACGATGGCATCGTATTTCATCGGCAACCCTCTCCCGGCGCACAGTCGCGATTTCTAGCAACGCTTTCGGTTCACTCTTCCCGAAACCAAACCTGGGTTCGTCCCAACAGAGAAAAGCCGATGAAGCCGCGTACCATGAGTTTTTTCCCTTCATCTTCGATCTTCATTTTGACGCGGTAGACCTTGCCGGTTTCGGGATCCAGTATTTCTCCACCTTGATACTCATCGCCTTGCTTTGTCAGTCCCCATAGGATGGTCATCCCAAGGATCGGTTGACCCTGCCGGGTTCCGTCACATCTGTCACACCGGGGATGCTGATCTTCACCCGGCTTGGGAAAGATCTTTTCAATCTTTCCTTGATAAACTCCGTTCACTTGTGTCAGGCGCATTAAACCACGCGGCTTGCCTGTGTTATCGTCAACCGTTTTCCAGAGGCCCGCCGGAGAAAGCTCGGCGGCATGAATCGCCAGTGAGGGCAGGGCGAAGAGCATCACAATCCCGGCCGAATTGCCGAGAATCCGAGAAAACCATTGCGTCATAGGACTATCGACTCCGATCCGAATCTTCGCCAGCCACGTCGGAAGCGGCTTCAGATATACGCTCGCTCCGCCTTGCGTATCGCCCGATATCGGTCGAAGGCCTGGTGTTCATCTTCGAGGCCGAGTAGGGACTTGAGCGTATTGCCGCGAAACGTGTGCGCCAACATCTTTACCCCGTTGCGCAGCACAAACCCGGGACTGTGGCGGAGGGCCGCGGGCAGGTGACGCAGCTTCATCCAGCGCTCCGCTCGCCAGCGGAGAAACTCAATTTGCTGCGCCGTCAAATGCTCGGTGCGGACCACCGCGGTGGTACCGTCGTAGTTCTCAGGGTTCTCGTCGATGATCAAACCCTGTGCCTGAAAATCCTTAGTCATGGGTGTGCGCGGGTACGGCGTCGGATGCTGGATGTACGGCCAGTCGACGTACCGGCGCGCGAATTGGAGATTGGCCTCGATAGATTCCCGCGTGTCGCCGGGATTTCCCACGATGAGACCGCCTACCACATACATTCGATTGCGGTGCAGAGCATCAATGGCCTGGAGTGTCGCATTACCCGTTTTGCGGCCATCTTCGCGCCGCAGATTTTTGGCGCTGGCACGCAAGAAGTTCAGATCGGCTTCCAGGATGTTCTCGATTCCAAGGAAAACATAACGGAAGCCTGCCTCCCGCATCAGCGGCGCGAGAGCCTGGGCATGGTTCGCAATGGCCGAGGTCATCGCCTGCACGATGTAATCGATATGGTTCAGCCCGGCGGCGATGATGGCCCGGCAGAGACCCTCGAAGCGCGCGACGTTGAGCGTAATGTTGTCGTCCACCAAGAAAATCGCCCGGGCGCCATGGTTTCGCGCGTCGCGGATATCCGCCAGCACACGATCGAAGGAATAGGTATTAAATTGCCGGCCGCGCATCTCGATAATCGAACAAAAGCTGCAATCAAACGTACAACCACGCGAGGTTTCGACGACGTCGACCTGGCGGCCGAGCATGGTGTAACCGCCAAGCACCCGCGCCGCGCGCTGCGGGAGTTCGATTTCACCGCCGTCAAGAGAGCTGACCGGGCGATCCGGATTATGGCGAAAACCACCCGCCTCTCGATACGACAAGCCTAAGATACCCTCGTAACCGCCGCTCCCTTCCATCGCCCGCAGCAGCGCGCGAAAAGTCAGCTCCCCTTCGCCGCGGACGACGAAATCGACCCCACTATCGGTTAGGTCGGTGTAGGCGCCCGGAGCCATGCTCGGATCATAGCCGCCGACAATGATCGAAAGTTCCGGTTTCAGCGCGCGCACCAGTTCGATGATTTTTTTGGCGGTCTTCCGCTGAAAGGTCATCACGGAAAGCCCCACCAGATCCGGCTGAAACTTGGCCAGCAGCTCTTCAATGGTTGCTCGAACACGCCGCTGGACTAGGATAAGATCGGCGACGGCGACTCGATGATGCGGATCGACGTTGCCGGCCAGAGAGGTAAGCGCGCCATTGGGCATGCGCATGGAAACGGTGGGCGTATGCTCGAACGAATCCGGCATCGAAAGCAGCAGAATATTCATAATGGCCTATCTACAAGTATAGAAGTGCTGAGCTTTTAGTCAACGCATTCAAATGGTTTAAAGTTCCGGGGTCAATGTTCAACGTCTCCTCAGCCCGGAACCAGCGCAGCAGCTCAATCATCTGGAATGCTCAGGGCCCATTGCCTTGACGTTTCGTCGCCCATTCGGTTAGGTTCGCGACGATGGAGAGGTCTCGCTAGTGAGAACTTTCAAACGAGTTGCCGCATTCATCGCGCTGTGCTGGGCGATGGCCCTGCCGTGCGAGACACCGGCGCAGCTAACAAAAATTACCACCTCCTATGTTTCTGACTCAGCCGGCGTTTTGCCGCTCTGGATCGCTAAGGAGGCCGGACTCTTTGCCCGTAACGGTTTGGAGGTCCAGGCCGTGCGCGTGCACGCGTCCGTCGGTGTCATGGCTTTAATGTCGGGGGAGCTTCAGTTCGTCCAGGCGTCCGGCCCGGTCGTGGTGGAAAGCGCTCTGCGGGGATCCAATGCGGTGTATGTCGCCTGCGGCATGTCCACTCTGGACTTTGTGCTCTTGAGCCGCCCCGAGATCAAAACCGCCGAGCAACTCAAAGGCACCACCGTGGGACTCTCGGCATTCCGCGGCGCGAATCCCACGGCTACCCGCTTCGCGCTCCAAAAGCTTGGCCTCGCGCCGAAGGATGTCTCGCTCGTGGTCGTCGGCGGCACCGCCGAACGAATCGCCAGCTTGCGCCTGGGTAAAATCCAAGCCACGTTATTCAGCCCGCCGCAAAACGTCGTGGCGCAGCGGGAAGGGTTCAACGTCCTGGCCGACGTGGCTGACCTGGGCTTGCCTTTCATCCATATCGGCCTGGCAACGACCCGGAGTTTCGTTCGTGACAATCCGGAAACCGTCCGGCGCTACGTCAAGTCTCACCTGGAAGCGATTCATCTGATGAAAACCGATCGGGAAACCGGAATCAAAGTGCTCGCCAAGTACCTGGGGCAGATCAAGGATCGCGAGATTCTTGTTAAAACCTACGACGGCGCCGTGCCCGACAACAAGTTCCCGCGCAAACAGTACCCGTCCATCGCCGGCCTGCAGATGGCTCTAGATCTTCTAGCGGAGGAGAATGCCAAAGCGAAAACCGCCAAGCCGGAAGACTTCGTCGACGTTCGCTTCATCAAAGAACTCGACGACAGCGGCTACATCGATGGTCTGTACAAAGCCAAGGCGAAATAGCCCTCCGCCGTTGTCACGCCATGGCAAAGGGTATCAGGCTACTAAGTGCGGCATCAGCAATGAGCTCTCACGGATTCTTCGCTGATTTAATTTAGTGGTATGTCCTGCGGCTGTCCTCCCCAGCTAGCCCCGCTCAGCGCACCGTCCGAAGACCGAATAATAAACCAACCACCGTCTCGATAGACCGCGATATCCGTCTTGCCATCCCCGTCATAGTCCCCCGGCACGGGAATGTCCTGGAGCAGCCCGCCCCAACCAATCCCGGTGATTCCACCGTCCGAGGATCGGATGATATACCAACCACCGTCTCGATAGACCGCGATATCCGTCTTGCCATC
>DAIRFP010000044.1:0-18645 GCA_036794995.1 Thermodesulfobacteriota bacterium | reverse complement strand
ATCGGATGATATACCAACCACCGTCTCGATAGACCGCGATATCCGTCTTGCCATCACCGTCATAATCCGCCGGCACGGGAATGTCCTGGAGCAGCCCGCCCCAGCCAACCCCGGTGACTCCACCGTCCGAGGATCGGATAATATACCAACCGCCGTCCCGATAGACGGCCATATCCGTCTTGCCATCTCCATCGTAGTCTCCCGGCAAAGGGCTATCCTGCGGCAGCCCGCCCCAGCCAACCCCAGTGAATCCACCGTCCGAGGATCGGATAATATACCAACCGCCGTCTCGATAGATCGCGATATCCGTCTTGCCATCCCCGTCATAGTCCCCCGGCACGGGTATGTCCTGGAGCAGCCCGCCCCAACCAACCCCGGTGACTCCACCGTCCGATGATCTAAGAATGAACCATACCCCATCTCGGTAAACCGTTATGTCCGCTTTCCCGTCCCCATCATAGTCTGCCGGCACTGGCACGTCTTGTAGCGCTCCGCCCCAACCTACCGTGGTTATGCCACCGTCGGATGATCGCGTAATAAACCACATTCCATCCCGGTAGACCGCTATATCCGCCCTGCCGTCGCCGTCAAAATCAGCGTCAAAATGCCACGTCGCCTTGACCAGATCGTCGTTCACAATCGTCGCCAGACCCTGGTTGTCGGCCACCCTTGCATTCGTTGCACCGCTGAGAATAACCAGAAAGGTCTCGTTCGCTTCGGGGATGGTATCGCCATTGACGACGACGGTGATGTTCTTAGCGGTCTCCCCGGGATTAAACGTCAGGCTCGAGGCTTTGGCCACGTAGTCACTGCCGGCCTGCGCTGTGTTATCGGCCGTGTGGTAACTCACCATCACCGTCTGGTTGCTAGCAGGCGAGAGGGTCACCGCAAAAACAGCATTGATCGTTCCCGAGTTACCCTCTATCAGCTGCACCCCGCTGATCGAAACCGCAGGCGCCGGATCATCGTCGATGATGGTCAAGACCGCGGCGTCGGGACTCCCCAGGCTCGCACCGCCCGAGGGGTTGCTCAGAGTCAGATTCACGGTCTCGTCACTCTCGAAGAAAGTATCATTGCCAATCGGGATACTGACGGTTTTGCTCGCCGTATCTCCGTCGGCAAAGCTCACTATCCAGGTAGTGGCGGTGTAGTCCGAACCTGCCGTGGCCGTCCCATTGCTGGTGGTCACAGCCGCTGATATCGCGCCATAGCTGCCCCCGGTGCGGGTGATGGCGATGGCCGCATTTTCCCCAGCTTCGTTCACGCTGTAACTAGCGGCGCTAAACTGTAAGCTGCCCACCGGTGGAATTTTATCAACGATCGTCACCGTGGCGCTTTTCGCGGTGCCCAGGTTGTAGGCCGCGCTGGCTTGCAGCTGCACGATTACCGTTTCATTTCCTTCTCCCACTATTTCGTCGTCGATGGGCGTCACCGTAATCCCGGCGGAGCTCTGCCCCGCCGCGATGGTCACACTCCCCGTCAAGATTTGATAGTCCGTCCCGTTGGTTGCCGACCCGGCGGTTTGATAGAGGACCGTCAATGCGGATCCCGTCCCGGCCCCGGCGCGGGTCACCGTAAAGGTTCCTGCGGTGACGCCTTCTTCCGTAGCTGGGTTGTCCGTTGCCACAATTGTCACCGTCGGGATTGCACCGAGCACTGACAACGTTGCCGTCATGACTGTCCCGGGGGAGCCGATCGCGGATATGCTTACCCCGCCGGCGCTGCCATTGTAGAGATCGCTACTGGGATTGCTGCTACCGTTGAAGGTCGTCTTGCCGCTGGTCCCTGGCCAGGGGTCCCCTCCGTCTCCCCGGTTGTACCCCTGCTCCAGATCGAAGCCATTATCGGCTTGGACCAACGCTACCAGGTAGTGATCGGCTGCGCAGGACGGACCGTTCGGATAGCATTCATGGGTATTGTCTCTATTGTTACTGGTCCGCTTGGCCGTATCTATGTGCCATATCAACAGCCCTGCGCCTGGAAGACCGGCGTCGTAATTGACCTGCTGTCGATTTTCCACCAGAAAGTATTCTCCCGCCAGCGGCGTCCCCGGTAAAAGCCGGTAGACGTCGCCGCTGGTCGCGGATGCTGAGATCGATTCGTTACTCAGGGTCGCCGTAACCGCCGTTGGGTTAATCCAACCCAAAAAGTACTTGCTCCATGGGTCCATGTGGGCTGGGGCGTCTCCGGCAAGTTTGACCTGGTTCCAACTCCCCGTTGCCATCAGGCTCCAATTGCCGATGCCCTCGGAGCTGCCGTCGATATCGTAGAGGTCCGGCAATCCCAGGTCATGACCCAGTTCATGGACCATGACTCCTACCGTTGCGGCATTGCCCGGACCGTTTGAATCCGCGCAATGCCACTCGCCGAATTGGGAGTAACTTTGCCCCACTGCCGTTCCGTCTAGGGTAGGCATCGCCACGTTGCCAAACAAGCCCCATCGATGACCCCAGACACTGCTGCCGCAAGGAGACGCCGTAAAAGAGCGTTCGTATCCCGCCGCGATGACGACAATGTGGAGCTCAGTTGGCGCGATCGTACCATCTCCGTTTTCGTCAAACTGGGAAAAATCGACGAATGGATCGGCGGCGATCAAAGCGTCCCGGACGATACTACGGTTCCGATCATCAATCGTGATCGCGGTGTCGGGATGCGGGTAATTTAGCGTTACACTCACGACCCCGTCGTTAACCAGACCGGACAAGGCGACGTTGGTTTCCGGTGCTGGAGTAAGCGAAAATTTGCTATATGAAATTGTTTCGTAAAAGTGCTTGACGCTGTTGGTCGAGCCGAAAAATTTGCTGGCCAAAGTCGCCGCCGTGCTCCCCACGCGCATCGACGGGGTAAAGTCGGCGAAGATCACCAGGAGGGGTTGGTTGCCCGAAATAGGTGCCGGAGCGGGAGGCAATTGGCTATCAAAAGCCATACGTCGTGAAGCCGCCCCACCGGATCGCAAAGGCAACATCGCCGGAATCCCGGCTGGCAAATCGTAACCCACGACGAACGGGGATTTTTGCAACCCGCCACCGGGTGCCTCCTCTGCGTACATCCAGAAACCGCTTTGCTCGTCACGAACCATCGTATAGCCATCCGCGGTCCGAAGGCCATTGTTCCACTCGTCACCGACCTGCCTTACTGAAATGACCGTCCCATCGGGTTGCCGCACGGTTTCGATGGCCCGTCGCGCCGGCACGGCCAACAAAGGCGCCGGCAACAGCAAGAGGACAAGAAAAACCCACCGCAAGCTCATCATCGATAAGTGCACGTCGTGGCTCTTCAAATGGAGCCTCTTATTGATACGGGACCGCTTCGAGGCTGCCAACGATCCAGTAGCGCCCGCTCCGCTCATCGCCGCGAAAACTGATCCGGCCTTGGACCGTTTTTCCGACCACCGGCGGCCGCAAAGTGGCATACGTTTCTATCGTCTTACCCTCGGCTCCTTGGAGGAAATTGATCCTATCTTCGACGGCAACCACTTTGATAAGCCGCAGTTTCAGGCGAAAGAGTGTTCGCTGCGGTCTGATATCCAAAGTCAACGAGTCAATCGCGTCGACCTCAAGGATCTCGCCGTGGACCAAGCTTTCGTTAGGCGCCGCGGGAACGGCTTGCACCTGTCTTACGCTTAGCCAGAGCACAAAAAACGCTAAACTGGTCCCAAGCATCATTAGCCGCATAGGTTTTATTGCCTCAATCCATACAACGGACGAAAGAAACGGATTGGCCAAAACGAACAACCGGTCCGATTTTGGAGGTGTGCCAACGCAGCAGTTTTATTGCTTTGCTTTGACGGTAGATCATTTTTGTTGCTCATCGCGGGTCATAACAGGGACCAAAGGGGGCTGTCAAATGAAAACGAAGAATTGAAAGTTATTCCCCAAGGGGCTTCGAAGGGCTATCAGGTCGGCCCGGTTGACGGATAGCGGACGACGAAGCTCGTAAAGCGATTCGTGCGTTTCAACAAGACAACGGCGTTCCGATCACCGGCATGATTGATGAACGAACTGCCGATAAACTCGGCGTCAAGATCAGCTCAAAATCGGGAGGCTTTCGACAAAGCGGTTCGACGATGGGCACGTCGGGTCGGAGCGGATCCGATCCGATAAAGAAGAACCCGGGCGATGATCAAAGTCTTCTCCCGGGCGGGCGTAATTAGCTTGGGCGTTGCGCCCACAGTTGCGCTTACTCGTTTTCGGAAGAAGCGGGTGCTCCAAGAGCGACTGATAGATACTGATCGTTCATCCGAAAGGCGGGCTAATGCCCGCCTTTCGATTGCTTAGCAAAATGGTTTCGGGAATCTTGACAGGTAAAGTTGTGCGAAGAAAGTTTCGCGCCACACTCAGCAGAAAGACTAAAAGCGCTAAGGACGCCTACCTGCTAGATTTTTGGGTTGTCATTCCCTGCGATTGTTTTGCCTCTGAAGACGCCGAATCGAACCGGTATTCACGTTGATGCAGCGTCTGCTTAAAGCTGAGATTACGCCTTCCGCTCGGATTAAGCGTACAAAAGTCACTCGGCCGCACGCTTCAGCCGCTGCCCGAGCAGGCGCAATAATTCGTTGAACTGGCGCTGCATGGCGATCATCTGCTCGCGCATGTGCAGGGCGACTTCGGCTCCCTCCAGATTGACTCCCATCTCTTCGATTAGAAGGTGCGCCACCCGTACGCGATCCACCTGCTCGCGACCATAAACTTTCAGTTTTCGCCGCATGACCGGCTGGATTATACGCTCCTGCTCCAAGCGATCGATAAATGCCTGGTCAACACCGCAAATCTTGATCACTTCTGTAATTCGAAGATATTTTCTCTGCATGGTTTTGTCCTGCCGCTACAAGCGCAGATCTTTGCGCACATCTTCGGTGTAAGCCTGGTCAATTTTATCGACAACGTCGTGCGCGATCGAATTCTTCGGCACTTGCACCATGAGACGGAGATACAAGTCTCCTGCCGGATTTTTCCCATGCGCCGGCACACCCTTACCTCTAACGCGAAGCCGCTGGCCGCTCTGCGCGCCGGGGGGAATTTTTACTTTTACCATCCCTACCGGCGTGGGCACATCCACGCTGGCACCGAGAACAGCCTCTCCGACCGTGATCGGCAACTCCATGGACAAGTCTTTACCCGATCGTGTCAGGAGCGGATGCGGGCGGATCCGCGGCACGATAAAAAGGTCACCGGCCGGGCCGCCTTGAATCCCTGCCTCTCCTTTGCCACGCAGGCGAATTCGTTTCCCGGGCTCAGCCCCCGGCGGAATATTGACCCTAATCGTTTCCGGGCGCGCTATTCGTCCAGCGCCCCCGCATGTCGCGCATGGATCACCCGGTAGTCGCCCGCTGCCCCTACACCGCGGGCAGGTGACACGGAACTGCAGCGGTCCCTGCACTGCCGGCTTGCTGCCGGAGCCGCCGCATTCAGGGCATTGAGCCGGCTTGCTGCCTGGCTTGGTACCTTCGCCATGGCAAACTTCGCACTGGATATGCCGCTGCAAGGTCAGCGACGTCTGAAAGCCCCGCACCGCGTCGAGGAAATCGATCTCCATCGCCGCTTCAACGTCTTCTCCCCGCATCGGACCTGATTGCGGTCTGCGCCTTCCTCCAAACATACCGCCAAGATCACCAAAGATGTCGCCGAGATCGTCCATATTATATTCGTAGCTGCCGCTGGTGCGGGCGGAGTCTTGCCATTGCCGGTAGCTCCGCGCCTTCTCGGCGTCAAAACCGGGGGCGAGCCCCGCCTCGCCGAATTCGTCGTAGAGCTTGCGTTTCTCCGCGTCGCTCAGAACATCGTAAGCGACCGAGAGATCTTTGAACTTATTCTCGGCCTCTTTGTTTCCAGGGTTGATGTCGGGGTGATATTTTCGCGCCAGCTTGCGGTAAGCTTTGCGAACATCATCGCGCGAGGCGCTGCGTTCGACACCGAGGATTTGGTAATAATCTTGGTCGGCCATAGAAACTTACAATAACCTGGGGACGGTTAGTTTCAAGAGGAGACGAACATCCATGGCGCCGTTCCCGGGTCATTTTCACGATGGCGTTCTCCGCTGTGACTTTGCGGCGCAGATGATGGTCGATGCTCGGCTGCAATGTTCATCACAACCCCCGATGCAGACTTTGCTCTATCCTATGATTGATTTAGCCGACTTCGCAAACCAACGAAAACCGCAGAACGAGAAGTTTTTATAGGAATCGGATCGGCCCCTAGCGGTCCTCGCAAAATCTACTCATGCTTGTCAACAATCCGCAAATCACGTACAAAAAGACCAGCATGTGTCACACGACCGTTGAACGACAAACGGGCGGATTTTCGACCACATGACCCGATACCTTCAAACTGCAGCATTCATTTTTGGACTCGCCGTTGTCTACTTCTGCGCCGGCAGCTTCGGTTTGTCTTTGGCTCGCGTCCATCCCAGCGCTTCTGCGGTATGGCCACCCAGCGGAATTGCCTTAGCGACTATTTTGTTGTCGGGATACAGACTCTGGCCGGGAGTATTTCTTGGCGCGTTTCTTGTAAACATCGCGGCCCAAGGATCGTTGGCTACGGCGCTGAGCATCGCCGCCGGCAACACTCTCGAAGCGATTCTAGGTGTCGTCTTGATTCGCCGCTTCGCCAATGGTTTCAATGCATTCGATCAAACCAAGACCATTATCAGATTCTTCCTACTTGCGGGTATTCTCAGCACAACCCTCGGCGCCACCGTCGGCGTAACCAGCCTGAGTGTGGCGGGACTCGCGCCATGGGATGAATTCTTAACCATCTGGATAACCTGGTGGCTGGGGGACGCGGTGGGAAACATGATTGTGGCCCCGCCGATCATTCTTTGGGCAACGCAACCGTTATTGCCCGTAAGGTCCACCCATGTCCTGGAAGCGGCAGGTCTGCTGCTGGTACTAGTCTTGGTCGGCGGGATCTTATTTCTAACCCAAATTCCCTCCGGTCTAGAATACTTCGCTCTAGTGCCCCTCTTATGGGCAGCGTTACGCTTCGGCAGGCGGGGAGCGGTGACTTCGGCTTTTGCGATGTCAGCCATCGCCCTGTGGGGCACGGTGCATGGCCTCGGCCCCTTCGCGACTTCTGACTCAAACCATTCGCTTTTGTTGCTCCAGGTGTTTATGGCAACCGTTACCGTGACATCCCTGGTGATGGCCTCGGTCATTTCGGAGCGCCGCCGCCTGGAGCAGCGGCTGCGTATCAAGGATGCTGTCAGCCGGATCCTCGCCGAATCCCCTGGCGTGACCGATGCCGCGTCCAAAATCATCCAAGTCATTTGCCAAACGGCAGAATGGGAGTTGGGCGCGATATGGCACGTTGACCGATTTTCCCAGCAATTGGCCTGCCTGGACTTTTGGTCTCTTCCCTCCGTTAACGTTGCCGAGTTCGAAGCCATCACGCGCCAAAGCAAGTTTTCACCCGGCGTGGGCCTGCCGGGGCGCGTTTGGAGCAACGGCAAACCAAGTTGGATTATCGACGTGACCAACGACGGTAACTTTCCCCGCGCGCCCATCGCGGCTAAGGAAGGACTTCGCGCCGGCATCGGCTTTCCGATCAAACTCGGCGCTGAGGTCGTCGGCGTCATGGAATGCTTTGGCCGTGAGATTCGGGAGCCGGATCAAGATTTCTTGGACATGGCCGGCAGCATTGGTCATCAGCTGGGTCAATTTATGGAGCGCAAGCGTGCCGAAGATGCGCTCCGGGAGAGCGAACGCCAGTTGCAGGTCGCCATGGCGGCGGGACAAATGGGCGCTTGGCAATGGGACCTCTCCACCGGCCGAGTCAGTTGGACCAAGGGCCTCGAAGCGATCCACGGCTTAGCGTCGGGAACCTTTGGCGGGAGCTTCGACGATTTCAAACGTGATATCCATCCCGAGGATCTAGCATTGGTCTTGACGCAAGTCGAAAAAACGCTTGCGACCGCCGGTGATTTTCATGTCGCCTATCGGATTAGGCGGCCGGATGATGTCGTCCGCTGGGTTGAGGGATTCGGACAGGTATTATTGGGCAGCAACGGACAAGCCGAAAAACTAGCGGGCATCTGCATGGATATCACTGAACGGAGGCAGGCCGAAGAATCGCTTCGCGCCAAGGAAGCTCAGGTTCGTCTCATCACGGATACCGCGCCGGTGATGCTCGCGCAATGCAGCCGGGACGAGCGCTTCCGATTTGTCAATCAAACGTACACGGAGCGCCTGGGTCTCACGCCGGAACAGATTATCGGGAAATCGATTACCGAGGTCCTTGGCGAGGAAACCCGTGAAGCGATTCGCCCGTACATCCAGAGGGTCCTCGATGGAGAGACCGTAGAATATGAGACCGAGGTTCCCTATGAACGAATCGGCCGCCGTTTCATGCGCGTCGCCTACGTACCGGAAAAAGATCCCGCCGGGAATGTTACGGGTTGGGTCTCCGCCATTAGTGACATTACCGACCGCAAACAGACCGAAGAGATGCTGCGGCAACGCACGCGCTCGCTGGAAATCGTCAATCAGGTAGGTAATGCACTGGCGGGGGAGCTGGAACTGAACAAAATCGTGCAAATGGTTACGGACGCCGGTCGAGAAATCTCCGGCGCGCAGTTCGGTGCCTTCTTTTACAACACGAAAAACGAGTCCGGTGAAACGTGTTTTCTCTATGCTTTGTCCGGCGTACCGCGTGACGCCTTTGAGAGATTCCCCATACCCCGCAATACGCAGCTGTTTGGGACCATCTTCCAAAAGGAAGGGGCACTACGCATCGGCGACGTGCGGCTGGATCCTCGGTACGATGCACAGCTTCCGCATTACGGCGCATCGGACGAGCCATTGGCGGTCCGGAGCTACCTCGCCGTCCCGGTTGTCTCCCGTTCGGATGAAATTTTAGGGGGATTGTTTTTGGGTCATGCCGAGCCTGGTAGGTTCACCGATGAAGCCGAAAATATCGTCACTGCCATAGCCGCCCAGGCCGCTGTAGCCATCGACAACGCGAATCTCTACCAAGCCGTGCAACGACACGCCGAGGAATTGCGCAAACTGATCGATACGGCGCCCATCGGTATTGCCGTGGCAACGGATCCGGAATGCGAACAGATCTGGTGCAATCCGGAGCTCACGCACATGCTTGGCACGGACAACGGACAGAATGTTTCCAAGAGCGGCCTGGCCGGCGAAAACCTCTCCTTTCGCGTGTTGCGAGATGGTCGAGAGGTTGTCGCGAAGAACCTGCCGATGCAACGAGCCTGCCGGGAAGCAATTGACATCTTGGACGAAGAGCTGGAAGTCCTTCGCAACGACGGAACCATTATTCATGAGCTTTGCCGCGCCACACCGCTGCGCGACGAAGCGGGCAAGGTCCGTGGCTGCATCGGCATTTTCTTGAACATGACCGATCGCAAGGAAGCGGAAGCCGCGTTGCAGCAAGCCAAGGATGAACTGGCTCGAGCGAACCAGGAGCTCGACAAGAGAGTGCAGCACCGCACGGCAGAGTTACAGCTTGCGAACGCTGCGCTCTCGAAAGAGCGGGAGGAAGAAAAAAGACTGGAGCAGCAGTTGCGCCAAGCCCAAAAGATGGAAAGCATCGGCACCTTGGCAGGCGGCATCGCGCACGATTTCAACAATATTCTCAATATCATCAAAGGATACGCGTCGCTTCTGCGGAGCCGCCCTTCAGGGGATGAAGATGACCGCGAAAGTCTGGACGTCATCGACGAAGCCATCGAACGCGGGGCCTCCACCGTGCGGCAACTGCTCGCGGTGGCCAAGGAAAGCCCCGTCCGGTTCGAGCAAGTCGATCTCAATGACGCACTGCAAAAGCTCAAGGCGCTTTTGAGTGGAACCTTGCCCAGGACTATCGATATTGGGTTGGATTTAGAGGCCTGCCTTGGCTCGGTGATGGCTGATCCAAACCAGATCGATCAAGTACTGCTCAACATCTGCGTCAACGCCCGCGACGCCATGCCGGAAGGCGGCGAGCTGCTTCTCAAGACCGCAACCGCACCCGGAAAGGATCTCCAAGGAAACTTTCATAAAGCGAAGGACAAGCCCTATGCCTGCATCATTGTGCAAGATACGGGTTTAGGTATGGACGAAGGCGTCAAGAGCCGCATCTTCGAGCCCTTTTTCACTACCAAGGGACAAGGACAAGGCACCGGACTCGGACTTTCCGTAGCTTATGGCATTGTCACGAATCACGGAGGCTTCATCGACGTCACTAGTGATCCCGGGCGCGGCACTACGTTTCGCATCTATTTGCCGATTGCCGATAGCCAGGGTAGTGCGCTCGGCCTGAACCCACCGCGAGACTCGCAGGAGGTCACCCGAGCCACCGTGAACGGCCAAGTAGTTTTGTTTGTCGAGGACGAGATTAGACAACTGGAGTTGATGCGCAAGAGCCTGGAGCAGGCGGGTTACAGGGTTTTAGTGGCCATGGACGGCGTCGAAGCGGTTGAAACGTTTCTGCGTCACAAAGATGAAATTTCTGTGGTGGTTCTCGATCTCGGACTGCCCAAACTAAACGGTTGGGAGGCGTTACTGAAAATGCGCAAAGCGGACCCGACCTTAAAACCTATCTTGGCTTCGGGCTACATTTCACACGAGATGGAATCCGCTATGGCCGAAGGGAAGCTGAGTGCTTTGCTTATGAAACCCTACGGGCCCAACGAAATCCTCGAAAAGATATCGCTGGCTGTCCTGAAGACGGCAAACTCCTTCACTGTCGCCGATAAAATGCCCCATTGATGATAACCATCTTACCGCTCACTCCGTTTGCCGAACCTGTAAAACTATCGGTTGGGGAGGTCGCTCTTGATTCCTAAAAGTTGTCGACCGTACTCTTTAACAAGTTGCTCGCGATCTTCAGACGCGGGCAACTCTTTCAGGCGGGCTTCGATGCGGCTGCGGCCTTCCGGTTTAAGCTCGTTCCAGCGCTGCAGTTCCTTCTGGAGCTGGGCTCGTTCCTCTGCCGTCAGGGGCTCGACGGCGGGCTCAGCCGAAGGAGAGTCAACCCTATCATCCGTTGCCGGAGCGGCACGCACTTCCGGTTGCATGCCCAGGACAACGGCACGTTCGGGATGGCCTTTGTCATCGTACATTAGAGCGAAGCTTTTAAACCCGATGGAAGCGATAAGAAAGCGTACGGCAGGCTCCAGCGGCAGTCCGCTCAGCCGCAGGTTCAATAGTTTGCTCTCGGTTGTCGACGGAACAATGATCTGCAGCCCTGTCCGGGCTTGAATGGCATTAAGCGCAATGGCTACTGGCGTCTGATCGAAATCAATCGAGATTCTACCGTCTTGATACTCAACCCACTCCCCGTAGAGGGATTCCTGCACGGCTTGCGAAAAGGCCGGCTGCACGCCCAGAAAGCCCAGAGCGAGGGCAAATCCTATCGTCGAAAAGTTTTGCACCCGTCTCACCTCGTAAGAAAAGCAAACCGAGCAAGTTTTGTGCCTGGACATGTATGACCGATCCTCGGCTGAAAGCAGCTTACGTGCTGACTGGTAGAGGCAAAGGCTTGCCAGGCAGGGCCAAGGAAAAATCGCGATCGCACAATTTTGTCCCAACGCTACAACCGACTGCAGTCATTGAGTTGACGAATCGTTTAGATTTTGACGATAGGCGATTGTTCCCTTCCATCAAGTCTTGATACTGAAACTTGAGCGCAGCGAAGCACCCAAGGCAAGGTCGCCGTGCCTACGCTGCGATGAGTCATCGAGCGGTCTTCCTGAACCACCCTTGACGGCCGGAGCGCAATAGGTAACCCTCAGTCTGTAACGGTGCCTAGATGTTTGGATCTGATGCTCGCTATTGGGAATCTACCCAGCAAAGACAATCGCTGGCCTCTTATTGCTGGCCATTGGTTCTCGCCATGGTATGGATAGGCTGCGCAGAATCCGTCCATCATGATGAAGCCGCGGCCGGAAAGAAAGCAGAAGAATTCGCGCAGGTTACATTCGTGAAGCAGGATGTTGAAAACGGTTACACGTTACTCGCCGAGGGTACGAAGCGCTATGTCTCTGCCGCACAGTTCAAAGCCGTTGTAGAAAAATTGCATCCGCGAACCTTGCCGAAAACCGTCACAGCTTCTGAATACGAACCGATGTTTGGTGAGAAAGCGATTTATATTTTCCTCACCGGAGAGAACTCGGGCGAGCATTTCTACTACAGACTAACAATGGAGGGGACCGCGACAACCGGCTATCGAGTCTTAAGGGTTGACCGCGCGGGCGCACCTTATGCTCCGTCCAGTGACAAAAAAAGCTTCACCGGGAAGAACAATTAGCTCCGTGCTGTGATGAACTGCTCGCTTCCCGATAAGCCGGAGAGCACAGGCCTCGTGCCTGTTGGCGTGTTAGAGTTGTGATATTCTTCTCAAGTAGTTTTTTGTTTTTGCAGCGTTAACCCTGGAAGCCCCCGGTAAAAGCGAGCGCGACGATTTCTAACTCCGTGGTAGCGGAATTGACTGGATGGAATCGCCGTGTTACGAAGCACCAACTTATCAACGGGAAGAAGCGCAATGCCACGCAAACCTTTGAAATTCGAAGCGCTCAAATCACTGGACCTGGCACAGTGCGGCACCGTCGGTGATATCGTCGACGGGATGAGACACTGCGCCTTCGGCGCCAGAATGCTAGGCGAGGTCGCCCTGACGATACAGGCGATGATCGCTGCGAAGAAGAAACCGATTCTGATCTACAGCGGGCTGGACGATTCTCCATTGGGTCGCCTGCTGAGGCAATTTGTCAAAAACCAGTGGTTTGATCGAATGGTAATCCCCTCCGTCTATGCCAGCCAAAAGAAACGGGGAGAAAATGCCGTCGTCGTCGGCCCGTTCTCCGAAAGATATGCCAAAGCGATCTTTACGAAACCCGAGCGCGCGGTTTTTATCAACCCTTTCGATATGGCTCGTCCCGGACAGATTAGAGACGGCTATTTCCCGGACGCCGTGTTTGCGGATCCACGCTTTGTAATGCCGATTCTTTACCGCACCTTGGACGAATGGATCAACGGGCGCCGCATGCCGGTGGCCGCGCTCATCTCTGAGCTCGCGCCCTATGGCGGCGTAGCTTCACAGGTTACGAAGGGAGCAAAGGCGCTTGACCTTATGGTGCGCGATCGACAATGTCTTCGGTTTCTTACCGTCAGTGGCGCCATGACCGTAGGGAAAATGGATCTCGTCATCTGCGATATGATCGAATCGGGTCTGATCCACGCCATTTCCTCCACCGGGGCCCTCATGGCCCATGGGCTCGTGTCATCCATCGGACTGAAGCACTACAAATACAATCCGGCTTACGACGATACTGCCTTGGCGCGCCGCAAACTCAATCGGGTTACCGATACGCTTGAGCCCGAAACCAATCTCGATACCGTCGAAGAGGTGATCGGCCAGGTCATCGAGCAGCTCGATGGTGCGCGCCCCATTAGCCCGACGTTGCTGAACCGACTCGTGGGGAAACATCTTGCAGAGAATTATCCCAACGAGCGCGGCATCTTGAAGTCCGCCTACCTCCACGGCGTGCCGGTCTTTGTCCCGGCGTTTGTCGACTCGGAGCTCGGTAACGACCTCTATATCCACAACATCAAGCGAAAACGGCGCCGCAAGAAGCCGCTCCTCGTCGACCTCGAAATCGATAGCAAAGAGCTGGTGAAATTGGTTACTACCGCCAGGCGTTTTGGCATTTTCACAATCGGCGGCGGCGTACCGCGAAACAATGTCCAGAATGTGGCACCGCTGATCGAAATCATCAATGAGCGCTTGGGCACGGCTCTGCCACCGCGCCGATTTACTTACGGCATTAGAATTTGCCCCGACCGCCCTCACTTCGGCCATCTTTCCGGCTGCACCTACTCTGAAAATGAATCCTGGCGCAAGGCTGTGAAAAACGGGGTCTATGCGGAAATCCAAGCAGATGCCACCCAGGTCTGGCCGTTCCTCGTTAAATATGTCCTGGAGTCGCGTCAAGTTTCCGAGCGGAACTGAAGTCGCACCGTCACTGGAATTTTTTCTCGCCTTGCGGTAAAAGTGATTCAGAAGATGTCATCGGGTTCGGCGAGCTGCTATTGCTTGTCGCAATCTATCTTTCCGATATTTCGGGTATCCAACCATTGGAGATCACAATATGACTGCACCGAATCGCATGTATCACCTGCTGTCGGTTATGCTTTTATCCGCCTTGGCGGCTACTGCGCACGCCCAACCCCAACCTGCCAATGACCAATACGAGCCGCGTGTCGGCCAGGAAGGCAAAGATGTCGTTTGGGTGCCAAGCCCCCAAGCGTTGGTGAACAAGATGCTCGACATGGCCAAAGTCACGCCCAAAGACTATGTCATCGATCTGGGCTCGGGAGATGGCCGGACAGTCATTACCGCCGCCAAACGCGGCGCTAAAGCGCTGGGTATCGAATACAACCCGGAGATGGTGGAATTGTCGAAGCGCAATGCCGCCAAGGAAGGCGTCAGTGACAAGGCCACCTTCGTTAAAGCCGACCTCTTCGAAAGCGATCTTTCTCAGGCCACCGTGATTACCATGTTCTTGCTGCCCGACATCAACATCAAGCTGCGCCCCAAAATCCTCGATCTCAAGCCCGGGACTCGTATCGTGTCCAATACCTTTACCATGGGCGAATGGGCCGCTGACGAGACCGCCACGGTCAACGGCGATTGCGTCTCGTATTGCAATGCCTTGTTCTGGATTGTGCCTGCAAAAGTGACGGGGACGTGGCAACTGCCGCAAGGAGAGCTGACCCTCAAGCAGACGTTCCAAATGGTTTCCGGTACCCTCAAGTCCGGCAACAACACCACACAAATCGCTAATGGCAGGCTGCGCGGAGACCAGATTAGTTTCACTGCCGGTGGGGCGCAGTATACGGGCCGGGTCAACGGCAACGCCATCGAGGGAACCCTCAAGGGTGGAAGCAACGGCAAGTGGAGCGCAACCCGCCTCGGTAAGTAAGAGTTTGGTAAGTTAAATTCACAACCAGCATCCAAAACTCGAAAGGGGGCTGGGTTGGCGTGACTCAGTCCCTTTCTGTTTTGCTTGAACTCCGATTCCGATTGCGCTTTGATGGCCGCGGGTCAAAGGAGAATTATGTCGAAAGCCTGGGTCTGCGCTTTGCTCATCCTGCTGTAGCCTTACGCGTTCGCGGCTGCTCACGAAGTCAAGAAAGTCAGGTTCGGCTATCCCTCCCTGGGCTTCCGGCAAGGCCATATCTGGGTTGCCAAAGACAATTTAACGAGATGGCGAAAAGATACCCATCAAAATGAGTAGGCCAAACGAAACTGATCCGGCAGGCGCCACGCACTTTCCTCGCGTGGGTTGCCTAAAAACACGGACATCACGCGAGGCCTAGTGGAAAAGTAACGGGTAACAAAATCGACTTGGCGCAACTGCCGTCGCGACTCTAGAACCCAATGTAGGAGGATGAACTCATGGCTGATAAGACATTGATTATCGACGCTGACGCCCATGTGGTCGAGTCCGCTCATACCTGGGACTACATGGACTCATCTGAAAAACAATATCGTCCAGTTCCCCTGGAAACCCGCGAAGAGTCCGGAGTAAAATTGCAATTTTGGGTCATCGACGGAAAAGTCCGAGGTTTCCGCTTTCCCGCCTTTTCGCCTGAAGAGCTGGAAAAACGATCGCAGCAGGTTGGTCGTAAATTCGCCGACGCGCAGGAATCCCGTGAGCTGGGTAATGTTGATCTGCGCGTGCAGCACATGGATGACACCGGCGTCGACGTCCAGGTCCTGCACAATACGATGTTTATCGAGTCAGCCACGGATCGCGCACGCGTCGAGGTCGCGCTATGTAAAAGTTGGAACCGCTGGTTGGCGGATATCTGGCGCCAGGGAAAGGGTCGTTTGCGCTGGTCCTGCATGGCGCCGACCTTGAGCATACCGGATGCCCTGGATCAGATCCGTTACGCCAAAGAGAACGGCGCTTGCGCCGTGCTGATGCGCCCGGTCGAAGGCAACCGACTGCTCGTTGACCCTTACTTCTATCCGATTTACGACGAGGCAACGCGGCTGGACATGGCCATTGCCATACACATCGCCAACGGTAACCCCTGGCTTTGCGATCTATATCGCCATCCTGTCGGGATAGCGTCCACCTTGCACCGTTTTAGAGTACCTACCGTAGCCGCCTTCGATGACATCGTCCTGAGCGAAATACCGGAGCTATTTCCCAAGCTGCGCTGGGGCTTCATCGAGGCCAGCGCGCAGTGGTTGCCCTGGGTAATGCTGGAAGCCAAGAAACGTTTCAAAACTCTGGGGCGCGAATGGCCCGACAATTTCGCGCGCGCCTACCGCATGTTCGTGACTTGCGAAAACTCAGACGACCTACCCTACATCATCCAGCAAGCCGGAGAAGACTGCTTGGTCATTGGCACGGACTACGGACACACCGACATATCGAGCGACGTCGATGCCATCAAGATTTTTCAAGCCCGGACGGACCTGGCCCCTGAAGTCAAACGCAAGATACTAAGCGACAATGCCCGGGCGCTCTATAGCCTTTAAACCCCGCTTGTCGGTTTTATTCCACGCAGCATACGCGTAAAAGAGTTATGCTCTGACCTCTTAGAGTCCGTCATTCCCGAATGCTTCTATGCCTCGATTTCCCTCGGCACGGTGAGGTTCTCGAACCGTCGGGAATCCAGGCGAGACCGGAACTGGGCCCCCGACCCATTCGACGTGGGTCAGGGTCGTGGTGAGCATAGTCGAACCACGATTAAAACATTCGGGGGTGACCCCTTGAGATGATTTTTCATCGCTGTGTTCTGTTACCCACCCGTAGCTTGCTGCGGAGTAGTTCAATTCTGCCTCATAGCGCGGGTATTCTTACGATTTGGAATACCACAGCGTTCTTTTCTCTTCTCTAAGAAAATGCCCGTTTCGTCGCTCCGTTTTTCAGGGTTTTTCGCTGGCCCGTCGTTTGCGAAATTAGTCTGTGTACAAAGGCATTGATCTAGGAGGGTGAGCGATGAACAAACATCTTCTTCAGGGCTGGGTTTGCGGCGGGATCTTCGCCGCCGTCATAACATGGGTCGCCGCCTCGGATGCGATAGCTGAGGGCGGTTTTGCATTGCTGGCTTCGGCGGTCTTCGGCCTGGCGGCCGGCCTCTGTATCGGCGGCCTGATTGCGGCCAACTTTGCGATGCTGGCGGTTGAGGAAAAGGAAAAGAAAGAAGCGGTTGCGCAGGAGGCCGCAGAGGCACCTGCAGCGGCCTAAGCAACCGTCGCTAATCCATTCGAGCAGTGCTTTCGACCTCGAGTAGGCTCTTATCAGCCGCATACCCGTCGACGAAACCGAACTCTACCTGGCAGTCGGCCGGCAAGGCGGGTGCGCTCTCTAACAACTCCCTGAGTGTCTCAAGCTTCTGGCTGCGGTGCAGAAATAGAGAGACCTTAACCAACTTGTCCCACATAGATCCCGCAACCATGAGTCCAGCCGCCACGGCTTTGATGATCTCGGATACTTGAGTCTCCAGTGTTTCCGCAGCCGAGGTGTACCCCGATAGAAACACAAAAGAATCCTGGCGCAGATAGCAGAGATAATTTCTCGGCGGCTGGAATTCTATCGGCCGTCTCTCGGCATCTGCACGTGACGGCCTTGTAGCGAGCAGGTCCACAGCTATTCTCGCATCCGAATCGAAACGATTCGTAGAGACATAACTCGAGCTAGCCGCCTTGGCGCTACCGGTCAGAATCTTGGACCGCGCACCCGTGCCGAGGTTTCTTGCTTCCTTATCCCTTCCCCATAGTCGGGTGCGAACAGTGTTCTCCAGCGACAAGCCGTGAGTTTTCAGCTCCTGCTCGAAGCTCCGGAACAGAGAAATCGTCTCTGCTTCGACCGATGTGCCCGGACGCGCTTCGGCCGAGAGTTCGACGAATTCTCCGCCAAGCCAGGAAAAAATCTTCTTTTGCACGGCACTCTCCTATAACGAAGCGTAGCTCCGCTTTTTGTTCTGAAACCAAGACCCGACAACGAATCTAGCCCCGACATGAGGGACACGTCAAGAACGTCAGAGAGGGCTAAGGTTTACAGAATCACGCAGGCCGCTTAAAATTACACAGAAAACAGAGGAATCCGGACTTCTCCAAATAGGAGGTTATGCGAATGGCTATTGCACAACTCCATTTTATGTGGTGTCGATTTTTACCGTTGGCTTTGTTACTGGCTTGTGCGCTCCCCTCGCTTGGTCTTGCAGCGGAAACAACGACGGCTCTGACTGTCCGTGAATCCGGCGCCTCTTTGTACTCTCGACAGGAGCTTGATTCAGATAAAATCACCACACTGAAAAAAGGCGAGATGCTCGCTCCGCTGGCCGAAGCCGTGGGACAACAGACCTGGTATATGGTCAAGACCCAGCGTGGTTTGGTCGGCTGGGTACGTTCGGCCGATGTGTCGGGAGGGGACCAACTAAGGCAGGCCTTCAAAGAACAGCCGAAGCTTTCCACCTGGAGCGCTCGAACCGTTGCCGGTCGCACTTTCGCAGGTAGTTGGACGGTGGAACCCGCTGCTGCGGCAGACAAAGCGTCGGGCACCTGGACCTTGGGCGAAGGCGGCGACAAGATCGTCTTGCGCGGAACGTGGTCGGCGCAAAAGTTTTCTACCGGGTGGGGCGGCACCTGGCGGGCCGCGGTCGAGGGCCAAAAACGCGAACTCACTGGT
>DAIRFP010000043.1:20477-29929 GCA_036794995.1 Thermodesulfobacteriota bacterium | reverse complement strand
GTGATCATGCGGCGGGAGCCTTGGGACAATAATCCGCGGCGCTGGGAAGGAATGCCCTACATCGAGGATTTTGCCCTGAGGCGAGGTTACGACTTACTTATCCATGGCAAGGGCGGCCCGATTCCCGCGACCGATTTTCGTTACGAGCAAATCCCCTGGTTGCGGCCGGAGCATTTCCTCCAGCGTTCGACGACCTATCCACTGGACTTGCATCTGCTGCTAAACAAGAAAACCTGGGACCCGATCTGGGAATATGGGCGAGGCGGGCGAGCGCGTCTGACGGATGCGGAGGGTACGGACATCTCGTGGACCTATTGGGACGAGTACTACGATGGCACCCGTTATGGGTTTTCCTCGACCCCCCGTAACGGGCACCTTTTCGGCCATCCCGTGCCGCCGATCATTGCCAAGGAGGACGCTGCCGGCATAGTGGCCGGCACGACGAGCCATTTTTCACGGGCGTTCCCGCAAGTGAAAGTCGAGCTGGAAGGCGGCCAGATTGTTAAGATCGTCGGGGGCGCCGCCTACGGCGACGCCTGGCGCGATCTGTTTGAAGAGAGCAAACGGACTCAATACCCCTGCTTTCCACGACCCGGATTATTTTATCTCTGGGAAGTTGCCATCGGCACCAATCCAAAGATCCTCAGACCCAGCCACATCGAACTCCATTCTTCCGGAGGTTTTGAATGGGAGCGCCGCCGCTCGGGCGTGATTCACATGGGATTTGGTACTCTGTGGCGCTCGGCAGAGGAGAAATGGGCGGGCGAGCACGGCATACTTTACGGTCACCTTCATATTCACCTGTTGTTTCCGACGTTCACTGTCACCACGAAGAGCGGGCAAGAATACACGATCATCCGCAACGGCAGGCTCACGGCACTGGACGATCCGGAGGTGCGGAAGCTGGCCGAGAAGTATGCCGATCCCGACGATCTTTTGCGCGAGGACTGGATTCCGCAGATTCCGGGTATAACATCGGCAGGCGCTTACGACGAATACGCGAAAAACCCGGGCGCATGGATCTATAACGGGTAGTTTCGAGTTCCGAGTTTCGAGTTCCGGGTTTGAATCCGGGAGACGAGACGCGAAAGCCGAGACGTTCTGCCGTGCATTCCGCCTTTGTGTTATCGCCGTCCGCGGTTCGGCTCTTGAAGTCGTGCATAGGGGTGGATATTATCCGAGCGAAGGAGATCTTAAAGAATGGCCGGACGCACGCTCTACGATAAAATCTGGGAATCTCACACTGTGGGAATTTTGCCCACCGGGCAAACGCAGCTTTTCATCGGGCTGCACCTGATTCACGAAATTACCACGGCGCCAGCCTTCGACATGCTGCGCGAGCACGGGATGGACGTCGCATTTCCAGAGCGGACTTTTGCGACCGTCGATCACATCGTGCCCACTCACGTTCGAACCCGGCCGTTTCTTGATTCCGAAGCCGAAGAGTTACATCAGGCCCTGGAGAGAAACGTTGCGCAGTTTGGTATAGAGTTTTTCCATTTGGGCCACGAGCACCAAGGCATCGTCCACGTGATCGGTCCGCAGCTGGGCTTGACCCAACCCGGAATGACCCTCGCTTGCGGCGATAGCCACACGAGCACGCACGGCGCCTTTGGTACACTCGCTTTCGGCATCGGCACCAGTCAGGTGCGTGACGTCTTGGCCACCCAGACATTGGCGATAGATAAGCTCAAGGTGCGCAGGATCAGTGTCAACGGAGTCCTTGGGACCGGCGTCTACGCCAAGGACGTGATCCTGAGTATTATACGGCGATTGGGCATTAGCGGTGGGAAAGGCTTCGCCTACGAGTACGGCGGTGCGGTCCTGGACAACATGAACATGGAGGAACGGATGACGGTCTGCAACATGAGCATCGAAGGGGGTGCCTTGGTCGGCTACGTTAATCCCGATCAGACGACCTTCGATTATCTCAAGGGGCGGCCTTATGTCCCCACCGGAGATGCTCTTGATCGTGCCATAGCCTATTGGAAGTCCGTGGCCTCCGATCCTGACGCTCAATACGACGATGTGGTGAGCTTTGAAGGAAAAGAGATCGAACCCACCGTGACTTGGGGGATCAACCCAGGGCAGGCGGTGTGCATCTCCGAAAAACTTCCCAAAGCAGAGGAATACTCCGACCCGGAGGGAGCCAGAAGGGCCTACGAGCACATGGGCTGGCACCCTGGAGCACCGATACTCGGGACGCCGATCAATGTGGCGTTCATCGGCTCTTGTACTAATTCGCGGATCACCGATCTGCGCGCGGCCGCAAAGATAGCTAAAGGTAGAAAAGTTAAACCCGGCATTCGTGCCTTGGTGGTTCCGGGTTCGGCTGAAGTTAAGAAACTTGCCGAGCAAGAAGGGCTGCACGAGATTTTCAAGGACGCCGGATTCGAATGGCGTGACGCGGGCTGTTCGATGTGCTTGGGAATGAATCCCGACAAGCTGATTGGCCGCGAAATTTCCGCCTCATCTTCGAACCGTAATTTCATCGGCCGCCAGGGGAGTCCCGAAGGGCGTACTTTGCTCATGAGTCCGGCGATGGTCGCAGCGGCCGCCTTGAACGGCAAAGTCGTCGACGTGCGCGAATATCATTGAGCGAGGAATCATGAGCGAAATTGTTAAGATCACCAAGGTGACCGGCACGGCGGTGCACATCAGAGGGAACGACATCGATACGGACCGGATCATCCCAGCGCGCTATCTAAAAGAAGTGACGTTTGCGCGCATGGGGGACTACCCGTTTTTCGATGAGCGCTTCGATGCGTCGGGAAAGAAGAAAGACCATCCGTTGAACGATCCGGAATATCAGGGCGCTTCGATTCTTTTTGTCAACAAGAATTTCGGTTGCGGCTCGTCGCGCGAGCATGCCCCGCAGGCGCTGTACCGGTTCGGCATCAAGGCGATCGTCGGTGAGTCTTTCGCGGCGATTTTCGCCGGCAATTGCACGATTATGGGGGTTCCGACGGTTACGGTCAGCCCCAAAGAGATGGAACAGTTGATGAAAAGCGTTGAAGAAAACCCGCGGACCGAATACGCCGTCGATCTCGAGAACAAAAGTCTTTCGTATGGCAACCAGAAGATCGCCATCGATTTACCCGCGACTTATCGCAATGCGCTCACCACCGGCTCATGGGATTCTACCACGTTGCTGCGGGCCAATCTCGAACAAGTCAGGAAGACCGCGTCTAAATTGCCCTATATGAGCCGTTTTGCGAGCTGAAGTCGGGTTTCTCATCTGTTGCAATCCTAGTTTCTCTTGCAAGTAGGACATGGCTGAAAGAATTGTCTCCATGCATGCCGCCTACAAAAGCGGTAAAGAGGCGGTGGATGGGTTTCTCTCACGGCCGACGGCGGGTGATCCACGCCCGGCTGTGGTTCTCATCCACGGTTACCGAGGTCTGGACGATGGCCAGAGGGCAGTGACGCGCAGATTTGCCCAGGAAGGGTTCGTCTGCTTATCGCCGGATCTTTTTCACGGCAAGACCTTTGGCACTCTCGAAGAGTGCGCGTTTCAGAAAACCTCGTTAGATATTCCTCGGGCGGTCAAGCAAGTTATCGACAGCGTCCCTTACCTGCGTAGGCTACCGTGGGTTGGCAAGAACAACATTGCCGTCTTGGGTTTCTGCATGGGTGGCGGGCTGGCGTTGTACGCGCTGGCCCAGTCGCGTAGCTTTGCCGCGGGAGTGATCTACTACCAGAGCGTCTTTCCAGATCCGGAAGATCTGAAAAGTATTGCCGCTCCTCTCTTGGGCCACTACGGGACCGATGACCCGGGTACAACCAGGAGGGAAATCGAGATGTTTCGCGACGCCCTCGACAAATACAAAAAGAAATACGAGATCGAAATGTACAACGGGGCGGGGCACGCCTTTCTCAATAATCCTCAAAGCAGGACATCCGCCAACCGAGAGGCGGCAGCAAAATCGGTGAACAAGACCAGCAAATGGCTGAAAAAGCATCTTGCGTAGCTAACATTCCAAAACCCGAAGTTATTGTGACCCTGCAAACAGCGAAACAACAAACCCCGTGGAGGTGAAACATGGCTAATAAATGGGACGACAGAAAGAAAGCGCAAGAGGATGAATACTTCATCAAACAGGAAAGAGAGCTGCTTGCCAAGCTGAAGGCGAAACAGGAAGCAGAATCTAAAGCATCGGTTCAGAAGACCTCTTCGATGCGCTGCCCGAAGTGCGGCGAGCCTTTGAAAGAGAGAAGTTTTCAAAAGGTGCAGATCGACCAATGCACGGGATGCAACGGCATCTGGCTCGACGCCGGAGAGCTAGAAGCAGTGGCAGGCAAAGAGGAGAGTAGCTGGCTGGGTAAGTTTTGGCAAAAGAACGGTTAGGCGTCGCGTCTCTTGACAGGAGGGGGACGACTTTCGGATAGTTTGTTCGCGTTTATTGGTTCTGAACCATGGAGGGTTTGCAGATGAGAAACATGAAAATGTTTTTGCTGGCGGGCGTGTTCAGTTTTGGAGTTGCGATCGCAGTGGCGGAGCCTTCCGCCGCGTGGGCTCAGCCGGCCCAAAAGTTTGAAGACGAAGGCAAAAAGATTGTCCCTTACGTGCCGACGCCTCAAGAGGTTGTGGATCGTATGCTCGAGCTGGCGCAAGTCAAAAAGGGCGATGTCGTTTACGATCTCGGGTCGGGGGACGGGAGAATCGTGGTTACCGCGGCGAAGAAATACGGCGTTAAAGCCATCGGTTTCGAGATCGATCCGGAGCGTATTAAAGAGTCCGCCGAAAATATCAAGAAGGCCGGCGTGGGCGATCTGGTGGAGATCCGCCAGCAAGATATTCGAACGGTGGATTTGTCTCAGGCTTCGGTGTTGACGATGTATCTTCTCCCCGAAGTGAATCTGATGATTCGCCCCAATATCTGGAAGCAGATGAAGCCCGGTTCGCGCGTCGTTTCGCACGATTTCGATATGGGCGATTGGAAACCGCTCAAGAAGGAGAACATCAAGGACGCTTCGAGCTGGGATCACACGCTTTACCTGTGGCACGTCGAGGCCGCCAAGAAGTGACGGTGATTATGCCAGAAGAGAGGGAAGGGGCATGAATGCGCTGATCGCAGTTGTCCTTGGCGCCGTTACGGTCTATCTGACCTATACGCGCTACGCGCGACGCATCGATCGGAATGTCATTCAGTCCGATCCCAAGCGTGCCACCCCGGCCACTCTATACATGGACGGAGTGGATTTCATGCCGACGAACCGGAACATCCTCTTTGGCTACCACTTTAAGTCCATCGCCGCGGCGGGTCCCATTGTCGGGGCAATCGTAGCGGCGACCCTGTGGGGCTGGCTGCCGGCTATGATCTGGCTTATCGGTGGCGTCGCTTTTATGGGCTGGGTGAGCGACTACAGCGCCATCGTTATGTCGGTCCGAAACGAAGGCCACAGTCTCTCGGCCGTGGCCCATCGTCTGATCTCGCCCAGGACCAGAACCATTTTGTTTCTGTTTATATTTTTCTACTTGCTGCTCGTCGCGGGCGCCTTCGTCGGGATCATGGCGACGGTGATGGAATCCCAGCCGCGCACCCATCTCGGCATGATCCTGCTTGTGGTCATGGGACTTCTGCTTGGGCAGATGCTTTATCGCTGGCATGTCGGGTTGATTCCGGCGACCGTCATCACGGTCGGCATCACCTTGATCGCGATCATGACTGGACACGCCAGCGAGGGATTTTTTAGCAGCATCAACGAAGCATTCAATGCCCTGACCGGTGGCACACCGCTGGTGACCTATTTCGATCCGACACTGGCCAATTTTAAAGGCGCCGAGGCGAAGATCATGCCGAGCCTGCTGTTCTGGGCCGTAGCCATTAGTTTGTTCTGTTACGCCGGTTCCGTGTTGCCGATCTGGCGCATGGCGCAACCGGTAGTCTATGTCGGGTTCTGGATTACCGCGTTGGCTATGTTGCTGGGTTTGAGCGGGGCAGCCATCGGTACGATCACCAAACCCGAGGTCGCGCAGTTTCAGATCCCTATGTTCAAGGGCTGGAGTCCTGAGATGGGACCGGCCGGGGTCATGCCACTCTGGCCGATGCTTTTCGTGACCATCGCGTGTGGTGCGATCTCCGGCTGGCACGCGCTCTTTGGATCCGTCGGCACGGCACGGCAAATCGAAAACGAGGCGGATATGTTGCCCGTCGGCGCCGGCTCTATGCTTGCCGAGTTTTTGCTCGGCATGTTGGCGCTGCTCGCCATATCCGTAGGCTCCAAGGGCTCTCCTGTTGCGGCTTTCGCCAATGGTCTTGGCGGTTTCATCAGCGTCTGGGGCTTCCCGCTGGACTACGCAGTGTCCCTCGCCTTTGCGGCGTTCATCGTTATCGTCTTGGTAGTCACGCAACTATTGTTTCGCGTCATGCGCGTGACTCTCACCGAATGGCTGGGTGACATGATCCCGCCGCTGCGCAATCAACATTTTGCGTCGTTTGTTTCCATCGCATTGGCGATTCTGCTGGTCATGACGGGGACCTGGATCTATCTCTGGCAACTGTTTGGCGCGGCCAACCAGCTCATGGCGGCGCTTTCGTTGCTTCTGGTAACGATCTGGCTCGTCTCCGTGGGAAAAAACTGGGTCTACGCCGGGATTCCAATGATCTTAATGTACGTAACCACGGTGGCGTCGGTTTTAGTTACGGCCTATAATCTCTACTTCAATGTTTATTTGCCGAACCTGGCAGCCGGGCGAATGATTCCCACTGTGGGTTCGGGGCTGATGGTTTTAGTGGCGATACTGTTGGTGTTTGCCGCGGTGTTTATTGGCATCGACGGCTTTCGTGCCTTTTTCAAATATCTCGGCAAACCGGCCCCCTCGGCAAGCCGGGCTGCGGCCAAGGGTTAAGCAGGGGATTGCCGAACTCCGTGGTAACGGAAGACGCATTACGAATGCTCAAGCCTAAGACGCAACCACAAAGATTCCAGGCAGCGAAAGATTTTCTCTATGGGCTAACGGGTTACCAGTTCGTTCGGCACGCCCAAGAGATGAAGCATGAAGCCGAGTCGCTCTTCTTCATCGCGACCATGGGTGACCTCGTCGGAATCCCCGTCCTGCCGCCGATTCATGCGCTCCGGCTCTTGCCATACTTTGCTCCGGAGATCGCTCGGTGGAAACGGCAGTTGGCCCGCAGCAGGGAATTCTGGGAGAAAGAAGAATACGATCTTCACGGGGTCTAAGCGAAGCCGCGCATTTCATGTGCGGTAGAAAGGGATCACTAGATGACCGATCAAGACAAACCAAAGAAGGGCGGACTCTTTCAAGTTTTCAAAGACATTGTCTATGGGATGTCCTCCCACGAGATGACCCGCCATGCAGTGCGAAGCCGCGCCAGTATGGAGCATTTGTTCATTTTGATTACCATGGGTGACCTGCTGGGCGTGCCCATTCTCCCGCCCTATTACTCGCTTCGGTTGCTGCCCTATGTCACGCCACAAATCAGCACCTGGAAGCGTCGCATGCTGCGGGAACGCGATATCACCGACACCATCGGTTAGGTTTCAAACGGGATGTCGTTACGGGAGATTTTTGAACGCCAGCCTGACCGCCGGTACATCATGTTCGGCGGCAAGGGCGGGCTCGGCAAGACGACTCTTTCCGCCGTCTGTGCCTACTGGCTGGCGCGTCAGGGAAAGCGTGTGCTGCTTTTTTCCGTTGATCCCCAGGCGAGCTTGTCGGATATTTTTCAGCAAGACATCTTCGGCAAAGGGGCGGTGCCCATAGTCGAGAACCTCTGGGCCCAGGAAATTGACGCCGATCGACGCATCAGGGAATATCAGGACGAAATCCGGCAAAAGATTCTCGACATGTACGGCTTCGATCGAGTGCCCGAAGAAATCGAAAGCTACATCGCGTCAGCGTCGGCGGAGCCGGCCATGGAAGAGAGCGCTATCTTCGACGCTGTGGTCGATATCATCGTCAAGGGCGACTACGATTACTATATTTACGATCTCGTGCCCCTTGGCCACGCGCTGTATTATCTGTCGATGGCGAAAGTGTACGACGAATGGATCAACAAGATCACCAAACTGCGGGAAGAGATGGGCCAGTACGATCAGGTGGCAGCGACGTTGCGGCGTCAAGAAAAGGTCGAGGAGGACAAAATCCTCGAAGAGCTGAAATACATCAAGGGACGGATCAACATGTCGTCGCAGATTCTTACGGACCGACAGCGCACGGCTTTCTTTTTCGTCCTGGTTCCCGAGGAAATGATCATTCTCGATACGCGCAAGGCTGCGGAGCTGTTCGCCCGCTTCGACGTGCCGATTTCGGGATATGTGGTCAATCGCGTGTTGCCCGCGGAACTGCGGACGGGCAATATTCCCACCTATCTCAAGAATCGTATTCGGATGCAGGAGAAATACCTGGACGACATCAAGCAGACTCTGGGAAGCCAGATTATGGCCTACGTGCCTGAAATGGAACGAGACATCACAGGGCTGCCGATGATCGAGCGATTGGCGCGGCAACTCTTCGAAGATTCCCCATGAGTCAGATCACCACCTCCATGGCGGACTACTTCGGAGCCCACCCCCAGCTCAAGTATCTTTTTTTCGGCGGCAAGGGGGGAGTCGGGAAAACGGCCCTGTCGGGGGCCACGGCGCTGTGGCTCGCGGGCCAGGGCAAGAAAACGCTGCTGGCTTCCACCAATCCGGTTCATAGTTTGTCGGGTCTGCTGGAGCAGTCGGTGTTCGGCGCTCCGACGGAAGTAACCGACCGTCTCTGGGCCTACGAGATCGATACCAAAGAGACTATCGAGCGGTCCAAGAAAGAAATCCGGGAAAAGATCCAATGGTTCCTCAAATTCGCGGACATCAGCACCAAGGCCGACGACTTTGTCGAGTCCGCCACGATGAATCCCGCCTTCGAGGAATCGGCGATGTTCGAAAACATGGTCGACTTGATGCTCAAGGAAGACTACGACGTTTACGTTTTCGACACCGCTCCGACGGCCAATGCCCGGCGTCTTCTCGGCATGTCCAAGGTTTACTCGCTATGGGTGGACAAAATGCTCAAGTCCCGTGAAGAGGCGCGCAGTCTCCGCGAGTTGCTTTCCTTCAGTAAGAAGAAGCAAGAAGATCCGTTGATGAATTATTTGCTGCAGTTCCGCCAGCGCATGGGTCAGGCGCAGCAGCGGCTCACCGACAGCGAAAAGACGGCGTTCTTCTTTGTGACTCTACCCGAAGCGCTGCCGATCGCGGTTATTTCCAGGTTCATTGGATGGTTTCGGGATTTTGGCATTCCCGTGGGCGGCATCATCGTGAACATGCTGCTGGACAAAGAAGCGCTGGGACAGGACTCCCCGCAATTCGTCCTGAACCGGGTGCGTATGCAGGAAGACTACATGAAGACGATCTGGGAGAAATTTGACGGCTCCGTGCGTGCTCTAATACCCCTTTTTGACCAGGAAGTCCGCGGCGTTGACATGCTCCGAGAAGCGGCGCGG
>DAIRFP010000043.1:0-20467 GCA_036794995.1 Thermodesulfobacteriota bacterium | reverse complement strand
ACCGGGACCGGTCCAACTCCCTAACCTTCCTTGGTTTCCCTCCAAGTTACGGCTTAACCCGCCTGCGGATGCCGGCCCGGCTGAGCAAGCAGGCATTTCTTAACGAGTGAAAGATTACCCGGCTTTGTTGCCATCCATCAGGGAATTCCCTCTATTTCAGTTCCTGTCCGATGTGCCGATATATCCTTCGCTGGTGCGAATTGTACCCGTTGGGTAACCCCGAGTAATTCGCAGTAAGTCTTATCAAGGAGTCCAATGCCATGGAAGATATTCTGACCGCTTCCCAAGTCGCGAGCCTGCTGCAGGTCCATCCGCGAACCGTCTACAAACTCGTCAAGCAAGGCTCCATTCCGGGGAGAAAGTTCGGCGGCGGCTGGCGTTTCAGCAAGAGTGAAATTCTGCTGATGATTTCGTCGCAGGGAACAGAGCGATCGGCACCCCCTGACAGCGCGGACGAAAGATAGACGCCAAACCGGCTAAAGCTTTGATTTTCAGTTTTTATCTTCCTCGCTCCGTGTCTCTCGATTCCTGAACCGAACTACCCGCTTTCGCCCTCTTGACTTCCTCAGCCTGCAAAAGCTAGGAAGAACAAATCACAACAGGCAAAGACTCTCCTCGGGGTCGGGTAGGAAGATCGTATGGATGAAGCCCTTTCAGGAATCAAGATCGTCGAAGCCGCAAGTTACGTCACCGGCCCTTTTGCGGCGCAACTGTTGGCCGATATGGGCGCGGAGGTCATCAAAATCGAGGAGCCCAAACGGGGCGATCCGTTTCGCGGCTGGGGTGAGAAGAACTATGCCGCGACATTTTGCAGCCTGAATCGAAACAAAAAAAGTGTGACGTTGGACTGGCGCACGGACGAAGGTCGCGATATCGCACTTAGATTGCTCAGCGATGCCGACGTGTTCATCCAAAACTTTCGTCCTGGAGTGATGGACAAACGCGGCTTGGGCTATGACGATATCCAGAAGATCAATGCCAAGATTGTTTACTGTTCGATCTCTGGCTTTGGCCCCAAGGGGCCTTATCGCGACATGCCGGGATATGACACGGTAGGCCAGGCGAGAAGCGGACTGCTAAGTCTTCTGACCGACCCCGGCAAGCCTCAGGGTATGGGCATTTCGTTCTCCGATCACCTCACCGGGATGTATGCATGCTACGGAATCTTGAGCGCGTTAATGAACCGGACGTTAACCGGGGAGGGACAGCATGTAGAAACCTCGCTGTTGCGCGCTTCGGTTTCCTTCGTGAGCGAAAACGCCGCCCGCTATTTTGAGACCGGCCATGTGCCGCGCCGAAAGCATCGCACGACCACCGCGGGGGTTTTCGCTTTCGAAGACCGGGACGGCCTGGCCTTTGTGCTCCACATGTCTTCGCCGGAAAAGTTCTGGCTCGGCCTGTTCGACGTGGTGGGCAAGCCGGAGTGGGCGCAAGACGCGCGATTTAACAATCGCAAAGGGCGGATTGCCAACTATGATGTTATAGTCGAACAGTTGCAGCCGATCTTTCGAAGCGGCCGTCGAGACGAGTGGCTGCGCCGTCTGTTCGAAAAAGATGTTCCCGCCGCGCCGATCAATACGCTTGACGAAGTGTTCGCCGACCCGCAAGTTCGGGAATACGGGTTCCCCATCGAAGTCGAGCATCCGAAGATGGGCAAGATGAAACTGATCGGTAACGCCGTCGACATGAGCCGCACCCCACCGACGATTCACCGGCCGCCACCCGTGCTTGGAGAGCACACGGAGGAAATTCTTGGTACCCTCGGTCATGACGCGGTTAATATCGCGTCACTACGATCAAAGGGAATCATTTGAGCTTTACACCTTTTTCTTCCTGATTTCCCAGCGACGATCCGTTACCGAGATTTATGCGTCACGCCAGTCTGATTCCTTTATCACAGGACCATCACCGGGGTCTTGCTCTGGCGCTTAGGTGCCGGAAACAAGCGCTGGGGCAAATACGACCGATGGGTGCGGAGGGGCTCCGGGAAAGAGCAAAAGAGCTCTTGACCTTTTATGCAAGCAATCTGGCTCCGCACTTTCGAGCGGAAGAGGAAGTTTTATTTCCGTTACTCCGTTCGGCCGTTCCGGGCAGCGGAGAAATGATCGACGAATTGGTGCGCAATCATGCGCAGATCCGCGCAGCGATTCCCCAACTTGAAGGGGGAACAGGCCTCGCCAAGTTGATCTTCGACTTAGGTGATCTTCTGGAGCGTCACATTCGCAAGGAAGAGCGGGAGCTATTCCCACTCTTCGAGCAACATGTGGAAGGTGGGAGTGCCGAAAACGCTGGGGTAGAAATCAAGAGGATTTTGGGATTGGAATCTACGTGAAAGCGAAAGTATTGGTTGAGTTCCTCTGGTTGCATTCATGCCGTCCACGGTTTGCCATCTAATCCATGATCTTCAGTAGTACGTGACGTCTATTCTTTGTGTAGGGTCTTACCTGACTGGGCCAACGACCGTCTTCGATCGCTTTATCCCACGCCGGACTGGTTAGCACGTCCGGGCTTTCCAGTTCATAGATGGCTGTATAGGTCGGCTCATTGGGGATCTCGATAGTCTTTCTCTCCCCACCGATGTTCATCGTCAAGGTCCCACGCGTATAGCGGGTCACTCCCACGACACCCGGGACCTTGCACAAATTGGGCACATGCTCTTTATCGTAGACTTCGTTGAAAATCGCTTCGTGCTCAGGATCAACGTCCATGCTCGCAATCATCAGATACTTGGCTTTTCCTGCCATGATGCCGAACTCCTTTCACTCGATAGATATTGGTTTCAAGTTCCCAAGAACGTTGCGATGTCGGGGGCGGGGGATTTGATCTCGACCACGATTGATTCTTCTAATCCTTCGACGCCGTGGGGAACTCCCTCAGGATGGCGACAGACGTCCCCCGGGCCGAGAATGTAGACTTCCTTGCCGACCGTCATTTTGACTTTCCCTTTGACGACATAGGCGAGAGATTCGTGAGAATGAATATGCAGCGGAGCACCAACGCCAGGCTGATAATGAATCTCCAGCAAAGTCATTTCATCCCCTTTGATGAGCGGCTTTACCAAGAGATCGCCGTTCATTGGTTTTCCCTCGATGGACTTAACAACCATTCCTTTAACGTCCGAGTTTTTGGCTAAAATCATAATTTATTCCTTTCATTATCTAGTTTAACCTACCAGCATAAATGATTTTAATGTGTTTATCCTAATTTAGTCCTGGCGCCGGGCTCACCGTAGATATCAACGCGGCGGTTTTCGAGCAAGGGTAACTTTTCTCTGATTTCGCCTATCTTTGTCAGATCGAGGTCGACAATTTCCAGGCTCTGGCGCTCGCCCATATCCATAACCACTCGACCAAACGGGTCCACGACCATGCTGTGGCCGATATAAATATTCCCGACCTGGTCGGGGGCGACCACATAGGATCCATTTTCCAGCGCCCGCGCCCGCACCATCGTTTGCCAGTGGTCAACCTTCATATCGCCCGCCACCCAGCCGGAAGGGGCGACAAGTACTTCCGCGCCCATCAAAGTTAGGAGCCGCGACAATTCCGGGAAGCGAAGGTCGTAACAGATCATCATGCCGATGGTGCCGGTCGCGGACTTGAAAGGTTGGGCTAACGCCTTGCCGGCGAGGAACTTGTCCGACTCTTTGAATCCCAGGGCATCATAGAGATGGAGCTTCCGGTACACGGCGGATAGTTGGCCCGAAGCGTCGATCCACAACGCCGTGTCATAGACCCGGCCCGGCACATCGCTTTTCTCATAGATCGTTGCCAAGGTATTGATGCCCGCCGTCCGGGAAGCTTGGCGTATGGAAGTCGTAAAGGGTCCGTCGAGCGCTTCCGCGACTTCGGCGAGATCTTCGGCGGACTGGGTGCCGGGAGAGAAAGCCATGAGAAATTCGGGAAAGGCGATCAACTGCGCGCCCTTGCCCTTGGCATCGCTGATCAGTTCCGTGGCGAGCTTGAGGTTGGCCGTCTTTTCAGTCGACGACGTGATCTGTGCGAGGGCGACGCGTGCCATGGTAGACAGGATGGTTGGAGTGATGGAGTGTTGGGATGCGCCAATTCTTCTTTTGTTAGACGTTCAGTGTTTGACCCGCGCCTTTTTTCTTCACTTGTTCCAAGACGAGGGCTCCGAGAGCCACGTCAGCCACTCCTTGGCCGGCGTTGTTCTTGTAAAAGGTGATCTGCTCACCCCTGGTGCGACCTTCCTTTTTACCGGAGAGAATCTCGCCGATTTCAATCAACTGTTCCCATTTGATCACCCCGCGCTGCACCGGATCGTAAATATCGGCCTGCTCGTCCTGAATCGCCTGTTGAACCGAAACAATGCCGAGAACGTGGCTTCGCGCCAAGGTTGCATCGTCGGTCTCCCGTCTTTTGGCCGCGGTGAATCCGCCCTTAACCAAGCCGACGTTACTGCCGACGATGGTCGTAACGTGCTGGCCAGGTTCGAGCCAGTTGCCGTCGAAGACCGGTACGCTGGAGTTGGTTGCCGTCAAAACGATATCGACCCCGCGCACGGCTTCTTGTGGACTCGCAACGGGTGTTATGTTGAGGTCGGTCACCAGTCCCATCTCTTCAACGAACTTGCGACGATTGTCGGGATTGCGGCTGTAGACTTTCACGTCTTTGAGTTTTCGCACCTGCATGAGCGCGAGCAGGTGATTCTTCGCCTGGCCGGCGGCACCGAAAAGGCCCAGGCTGGTGGCGTCAGGTCGTGCCAAAAGATCGGTGCCCACCGCGCTGGTGGCGGCGGTGCGCAGTCCGGTTACGGCGATGTTATCCGGTAGCTCCGCGCAGGTGATCTCGCCGACAACGATGCCTTTAAGTTCGCCTTCGGCGGCATCGTAGAGCACGATCACGGGATGGTTGAGGCGCGGATAAACTTGCTCTTCAGCCATCGGTTTGACCCATTCGCAATGGGTCATCAGACCGGTGGCGCCAGCGACGGGCACGCCACCTTGATGTACGCTCACCCGGACACCAGTGGGAATGTGAATCCGACGCCGCGGTGCGTTGAGCTGGGGATTCTCGCCCCATTCGCGGAATCCGACGCGAATCGCCTCGACGGCCGCTCGCATGCTAACGATGCCCCGTATCTGTTCCGGAAGGATTAATACCGGCTGCATAGTAGCAACTACAAGGTAGAGGCGACGGCCGGGCGGGCGACCAGGTCTTCCCCCCAGCGTTTTAAGTTGGGCAGGCTATCGTCGATGTTCGCGCCGTAGCGTTGCCGCCGCGTATAGAACGGTATGAAGGTGATGTCCGCTAAGGAATAATCGCCCGCGAAGTATTGCCTGCCCGCCATTTCCTGGTCGAGGGTTTGGAGATGCTTATGGATCCGCTCTTTGGCCTTTTCCGGCTCCTTATCGTGAGTGAAGTCATGCGCCGCGGGATGTAACCGGCTGTTCATAAAGTCGATCCAGATCCGTATTCTTGCCCGCAGCAAGTGATCGCCGGGCATGAGGCGAGTCGTGGGATATTTCTCGTCGAGATACTCGTTGACGATAGCCGATTCATAGATTACTCCATCGCCGTCGATCAAGGCCGGAACTTTGGCGTAAGGATTGATCGCCAGAAGATCTTTCGGCTTATTCTTAAGATCCACTTCGATGTGTTCGTAGGGGATCTTTTTTTCCGCCAGGACGATTCGTGTTCTGTGGGCGTAGGGACAACCGCGGCTGGAATAGAGTTTCATGATGTCATCCTCCTTATCATCGCTTTACTTACCATCCTACGGGATGGATGACAACGCGACGGTGAGCTAGCGATATCTGGTTTGGAGCCGATCTTGGAGTCCGTCGCCGACCAAGTTGAGCCCAAAAACCGTAATCATGATCGCCAATCCCGGATATGTGGTTAGATGCGGAGCAACCAACAGGAATTGCCTTCCATCGTTCAACATCGATCCCCAGGAGGGTGTCGGTGGTTCGACTCCCAATCCCAAAAAGCTCAGGCTGCCTTCGGCGATAATCGCCGTGGCCAAACCGAAGGTGGCTTGGATGAGCAGGGGAGGGAGAAGATTGGGGAGCAAGTGACGCCCAATAACCCGGCCGGGCTTGGAACCGAGCGCCCGGGCCGCTTGGACGAAATCACGCTCCCTGAGCGTGAGAATCTCGCCGCGAACCAAGCGCGCGTAGCCGGTCCAGCCGATCAAGCAAAGCGCCAGAATGACGTGATCGAGGCCCGGCCCGAGCACGGCCGTGAAGGCGATGGCCAGCAGAATCCCGGGAAACGCCATGAGGATATCAACGAGTCGCATGAGCAATTGATCAGTCCAGCCACCGAAGTATCCCGACATCGAACCGATGGCCAAACCGATGGTAAGAGAAATCACAACGGTGGTGGCGCCCACCAGCAAGGAGATTCGCCCGCCATAGAGAATCCGGCTTAGGAGGTCACGGCCTAACTTGTCAGTACCCAGGGGATTTTCCCTCGAATAGATGCGTAGGTCATGATCGAGGTTTTGTCGGGTCGGATCATGGGGCGCCAGCAGCGGGGCCAATAAAGCCGACAAGAGGAGCAGCGTCAGGACGACTAAACCAAGATAGAACCAGAGCTTACTTTCCATAAGTGACTCTGGGATCGACGAGATGATAGACGATGTCGGTAAGGAGATTTACCAGAAGGTAGGAAATGGCGATTACCAGCACGCAGCCTTGGACCAAAGGATAGTCCCGCGTCTGAATCGCTTGGACGGTCAACCGCCCGATGCCGGGCCAAGAAAAGACGGTCTCCGTGATGATCGAGCCGGCGAGCAACGATCCGAACTGCAAACTCATGATCGTGATCACCGAAAGCAGCGCATTGCGTAAGGTATGCTTGAGCCAGACTGCTTTTTCACTGAGTCCCTTGGCACGAGCGCTCCGGACGTAGTCCTCGTGAGCGACCTGGAGCAAGCTCGCGCGAAGAATGCGCGTTAGTATCGCTGCCATTCCCATACCGAGGGTGAGCGATGGAAGGAATAAATGATCCAGCCCGCCGCGCCCAGAAACCGGCGTCCAGCCCAGCTGAATCGAGAAGATGATCATGAGGAGGGGGCCGAGCCAAAAATTGGGCAAGGAAAGTCCGAGAAGAGAAAATAATAACGACCCTCGGTCGATCCAGGAGCCTTTGTGGATGGCGGCTAGAATGGCAAGGGGGAAAGCGATGACTACGGCCAATGCCATGGCGGACAGAGTCAGCTCCAGGGTGGCAGGCAATCTTGCGCGAATGAGATCCGTAATCCCGGTTCGCTCGTAGAGGGAACGGCCAAGATCGCCCTGGAACAGCCCAGTCAAAAAACTGCGATATTGAGTCATTAACGGCTGATCGAGGGCCAGATTCCGGCGCAGTTCCTCTTTATCCGTGGCGCTGGCGGTTTCACCCAACATGACTTCGATGGGATCCCCGGGGACCAGATGAATCAAGAAGAAAACCAGGGTGAGCGCGCCGATTAGGGTCGGCAACAGCATGAAGGAACGCTGGAGCAGATAACGTTTCACTGGGGAGGAAGTTGTGACCGAAGCGAGACTTTTTTCAATGAGGTAAAGTCGCCATCGGGATAGGGAACAAAGCCTTGGAGTGAAGAGGTTTTTACGACTACATTCTTCCACCACCATAACGGGATGTAAGGGAGATCTGTTGCGAGAATTCGTTGGACCTCGCTGTAGATACGCTTTCTCTCCGGAATATCGGTTATCGTCCGTCCCTTTTCCAACAATTGATCAAGCCGCGCATTGCTGTAATGTCCTCGGTTGTCGCCGTTAGGCGGGACGCTGGAGGAGTGAAAAATCTGATAATAGATGTCCGGATCCTGGATGCCGACCCAGGCGAGAGCATAGAGATGAAAATTGCCCTTTTTGATATCGCTGAAAAACGTCCCCCATTCATAGGTGCGGATTTCGAGCTCAATGCCGACTTGTTGCAACTGCTCCTTGAAAGCTTCGGCAATGCGTCTCCGTAGATCGATATTCGTGGTTTTGAAAGAAAGCTTGAATCGAGGTCGCGGCCCGTAGCCGTCGGGATCGGGAAATCCGGCCTCGTCCAGGAGACGTCTAGCTTTTTCAGGATCGTGGGGCCACTGGCTGACCGTGCTTTCATAGGCCCAGTTCAATGGCGAGAGCAGGCCGCTGGCGGGCGTGCCGAGATTTTTAATGAGATGGCGGATGACGCTCTCGCGGTCGATTGCATAGGCCAGCGCTTGGCGCACCTTCTGGTGCTTGAGTATGGGGTGGGTAAGGTTGATGCCGATGTATTGAAACGTTGTGCCTTGATGGGCTTCGATAGTGGCGTCGGTGTTGTTCTTGAGCCAGGGAAGGATGTCAGGTTCCAGGTCGTTTTGCATAAAACCGATGCTCCCTTTTTTGAACTCGAGCACGCGAACCATGGCGTCCGGAACGACTTTGAAAATCACTCCAGGCACCAGGGGCTTTCCTGCCCAATAGGAAACATTAGCCTTCAAGGTTACCGTCTCTCCCGACCGCACGGATTCCAGAACAAACGGCCCGGAACCGGCGGGTGGGGTCTCCGCGGAATTTGCGGGAACAATGCCCAGGGTGAACTGCTCGGGGAAGGGTGCGTGGGGCTCCTTCAATCGGAAGCGCAATCGATAGGGCCCCAGCACATCGATGGCTTGAAGCGGCTTCAAGAGGGCACGTTTCGGGGAGAGGTTCTGGGGCGCCAAAATGGATTCATAAGTGAACCGGACGTCGGTGGCCGTAAGCGGCTCGCCATTGTGGAATGTTACGTTCCGGCGGAGATCAAAGATATAGGTCCGGGCATCGACCCTCTGCCAGCTTTCAGCTAACTCCGGTTGCAACTGTGAATTTTCGTCCGAGCGTAGGAGTGAATTATAAATCAGACCGCCGATCCGAACCGAATTAGCATCCGTCGAATACCGCGGGTCCAGCTGCAGCGGATTGCTTTCTATGCCGACGACCAAATAGTCTCGGGAAGGACTGGGGAAAGAACGACAGCTGCCCAATATTAGGACGAGGTTGAAAAAGCACCAGTAAAAGCAAGAATTCCTTCCCGGCAACGGAAGCCTTCTCGAAGGGGAATTTTGACTAACCATATCCGGTTTGTTACGATGGGTCAATTTTTTCACACCTGATCGGTATAATGAGATTCCAAATCACTATTTGCTCCAGTGTTCTGGTCCTACTGATAGCCGCAGTTTTTGGCCGCGCTGTTGGTGCCGAGCCGACATTCTCGGTTCTTCCCGGGCTCGAACCAGCGGTGACGTTCTGGAAGCAAATTTTTACCCGTTATGGAGCCGGGGATGTAGTCTTCTTCGATCCTTTAGATCACACAAAAATCTATAGCGTATTGCGTGCTACCGATAGCCCCGAAGGCCGAGCGCTGGTTGAGAGGGAACGCGGAAGAATTCTTGCCAATTACGATTTGAGGGAGGAAGACGGAAGGTTGAGAAGCCAGCGGGGTGTCAAGGAGCAGTTTATTTCCGGTCTCAAGATTTCCGGGCGTTATATGGGCGAGATGCGAAAAATCTTTCGGGATGAGGGATTGCCGCCGGAACTCGCCTATTTGCCGCTCGTTGAGTCTTCCTTCAACGTGCGTGCTCGTTCAACCGCCGGTGCGGTTGGCATGTGGCAGTTTATGCCGGATACCGGGAGAAAGTTTCTTCGCATCACCGATACCGTTGACGAGCGGCGTGATCCCATGGCGTCCACCCGCGCCGCCGCCCGTTTGCTGAAGGAAAATCGCCGGCTGCTGGGCAACTGGCCACTGGCCATTACCGCTTACAATCACGGGACGGAAGGGCTTTTCCGGGCCATCGATGCTGTGGGGACGGAGGACTTGGTGGAGATCATCCGACGGTATCAATCGCCGACCTTCGGTTTCGCATCGAAGAATTTTTATGCCGAGTTTCTTGCGGCCGTGCAGGTCGCCAAGAATAGCGAAGCCCATTTTCCTTTTTTGCGGCCACACCCGCCGTTGAATCTTCATGAAATCGAGATCAAACGCTCTATATCGATACAATCGTTGTTGCAGCCGGCAGCCGTATCCCTGGGTGATTTTTTCGAATGGAATCCTGCCCTTAGTCCAACAGTAACGGTTATTCCGGGGGGTTATCGTGTGAAGGTTCCGCCGGAAAAGATCGGTCGTTTTGCGATTCTGCAAAGATTGACCATCGAGACTCCAACCAGGAAAAAGATCGCCGCGGTCGCGGCGCGGAATAGTGGGGCTTTGACAAACGGGAAAGTTGTGCCGAAGAATAGCAAACCCAGCAGCAAATCGTTGGCTGCTGCTCGATCAGCCGGCCGATTGCCCGCGGGCAAAACGATGACGGTTGTCCGCAGTCCTAAAATCGCCAGCCGCTAACTTGCCGGTATCAGCCGGCGGGGGTGGTCTTCACGGTCGCTCATTCAAGCGCCAAAAAAACAATCGTATCCCGGGGTAAGCCAGCGCCTCCGATGGGCTTGAAGGTGGCAGGGGTTAGCCTATAATAATCGAGACCTTATGGACGTGACCCTACTCAGAGTTGCCGCGATTCTTTATCTGGTGGCGAGCGCCAGTTTTGTCGCCTACATTTTTTTTGTCCGTGATTTCGTTTCGACTGTCTCACCCATCATTCTGTTCAGCGGTTTCGTCGTTCATACAGCCGCCCTCGGGGTTCATGTTTTACAAACAGGTTATCCGGGAGTCGCTCAGTTTAGTGAAGCGCTGTCCTTTTACGCCTGGCTGCTTGTCGCCGGCTATCTTTTGCTGCAGTTCAAATATCGGCTGGCGATTTTGGGAGCCATTATCGCGCCCTTGGCGTCGCTTATGACCCTCGCCGCTTTCGCATTCGGCACCGGCGCTAGCGAGTTGCCGCCGGCCCTGAAGACCTATTGGCTGCCGATTCATGTGACCTTGGCCTTTCTCGGCAATGCCGTTTTCGCCTTGGCTTTCGGCGTGAGCTTGATGTACTTGCTCCAGGAAAGCTACCTTAAGCGCAAGAAGATGACTTCTGTGATGAAACGATTCCCATCGCTGGAGGCACTCGACGAATTGAACTATATGCTATTGGTTTGGGGTTTTCCGTTGATGACTTTGGGTATTCTTACGGGCAGTATGTGGGCCGGCATCCACTGGGGCAATTACTGGTCCTGGGAGCCGCGGCAAATCTCTTCGGGCATTGCCTGGCTTTTTTACGGCATTATTCTACATGGGCGGATCACAGCCGGCTTGAGGGGGAAAAAGGCCGCGCTGCTGACGATGGTGGGTTTCGCGGTGGTAATCGGCTATTTTTTGTTGGGGGATTCGATTTTTCCCAGCCGGCACGGGGGCCGCTTCGAATAGAAAGTGGATAAAGAAATCGTCATCGTTGGTATGAATCATCGGAGCGCGCCCATCGAAGTAAGAGAAAGCGTCGCTTTGGAGATCTCCTATGTCGCTGAGGCTTTGGGGCGGCTACGGACCTACCCGTCTATCCGAGAGAGTGTGATTCTATCAACCTGCAACCGCGTTGAAGTAGTGGCGGCGGCCTTGAAGAGCGAGTCGGCTTCCCAAGAGATCAAAGCTTTCCTGGCCGATCAGAAGTCCCGCAAGGGTCCCGAGAACTTAGATGATCATGTCTATTCCTTTCATGGTCCGGAAGCGGTCAGGCATCTGTTTCGGGTGGCCGCGAGTTTGGATTCGATGGTTGTAGGGGAGCCGCAAATTTTGGGGCAGCTGAAGGAGTACTACAACGCTGCTCAAGAAGCCGGCACCGTCGGGACGATCCTCCATCGCCTTTTTCATCGTTCATTCTCCGTTGCCAAGAGGGTGCGCAACGAGACGGCCATTGCGAGTCGAGCGGTCTCCGTGAGTTCTGTGGCCGTGGATCTAGCCAAACGAATCTTCGACCGGTTCGACGACAAAACCGTCATGCTCATCGGCGCGGGAAAGATGGGCGATCTCATGGCGCGGCACCTGCAGCGCAACGGCGTGCACAGCCTGATGGTTACCAACCGCACCTTCGATCGGGCGGTGGAGCTTGCCGCCCGGAATCACGGCAGCCCGATACGGTTCGAGGATTTTCCCCGCTATCTCACCATGGCCGATCTCGTAATCGGTTGCACCGGCTCGCCGGAGATGCTGGTAGACGCCGCGACTGTGGACAAAGTTCTGCGCGAACGCAAACAAAGGGCGATGTTCTTCATCGATATCGGCGACCGAAGGAATTTCGATCCCGCGATCAACGCAATCGACAATGTGTATCTCTACAACATCGATGATCTGAAGAGCGTTGCCGAAGAGAATCTTCAGGAAAGATCCAATGAGGCCGAAAAGGCGGAAGGGATCGTCCACGAAGAGGTGCAAAATTTCACCCGTTGGATTCATTCGTTGGAGCAGGCTCCGACAATTACGGCTTTACGGCATCGATTGGAAGAGATACGACAGCGGGAGTTGGAAAAGTCGCTTGGCGGGACTTTGAAAGACCTTTCGGAAAAGCAGCGGGAGGCTTTGGAAGACATGACCACGGCCATGATTAACAAGATCCTGCATGCTCCGGTTTCGCATCTAAAGCGCAACTCGCAAGACGAGGATGATGAGGGAACTCTATACATCGCGGCGCTGAAAAAGCTCTTTGACTTGGACCGCTGAGCGTTTATTGCGGACTGGGATACGCCGAGATGAAGTCGATTAAGATCGGAACACGGGGTAGCGCGTTGGCGTTGGCACAAACGGCTTGGGTGCAAGCGAAGCTCGGAGAGAAATATCCGGAAGCGAGAGTCGAGACGATTCGGATAAAGACGAGCGGCGATCGCTTTACCGAAGCGAACCTTCAAGCGATCGGCGGTAAGGGCATCTTTACGAAAGAGATAGAAGATGCCTTATTAAACGGTGAGATCGATCTCGCCGTTCATTCCATGAAAGATTTGCCGACGGTATTGCCCGCTGGACTGGTTTTGGCGGCGGTTCCCCCAAGGGAGGATCCCCGCGACGTGTTGGCGAGTGCCAATGCAACTAAACTGAAGAGACTGTTGTCCGGGGCAAAGATTGGCACCGGGAGTTTGCGCCGGACGGCGCAAATCCTGCACTACCGCCCCGATTTATCGGTAGTGCCGATTCGGGGAAACGTCGACACGCGCTTGAAGAAGCTCGATGCCGGGGAATACGATGCGCTGGTAATGGCTGCTGCCGGCCTAAAGCGCATCGGCCGCGAGGACAGGATCGCTGAATATATCTCCAACGACGTCTGCCTGAGCGCTGCCGGACAGGGGGCACTGGGTTTGGAGTCACGGGAAGACGACTCGATGCGCCAACAGCTTTCCTTTTTACATGATGCGGTTACTTTTGCGGAGGTTTCCGCTGAGCGCGAACTGCTAAAAAGGCTGGGAGGGGGCTGCCACGTCCCCGTGGGCGCAAGAGCGGTTGCAGAAGGAGAAAGGTTGACAGTTTGGGGTGTTGTCGCCAAGCCGGATGGGAGTTCGCTTTATCGCGGCGAAGTATCCGGCTCGGTAACCCAGGCAGAAGAACTGGGCCGGCAGCTCGCCGAACGATTGTTGTCCCAAGGCGCGCGGCAGATTCTGGATGGCCAATAAAGGTACCATGGTTCTCGAAGCCAGAGATAATCTACAGGATGTGTCCGACCCGCTCAGAGGCAAGCGTATTCTCGTTACGCGTGCGCGCTCCCAGGCGAGCAGCTTGTCTCGCGGGATCGAGATGTTGGGTGGCGAAGTGGTTGAGTTTCCGACGATAGAGATTAGGCCACCTCAGAGCTATGAGCCCTTAGACCGGGCGATTCAGCGGATTTCGAGTTACGATTGGCTCATGTTCACCAGTGTCAATGGCGTGGAGCAATTTCTCAACCGGTTCGACCAGCTCGGGCGAACGATAGCCGACCTAGCCGGCATCGAGGTCGGCGCTATCGGTCCGGAGACGGCAAAGAGGCTGATCGCGGCGCAAATACAGCCCACCCTCGTACCGGAATGGTATCAGGCCGAGGGCATTCTTGAGGCACTGACTAAAGCAACGATGCGAGAAAAAAAAGTATTGATCCCACGGGCAGCTAAGGCGAGAGATATACTTCCGGAGACTTTGCGACAGTGGGGAGCCCGGGTCGATGTCGTAGCAGCCTACCAAACTGTGCTGCCTCAGGTCGATGTCTCGGCAGTCTGCAGGCTGTTGCGTGAAGGCAAGATTGATGTGGTTACTTTCACAAGCTCCAGCACCGTATCCAACTTTGCAGCCATGCTACAAAATCAGGATTTGTCGGTTCTGCTTGCCAAAGTCACCATTGCGTGTATCGGGCCGATTACGAAAAAGACACTGGAGGATTTGGGAATGCGCGCGGAGGTTGTCGCCGAAGAGTTCACGATCCCTGGTCTGCTTAGCGCGATGGTCAGCTATTTTTCCCCGGCCGGGACCGAAAGGCTCGACAGAGATAACTCCGGAGGGCTGTAACCCAAATTTGCCGAAACTTATGGAATTTCCCGCCTACCGTGCGAGAAGATTGCGGCGCAACGAAAGAATCAGGGAACTCGTGCGCGAAACGACGTTGAGTCCCAAGAATTTTATCTACCCGATTTTCGTCGGGCCGGGGAAGAATCGAGCGCAACCGGTGGCTTCGATGCCCGGGGTGGCGCAGCTTTCCGTGGATCGCGTAGTAGCGGAGTGTGAAGAAACTCAGGCGCTAGGTATCCCTGCGATCATTCTTTTCGGGCTTCCCGAGCACAAAGATTCCGTGGGCACCGAGGCCTACGCTAACGACGGCATCGTGCAGCAGGCGATTCGCGCCATAAAAGAAAGGCTTCCCGGACTTTTGGTTATGACCGATGTCTGCCTCTGCGAGTACACCGACCACGGCCACTGCGGCGTGATTAAAAACGGCGACGTGGATAATGACAGCACATTGGAATTGCTCGCTAAGGAAGCGCTCTCTCATGCGAGCGCCGGCGCCGATATCGTTGCGCCGTCCGACATGATGGACGGTAGGGTGGGAGCGATTCGAATAGCGCTCGACCAAAACGGCTTTGAATACGTTGGCATCATGGCTTATGCCGCGAAGTACGCTTCGGGATTCTACGGACCGTTCCGGGAAGCCGCAGAATCGACGCCGCAGTTCGGTGATCGACGATCCTATCAAATGGACCCTGCCAATGCGGAGGAAGCCCTGCGAGAGGTGGAGCTCGATATCCGCGAAGGCGCGGATATCGTCATGGTGAAGCCGGCCATGGCTTACCTCGATATTGTCTACCGCGTGAAACAGAAGTTTGGTTATCCCGTGGCTGCATACAACGTCAGCGGGGAGTACTCCATGATCAAGGCTGCTGGTCAGAACGGCTGGATCGACGAAGCAAGAGTCATGATGGAGGTGCTGCTCGCCATCAAGCGCGCCGGCGCGGATATGATTCTGACTTACTTTGCCAAGGACGCGGCCCGGCTACTTCGGGCGGAATAACAGTTCAAACTATTCAAGACGTTTGGAACGTGCAATTCGGTAAGATGACGACTTGCAGCCCTGGGACGGTTGGAACGGATTAAATGCTAATTTCTTCAGATCAGGTTCCATAGATCCTTGACCTTCCTTTGGAGCGTCCGTTCGCATTCCGCTTCTCGTCCGGAAGTTTTGACTTGCGCTTCGGACAAACGGAAGACCAGGACTCGAGCCCCCTTAACCAGCCGCAAAACGTAAGTGCTTGAGTCGCCGTCGTAGTAAACATCGACGGTTACCGCACTGTCCACTAGGCTAGCAACCTGGTTTGCCCAGTCTTGAATATCCGACGATGCGTCCTCGCCTTGTTTAGTGCTTATCACTGCGAGGTTCCGGTAGGCGACTTCATTTCCTTTTATAAAGACCGTCGATAAAACCGCTCGCATCGAGTTCTTTGATGAAACTAAAGTCGACGAATTGCTCCGGCTTAGCCGGTTTCGCCCTTGGGTCACGCTCGCTTATGTCCTCAAGGACCGTTTTCAGTCCCTCCAGGCTTGGATACTGTTTTTTTGGATAGAATGCTTCCGTCATGACGTTCTCATAACTCTTCTCAAGAGTCTCACGGTCAACCCCGCTACCCATATATTTGCTTAGAGCTTTGATCGTGGCTTCGCGGTCGGTCCACATCTTTTGGACCGCCTCTATGTGAGCCCTGACATAGCGGCGCACCGTCTCGGGACGTTCCTTGATGAATCTGCGCGTGGTGGCAACCCCGGTATGTTGAAAAACCAGACCCATTTGCGCGACATCAGCAACGGCTGCTAACCCTCGTTTTTCGGCGATAAAACTGGAAGGCGGATTGATGACCGCCGCTGTTACCCTTCCTGTGAGAACGGCGCTAAGGCGTTCCGGACCGCTTCCCACTTGAACGATAGTTACGTCCTTGCCTGGGGTTAAACCGATCCTTCTCAGGGCGAATCGCGCAATGGAATCCGTCGCCGACCCGAAGCGGCTGATGGCTAGAGTCCCTCCTCTGAGCTGTTCCGCAGTTTTGATTCCCGGTTTTCCCATGAGGACATAATTCAGCGAGATGATGCCGGCGGCGACAAAAACAGCATCCGATCCCGCTAGGGCGCTATTAACCAAGCCAGGGCCGGAAACCTGGGTTATTGGGACATCACCCGAAACCAGGGCGAGGATTGCGGTGGTTCCGCCGGTGAAGAAGATCAGCTGGACGTCCAGTCCGTTTCTGGCGAAGATGCCGGTGTCTTTGGCGACCCAGGCGGGCAACTGGTCGGCGCTTACGGCGCTATAGCCGACGTTGAGTCTAGTCAATTGTGCTGAAACCACTGAGCTCAACGATACGAATACGGCTACGCAAAGAATTACATTAAGAATAAACTTTCGTGATGTCACAGGCTAACCTCCTGATATAGCGTTGAACTATCCTAGCACCCATAAAAAAAGGAGGCCCCGGTAAACAGCCGGAGCCTCCTTCGTGCACACCAAAAATTTACTTCGATGGTTACTATTTTTTCTCCTCAGCGCGTAAGGTCTTATGGGGACTATCTCAAAGAATCACCGGCGACCTCGGATGTTGACAAGCCATCTGGTTTTCATGCTTTATCGGCTCTCGTGCTGGCTTGAAAAAGATTACCCTCCATTTTTCTTCATCGGTGGAGGAGAACTGCCGAAGTCGCGGCGTGCGTCAACCGCCTTTCCTTGGAGCACGGAACGGTTTGTGACAGCTTGCGCAGGCCTCCCCCAACGTATTAAAACTGGCCTCAAGTTTTACCTGGTCTTGAGCTTTGGCTGCACCCGCTAGATCTTGGGCCGCTTTCTTTACATTGTCACGATACTTGGTGAACTCATCCCACTTCTCCCAGATTTCAGCCTTGGCCCGGGATTTTTCCGAGAGGCTGCCCTTGGGGAAAAGGTTGAGGAGTTGGTCCATGTTTCCCATGATCTCCTTTGCCTTTACTTCTATGGCAGGATAGTCCTTTGTGGCTACTGCGGTTTTCAGAGCTTTTACAACAGCGTCGTTATTGGTCTCCATAAGGAGGCGTCTCTTTAGAATTTCCTCTTCCTGAGCAAAAACTTGGGAAGAAAAAACTAGAGATAAGAGACAGAGAAAACCGATACGCAAAAGATTGAATGTATGCATACTCGCCTTTACTCCTTTTCCGTTATAACTTCTCTCCCCTGGCTTGCGTCGTCTTGTGCGCCCTGCTTTGGCTTTGGCGCACGGAAGCTGTTGTAACTTGAGAGCCAGTAAAAACTTAACGATATTCTTCTCCCTGCTTTGGCTTTGGCGCACGGAAGCTGCTGTGACAACCTTTACAGGCCTCTCCCAGCGCTTTAAACTTGCCGTTGATTGTTTTCTCATCTCCGGCTTTGGCCGCGGTAGCTAGTTCTTGGGCCGCTTTCCTTACATTGGCTGGATGCTTGCTGAATTCTGCCCACCTGGCCCATATCTCGGGCTTGGCCCGGGAATCTTCAGAAAGACTTCCTGGCGGAAAAAAATCAAGAACCTTATCCATATTTTCCACGATGGCCTTGCATTCCTCTTCGATTTCACGGACATTTTTTTCCTTTATAGCCTTGCTTAAGGCTCCAGCCATTACGCTGTTGTTGCTTTCCATTTGCTTCCGTCTCAACACGACTGAGTCCGGAGCCAGAGCACCAATGAGGACCAGGCAGCCTGCCACCAAGATTACCGTCACTAACCAGGTTCTTTTCGCATCCATAGTTTCACGACGAGAATTTAGTTAATCCTATTAACAATTGGGCGAATCGATTTCAGGTAATCCGCGATCGCCAGCGCATCCTCCCGCGTCATGTTTTTGTATCCCACAGAGACGCCTCCGATCACTTCCTCCATAAGACCTTGCACGTTGTCCAAATTAGGCTTGAATCCAGTCAATGTGAGATGCGCGATTTCGTCTCGACTCCATTCTCCTATGCCGGTCTTCTTGTCCGGGGTGATGTTAGAGATCTCGTCTCCTAAAGGCCCAACTTTCATACCAGCGAGATAGAGTGCGCGGTTCGGGACCCCTAAGAAGTTTCGTGGGGTATGGCAATCCCCGCAGAGTGAGATGTGGTCCGCCAGATAACGGCCTCTTTCGACGCCGCTGCGAGGGGCTTTAGCAGGGGGAGTGGAATAGTGGCCAAAAAGCTTCAGCCACAAAGGAACAAGCAAGGAGCGATAAAAAGGGACCCAAGTCTTCAGTCGGGGAGTCTCTTTCCGCACCGGCTTTAGGTTTCTCAAGTAAGCAATCAGCGCTTCGAGGTCCTCTTTAGCTATTCCGGAGTATGCCTCGTGCGGCATGACGGGTAAAAGCCTCTCGCCGTTTGATCGGATTCCTCTAGTCATGGCGTTTACAATTTCCTTGTCGGACCAACTTCCAAGCCCGGTTTCTTTATCGGCAGTGATATTGGTAGCATACACGGTTCCAAAGGGGATTGGAAAGGCGCGGCCACCTACGTTGGGTGTCCCATCGGGGATGGTGTGGCAGGCGCAGCCTCCGGCGACAGCGAAGATATATTGGCCTCTTTCAACTAGATCTTTCTCACGATCTTGGGAGTTTACGGTTCCGAGAGGAATACTTGCTGACAGCAGCACAACGAGCGGTAAACAAAACCTCTTCGAGGAAACTCCCCACATACCAATCAAGCACTGTGCTACCTTCAGTTTAAGTTAACCATCGCGAGCGCGCCTCTCTGTCGCGCTATTTCACGGGAATTAATTGTCCGCGTATCTCTCCGCCCTTGTTCGCAGCGCTATGCACGTTGACGTAAAGATTTCCCGCGAGGTAACTAGCATATTGAGCATCGGTCAGTTTCGCTCCCGCGGCAACAGACCAGGTGTTATCTGGCCCTTTGGTTAGTGGAATTATAACCGGGCCGTTTTTACCGGCGGGTCCATCATGGATGTGCGCTGCAGTCGCGTCAACTCCAGTGGTCGTAACACTGCCGCTGACCGATTTATCCGATGAGATTACGATCGTGCCGCTTCCGGATGCTGCCGTTTTGACCGGGGGAACCTCTTGGTCACCGGCCAGCTTGACTTTGATACCTTCTTGGCTTCCGACCGTTGTTGTTGCACAGCCGGCGGCAACAAACAGCATAAGAGCTATAGTACCAATTTTCTGAATTCGCGTATTCATTCCTTCGCCTCCATCCTCTTTAAAAATTATTAAACGTCACAGTAGATTTTTTGACTTCCTTCCGTAATGCCTCAGTGGAAAGAAGATCTTTTTCACGGTTGCCTTCATCAAATCATCTTATCTTCAATTACCCTTTGCCACTTTGTGCTCCGCTTCGACGGCAGCCTCAGCTGCCTTTGTTGACTTTTTTTATTTCGTTTAACAACTGTTCCGTAGAAAGCAGGTCCTTTTCGCTGTTGGTGGGACGGATACTCAGATACCGGACCACTCCCTCCTTGTCAATAATCACGTAGGCCCGTTTGGCAATTTTCCTTGGTTCGTCGTAAACCCCAAAGGCTTGCATAACTTTGCCGTCTCGATCGCTTAATAAGGCATAATTGATCTTGGCAAAATCAACGAAGGCCTTCTGGGAAAACGGGGCGTTGGCGCTAATTCCGACAACCTCTGTATTTTCGGCCTGAAACATTGGGTAATTGTCCGAACCGGACGCTTGCAAATCTTTGATTCAAGTCGGACTAAAGTCAAGAACATAGAAATTGATAAGCACATTCTTGCCTTTGAGACTGCTCAGCGCCAGTTTTCCACCTTTGGTGCTCTCAAGTGTGAAGTCCGGGGCCTTTTGGCCGACTTCGAGGGCCACAGCGAATTCAGTCGTCGCTAAAATAACAACAAAGGCAACAAACGATAAGCTCAGCAGGGTCGCTTTGGCTGGTTTCATAGTTCTCTCCTTGCTTAGACGAAGTCTTGTCAGAAAGTGTTCACCCAATCAATCGCGTTCTTATCGCCTAGTTGGATCTAGCTGTCAATCCCCCATTTGGGGGGGGCTTTGCTCCCCTATTTCGGGGTGGTTAGCCAAGGCCTTCCCGGACCGCCAGAACAGCAGCCTCGGTGCGGTTTTTCACTTGGAGCTTGCGGAAAAGTCCTTTGAGGTAGCCCTTGATGGTTTCCCGGGCCAC
>DAIRFP010000258.1:0-6985 GCA_036794995.1 Thermodesulfobacteriota bacterium | reverse complement strand
GACGTCGCCATGGGCTGGCGTGATTCGGAGCTGGGCGGCACCGGCCCAGCCCTCTTGGTGGACAGGAAAAAATACGACTTCGGTTTCGGCAATCCAGTGGGATTATCGCGGATGGCTTATCTCGGCGTCGGTTTCTACAAGAAAAAAATCCCGCTGCGCGCCATCGGTGTATTCCCCACCTGGGACCGGCTCATTTTCGCAGTGCGCAAAGACAGCGGCATTCAATCCATCGCGGACATCAAGCAACAAAAATATCCGCTGCGCATCTCCACGAGGCGCAGGGGAAAGTTACAAACCACGCTTTATGTGATCGAAGCGGTGCTCAAAGCTTATGGGTTGAGTCTCGCGGAAATCGAAAGATGGGGCGGCAGAGTCATGGAAGCCGCCAGTCCTAGCAGCGCGGAGCGCAGGGATGCGATCCGCTCGGGAAAGGCCGACGCGGTCTTCGACGAAGGTGTAAAGAGTTGGGGAGACATCGCCCTTAGCGCGGGTATGCAGTTCTTGCCCGTCGAGGATGAGGTCTTGCGCAAGATGGAAAAGATTGGGTTTCCGAGTGCCATGCTGACACGGAGGCACTACCCGAACATGGAACGGGATATTCGCACCGTGGATTTTAGCGGCTGGACCTATTTCTGCCACGCCGACCTGCCCTCAGCCGTCGCCTACCATATGGCCAAAGCGGTGGATCTTTGCTACAAGCAAATTCCGGTGGATCATTTCGACAAACGGCCCATGACCATGCGCGAGTTCTGTCGCGGCGGCGAAGCCGGCCAGTTAAATATTCCGCTGCATCCCGGGGCCAAAAAGTACTTTAAAGAGAAAGGCTACCTCTAGAGGTTGATGAAAAAAGGATACGGAATGCTTCGAAACCCTGAGCATGAACGGAAAATCATCACTAGTGTGGTGTCTCAGAAATTCATTTAAAAACTCCAACCGATGGGAGCGGTTGAACTCGAACTCAAATCCCCCTCTATCCCCCTTTTTCAAAGGGGGACTTATCTCGGTAGGGCTTTTAACCCCTCTTTTGAAAAAGAGGGGAAGGGGAGATTTGCAAGCCGAATGAGCTGTGATTATGTGCACGTTTTCTGGGACAGGACACTAGTCTAGTTCGGATCATTCTTTCGATATGAAAAAGTCCGCGCTAGACGCATAGCGACGACGAAACAAAGGCAGTGCGGTTACAAAGGAGTAAAACGGATGAATCCGCTGCTGATCCCGGTGATTGCCATCACCGGTCTGTTTTTTAGCGCGCTCAAGCTCGGCGCGCAAACCGTCGAATCCAAACTGGCCGCCCTGGAAAAACTGTCGCCGCAAGAACGCCAACAAAGGTTGTTCGACGGGGCCAAAAGCGAGGGCGAAGCGCTGATCTATGCCAACATGGACGTCTCGGCAATGAAGCCGCTCACCGAAGGATTCATGAAAAGATACCCCGGAGCCAAGGCCGCCAGCGTCCACTTTTCCGGCGCTGCGATCATTACCCGTATCGATTCGGAAAGCCGGGCCGGAAAGGCGATTTCGGATGTCGTTCTGAGCGGTCAGCTGGGGGTCCTCGCTTTGATCGACAAGAAAGTTGCTGCGCGCTACCGCTCGCCGGAACGGGAATTCTACCGGGAGGGTTTCAAGGACAAACAGGGTCTCTGGACGGCTTACATGACCAACGTCATGGTAAGCCCTTACAACACGCGCCAGGTCAAGAAGGATGAAACTCCGCGCGCAGTGGAAGATCTTTTGCAGCCACGTTGGAAGGGTAAGCTGACCATGGACAGTCAGTCTTACGTGTGGTTTGGCACCATGATGCAATATCTCGGCGAAGAATCGGGATTGCGGTTCATGAAGCGGCTGAACGAGCAGAATATCTCGCACCAGCGCGGGCGTCGTCTCATGACCCAACTGGTGGCGGCGGGCGAATTCGATATGGCAGTGGAAACGAATCTCAACTCGGTGCTGACATTGAGCAGACAAGGAGCGCCGCTTTCCTTCGCGCCCATGCAGCCTTACTTCCTGAGCCCGAGCCTGGTATTCATGAGCGCCAGCGCGCCGCGGCCCTATACGGCCGCCCTGTTCATCGACTACCTGCTTTCCGAGGAGGGACAAAAAGTCATCGTCACGACCAATCGCATGCCTGCCCATACTAAAGTTAAATCGCCCGAAAGCCAGCTCCTCGAAGGGCAGGACGTCCGCATACCGGACATCTTCGACATTGGCAAGAACTACCAGGCCATCGGCAACCGTTACCGTGAGATTTTTGGCGGGGCACGATGATACTTGAAGTTCAAGGCGTTCAAGCAGTTCAAAACGTTCAAATCGTTTGATCGAACCCGGAACGACGGGAACGGCTTGAACGATTTGAACTTGTATCTTGACTTCGTAGCTGAGAAAGGAAGTTTCTATGGCAAACCAACCCCGTATCACCCTTGGCCTGCCCGATCATCCGCGCTGCCGGGCTCTGATCGACGGCAAAGTCGGCGTCGAGGGCTATGAGCTGGACATCGACCCCAACTTCGTTTCCTCCGGTGAACGTCACTACAAATATCTTCACGGTGAGTGGGACGTCGGCGAGGTTTCCGCGGCGAGCCTCTGGCGGGCCATCGAAAAGGGGCAGGAGTTGCTGGCCATCCCGGTGTTCTTTGAACGCGGCCCGCGCCAGCGCAACATCTATCACTGCGAAGGTAAACTGAAACACCCGTCGGAACTCAAAGGCAAAAAATTCGGCTGCTTTCGCTACGGCGCCACGGCCGTCGTCTGGGCCCGCGGCTACCTGCTCGACGCCCACGGTATCAAGACTCCGGACATGCAATGGTTCGTCTCCGGCCGGGAGGTTTTCATCGGCCACGAACTTCCCGTCAAAGTGGAGCGCATCGATCCGCCGCCGCCCTTCGGCCAGGAGAAGCTGCAACTCGCCAAAATGCTGAGTGAAGGGACACTGCACGGTGCAGTGGTTCCAGGAGACAACGGCTATCCGGGGTTATTCGGTGGCGGCGAGACCCCGCCCATGATGGCGGCCTACCCGGGGGTAAAACCGCTATTCGAAGACCAAGAGGAAATTATTCGCTACGTCAGACGAACGGGCATCAACCCGATTATGCATGTGCTTTCCATCCGCCGCGAAATCGTCGAGCGCTATCCCGACTTCCCGGCGAAACTGACCCGCGCCTTCATGGAAGCGCGAGACGCCGCGGCGCCGTATATGCCTGCCGACGAAATCGCCGGGTACCTACAAGAGCGCGAGGTGCTAGGGGAAGATCCCTACGCCTACGTGATGGGCGAGAATGAAACGCGCTCTCTGGCGGCGCTCAATCGCTACCAGATCGAGCAGGGTCTCATGAAAACCATGCTGCCGACGCATGATCTATTCGTTGGCCGCGTCTGAACGGGTAGCGCACATGAGACAGCATCTGTTTTCGATCTTCGTCGCTGGTTTATTATTGGCCCCCGTCGCGGGCGCGGCAACTCTGGAAGAATCCGCGCGGGCCGAAAGCGAAGTCGTGCTTTACAGCTCGTTGAACAACGAGCAAATCGTTACCCTCGTCGAAGCATTCAAGAAAAAGTATCCCGCTATCAAGCCGTCCTTTTACCGTGGGACGAGCGAGCGGGTGCTGCAGCGGGTCATTACGGAAGCAAGGGCCGGTCGCTTCGCGGTGGATGTTTTCACTTCCGCCGGCTTCCAGGTACAGCTGATGAAGGAGGCGGGCCTCACTCAGAGGTTTGTTCCCCCGGAAGCGTCCGCTTACGAGGACGGCTTCAAAGACCCGGACAGCCATTGGGTCAACGTCCACTCTTTGCTCAACACCATGGGCTACAATACGCAGCTGGTTCGGCCCGCAGATGCGCCAAAAAAATACGAAGACCTGCTGGCGTCGAAGTGGCAAGGAAGAATCGGCGTCAATCTCCAGGACCCGGAGTGGTACGTGAACCTCCAGCGGCGCATGGGCAAGGAAAAGGCCAGAGGATTTCTCAAGGCCCTGGCTGCCCAGCAACCCGGTTTGCGCGATGGACACAACATCTCGGCGCAGCTTCTCGCCGCCGGTGAGTTTCACGTGGTCACCAACTCCTACGCTCACATCCTCGCCCGCATCAAGGGACAAGGGGGTCCGGTCCAGTATGTCTTCGACGAGCCGGTGATTACCTACGTCCATCCGATCGCCTTGGCCAAGTCCGCCCCGCATCCCAATGCCGGCAAGTTATTGATGAGTTTCATTCTCTCCGCCGAGGGCCAGCGCATGCTGCGCGAGCAGGGCAGAATTCCCGGCCACCGCGACATCGATCCAAAAGTATTCTCGCTGCGCCAGGTCAAGCTCCAGGCCAGCGATCCCGGCTTGGCCAAGGAATATGGGCCCGCGGGTGAAGAAATGCGGGCGATCTTCGGCGCAAGATAAAGTCCCGAGTCTCGCGTTTAGAGTCTTGAGTTAACGCGAAACCCGAGACACGGGACTCGAGACTCTAAACCCTGGACCGGTGCTGAGTCTACATAACCAGTTCGTTGAATCTAACAAGAGGTCGAAAGAACTATGAGTCTATTCCCCACAAACCGCGCTACACCCCTCCCCGGCGGCTACATGGGCAAGATCCTGCGCGTCGATCTTACCACCGGAACCCTGCGCGACGAGCATCTACCCGAAGAGCCGATCTTGAAAAAATTCATCGGCGGCCAAGCATTGGCGACCTATATTCTGTTGCGGGAACTACCGCTAGAGGCCAAACCTTTTGGACCGGAAAATGTCGTCGTCATGATGACCGGGCCGCTCACCGGCAACGGTTTCACTCCCGGCGGCACCAAAATGACCGCAGTCTACTTAAGTCCGCTCACCAACATAACCTTGGGAAGAGGCGCAACCAGCGGTTACTGGGCAACTTACCTGAAAGCGGCAGGGTACGACGGCATCATCCTTAACGGTGCTTCCCCCAAGCCGGTCTATCTCTACATTCATAACGGCAGACCGGAGCTCCGGGACGCCGGTAAGGTTTGGGGAATGGGCACGCGCGATACCGAAGATCGCCTGCGCGAATTGGTGGGCAATCGCGACGCCAAGGTGCTCTGCATCGGCCCCGCGGGCGAGAATATGAATCGAGCAGCGATGCTGGCCAATGACTACAATCACTTCGCCGCCCACAGCGGCGGTGCGGTGCTGGGCTCGAAGAAGCTGAAAGCGATCGTGGTCTCCGGCGCGGCGCGGCCAAGCTATCGCGATAAGGCTAAACTAATCGACGCCGGCTGGCGCTGGCGCACTACGTTGCAGCAGCACGACGTCAAAAAGAAAAAAACCAAGTATGGTCACGGCGAGGCGTGGGGCGCGCTGAATAATTTAAATTGGCGCAGCACCGAACTCTCGCCCGCCCACATTCACGGCTTCGGCGACAACGATGTGGTTCTGCGGCCCTGCTTTCAATGCGCGCGCATGTGTCCTTGGGACGCCACGCTCGGCCAAGGAGAATTCAAGGGCACCGTAGTCCATTTCAACGCCGGCGGTGAATGGCTCGACACGTTCTTCAATCTCGGCATCAAGGGCAATGCCGCGCTCTATCTCGCCGAGCGCATCAACGATCTTGGCATCGAGTGCAGCCATTTCTCCTGCGGCGCCGGCGTCGCGTTCGAGGCCTGGGAGAAAGGACTCCTCGGTCCTGAGCAGACCAATGGCTTGAAGCTCGAATGGGGCAACGTCGACGCCGTGGAAAAGCTCCTGGGGATGGCGGCGCGGCGCGAAGGTTGGCTCGGCAACTTGCTGGCCGAAGGCCCCAAGCAACTCGCCGAGGCGATCGGCGGCGACGCACCCAAGTGGGCGGTGCATACCAAAGGCGGAACCCCTGCGATGCACGAGTGGCGACCCATGCTCGGTCAGATGCTACGCGAACTGGTCGCCAGCGGCGGCATGAAACCCCAGGGTGGCGGCTCCACCAAACCGCCGCCCGATCTGCGTTACAGAGAAAATTGGGGTCCCTTGGCAGCGGACAACCCCGATGGCTGGGCGTGGTCACATATACTATCTGAACAATACCGCCAGTTCACCGGTATCTTCGGCGGCTGTTGGTTTGCTCAGATGAACCAGAAACCCGATGGATTGAACAGCATCGTCGACGCGTTCAACGCCATTACCGGCTGGAACTTCACCATGGACGAAGCTCTTGAAGCCGGCCATCGCAGCATGATTCTCCAAAGCCTCTTCGGCACCCAACGCGGCTGGATCGCCGACTTTGATTGGAAGGACGTTGGCCCGCGATTCTTGGAGCCTATCCCCGACGGCAAATATCAAGGCTTCACCATCGCCAAGTGGCTACCCGATCTTATTTTCGAATACTATCGTCTATCGGGAAGACACGAACGAACGGGCCGGCCCTTCAAGAACACGATGGAGCAACTCGGACTGGAAGAATTCATGGCATGGTCTCAGTTAGACTAACGGGGGTGCTGCAAGCTGCTCAGCACAGGGTGCTCGCAGAAGTCGTAGAGGAAAAGACACACAACCAACGCATTCGCAGAATCGAGGATTGGGAACGGGGCCGTTCAGAGGAAGGTGAAGATGTATACGTGGTTTCGCCGGAAGAACTGGAAGCCGAGTTCAAAGTCCCGGTGATCAACACCAAGCTGGTCGGCATTCGTCATGCGGAAACACTGGTGCTTGGGAAAACCAGCCATAGTCTCAGCAGCTATCCTTGGGCCGGCGGTCTGAAACCGGAGAGCGTCACGCGCCGCGAAAACTAGTAACTCTCGATTCGAGCCTATCCAGTTGATCAGACTGTCGCAAACTGCGTTCATGGTTCGATCAGGTTCAGAACCAACGGATAACAAGTATTACGAATCGTCCCGAGCATCGTCGAAGGGCGGACGTCGAGTTTTCACCTAGTCTGCCCGTCCAAATAAACGCTCGATCAGTTCGGTTTAGAAGAATTCACGGCGTCTGAACATCCCTCGACTCTATGCCGAGGGATTCTAAACCTGCCTAATTGAAGTCGACTTTCTCCCCACTCCGCCATTCCCGCATTATCGTCA
>DAIRFP010000257.1:0-7011 GCA_036794995.1 Thermodesulfobacteriota bacterium | reverse complement strand
ATCGGGCCTAGAGAGTGGAGTGCCAAACCGGCTCGCGCACTCATACAGGCGCTCCTGGCTGAGGCGGCAGCACCGAAAGGAACGCGATGATCGGTGCGACGATCTGAATTCTGGACATTGGATTTCGATTCGAAGGAGGCAGAAAACCATGGCAGTTCAAGTACGACGGATAGTCACCGGACATGACGCCAACGGGCGCGCGGTCGTCACGATCGACGAAGTTTCCAAAAACATCACCTCGAACCGGCCGGGGGCGTCGGCCAGCGTTGTCTGGACTACGGAATCTTTTCCGGTAAACAACACTGGTGATGCCGACGAGGGGCTGAGAAAAGTGGGCACGACGCTGCAGAACGGCACGGTTTTTCGTGTCATAGAGTTCGCGCCCGGGGTGGCGCCGCGGAATCACCGGACCGATTCAATCGACTATGCCGTGGTTATTTCGGGTGAGATCGATATGGAGCTCGACGACTCGGTCGTCCATCTGAAAGCGGGCGACGTGCTCGTGCAGCGCGGAACGATCCACAATTGGGTTAACCGCGGTAGCCAACCTTGTGTGATGGCTTTTGTTCTTATCGACGCCAAACCAGTCGAGGTCAGCGGGAAGGTCCTTAGTGCCGTTGGCTAGTTTGCCACACCCGAATCGCGCTCGGGCAGCGCGGGGGATCCCAGGGGCATGTCGAGAAGTAAACACTTCGGCGTGATCGTAGGTTTGGAGAGCGTCTGCACGTGAGGAATTTTCATCTGGCGTGCGATTCACGGGGTCTGACCGTTAGTGGATAAACTCCAAAGCGATTGAAAACGCGATTAGAAAGATTATGACCCACTCCAGGATCTCCATGCGCCGGGTCGAGGCCTGATCGGAGATTTTTTGGTAAATGCTTTCCAGCGTCTCCAATTTGCGCAGAATGCTGGAATCCCACTCGTCAAGATGAAAGCGGCGATTGACCATCCGATAGACGCGCGCCAGGTACTGATCCCCGACCAGTTTTAAGGTATTATTCACGCCCTCGAATAAGGTAGCATTATCGACTTGCAGTTCGGCCAGGCTGCGCAAGTCGGCGCCGTAGGACCCGAACACCCACGGTAGACTCCATGAATGCCGGGAAAGCGTCTCGTATGCCTGGTCCAAGGCGCGATCGAGTTTTTGATCGACGTAGCGCATCTCCAACAATTCGACGTTGGCGAAATCAAGCAGGGCGCGGACATCATCGCCTTCGCTGTCGACTAAGAGCGCGGCGTTCCAGTCCACCAGGGTGATGTCATTGGCGCTGTAGGAGAGCCGCACAGCCAGGGCGTCCTCGACCTCCTGATCGGAGAGCGCTTGGCGCTCGGCGCGGAGAAGCTGGGCGATCTCGCGGGCGTGTTCGGCAGTGAATAGCCTAAGATCCACGGGCTCGGCGAAACGCTCCACCTGGAAAATTACATAGTCTTCCACGACGGGCGACGGATGGCTCTGGCTTGCGGCATCGCCGATAACCTGCAGTAGTTGATCCACCCGCAGGCGCGAATCACGGAGCAGCGTTTCATTATCGTAAAGCTCTTCGCTAAGGACGAGGAGATCTTCAAAAGGTCCGTCGATAGTAAGCGTATAGATTACGGAAACCGCGCCGAAATCATAAATCATGAGATCGACGCTGGAACGGGTCGTAAACTTACCGATGGGGTAGGGCTCGGACTCGCGGCTGGTGCGGAGCGGAGGCGGTTGATACTCAAAATAACTGGGGGTGCGCCGCTTGTGGGCGATGGTTGGTCGCTCGGTAGCATGGGCGATCCGCCGTTCGGCCTCTCCGAGATCGATGGATCGTGCGGCGTCATAGGCAAAGCTCACGTAGCACAGTCCGTTTTGGATCACCGGAGATTTGCTTGGGATCGGCTTTGAGTCGGCAAGCATGATAGATCGAATTTAGCATTTAACGCGCTGAAACGGCAGATGAGGGCAGGGAATCGTCAAAGGCAGTTTCACCTAACTGGCTTGGATTCACAAGTCACGTTTGTCCAAAAATCCCCCCTTCCCCCCTTTACCCTTGTTCCCGGTCCGTACACCTTCTGAAAAAGGGGGGAATATAAAGTCTCCCTTTGATAAAGGGAGATTTAGAGGGATTTTCAACTGCTCAACACGACTTGACGAGACCCTGCAGATGAGGGCAGGGAAACGGGACAGACTTTTTGTTTGATCCTTTCGGGGAGATCGTGGTACAAGCCCGCCTGTGCAGAGAATTCTCCAGGTTAACAAGCCGGCAGGAGCACGCTCTAAAATGGAAGTTCCTGTTGATTATTGTACAAAGGCCGTTCGGGTTGAGCGCGGCGGCTAGCAAAAAAGGAGGAAATCGAAATGCTGTCACAGATTCGCATTTACACAATCAACAAGGGTGAGATGGACGCTTTCCTCAAGCACTTCAAAGAGGAAATCACTGTGCTGCACGCGCGCATCGGCGTGCCCATCGTTGGGACGTGGGTGAACCGCCCGCAGAACGAGTTTATCTGGGTCAGGACCTACGCCGACAAGGCGGACCTCGAGGCCAAGACCAAGACCTTTCAAGCGGAAGTTGCAAAGGCGGGGATCAAGCTGGGAACCAACGTCGCGAAGATGGAGGTGCGTGAAGTCGAAGCGGCGTTTACCTAAGCAACGACGAATTCCTGAAGCTGCTACGAGGGCGGTAATCCGCCGATCGTAGGTGTTCTTCGGCGGCCTTAAATCGCCTCTCCGACGGTTCACAGCATTCGAATTCATGGAGAACTTGAACCGATAGAGAAGAAAAGGGGACGCGAGTGTTATTTGCGTTCTTTGGTTGCATAGCTCTCCAGCCACGATATCGTCCGGTCAGTGAGGAGGAAACCATGCACGCTAGGTATTTGGCGGTTCTACGATTCGCCGGACTTGGGATGGTGCTCGGCGCGTCGACAGTAACTGTCCAGGCGCAATCGCAGGGAAGCTGGACGATGAAAGCGCCGATTCCACTTGCGCGCAACGAAGTGGCCCTGGCAGCGGTGGGCGGCAAGGTCCACGTCATTGGCGGGGGAGTAAAGGGGGTGGGGGGGACCTACCATGATGAATACGACCCGGCGACCGATCGCTGGCGCACCCGCGCCCCGCTGCCGCACGGACTCGATCATATCGGCACCGCCGTCCTGAACGGTAAAATCTACACCGTCGGCGGCTTCGTTGGGTCCGTTCATAAGGACGGGCAACCTCACGTTTCTGAGTATGATCCTGCAGCAGACAGTTGGCGCTCGCTGAGCCCGCTCAAGTCCGGCCTCGGCGCGGTGGCCGTCACCGTGCTCGACGGCAAGATTTACGCAACTGGCGGACGCACTCCCGCAGGCCAGACGGTGGCAACCCATCAGGTCTATGATCCCGCGACCAACACCTGGAGCGAGCGCGCCCCGCTGCCCAAGGCGCGCGATCATATGGCGCTGGTTGCCGCCGAGGGAAAAATTCATGCCGTCGGCGGCCGTTTCGGAGCATCCAATGAACCAACGGATATGCACGACATCTACGACCCGGCGACGAATTCCTGGACGTCGGGACCGTCGCTTCCCACCGCACGCAGCGGGGTCGCCTATACGCTTTATCAGGGTCTGATCCTGGTATTAGGCGGGGAGCTTGCGCCTAACACGTTCGCTGAGAACGAGGCCTACGATCCGAAAACCAAAAGCTGGAAGACACTCGCTCCGATGCCCGGGGGCCGGCATGGGACTGCCGCCGCGACAACCGGCGGGCGGGTTTACCTCGCCGCCGGCTCGTTGAAGCCTGGAGCAGGGGGAGTCACCGATCAGCTGATCGTCTTTTCCGTGCCTTGAACCGTCGAGGGATCCAGCCTAGCAGCCTGCAATCAGAGTTTTCATCAACCTGCTAGAGGCGGGGAGCGAGAGGGCAAACTGTTTTTGTTCTGTCGTGCAGGACTTACTTTGGATCCATCGTTACAACAATGTCCCGGCCCTCAGCCTTATAATTCAGCTTCACCAGCTGCTTGTTCTGGTCAAACCAGATCGAAGCCTGCCACTCCCCCGAGAAATCAAACCTGCTTGCGGGAATCGATCGCCCGGCGACTGAAACTGAATCTTCACTTTTGCTTACATTGACCTTCATCAGCCGGAAATCCTTCAAGTCAAAGAGCAGCGACTGCTGGGTAATTTCGTAATGCCAGACAGAAGTGGGAAAGGCATTGTGCGGTAGGGTCAAGGGCTTGCTGTTCAGCATGCCATCGTACTCTTTGGCATTGCGTTTGAGCGACGACTTGTAGATTGTACGATGATCGTCCGTGTCACCCTGCATGCTCTGCAGCGCACCGGTTTTCCACACTTCGTGCAGATCCTGCGTAAAGTAATAAACTTGAAAGCCGAGGATGGATACCGAGCTTCGCGTCTTCAGCTCCTCTACCATCCCTTTGTCGTCGGTTCGAAGCGTGTAGTGAATTTGGCCGATTTTCTTTCCATCCAGAAAAATCGAAGCGAAATGATTTTGATCCGCTGCGTCGGCGCGGTGTGACAGCACCAGCAGCGCCACCACGGTCACGCATTGTAATAGTCGCGACATGTTTTTGCTCCCACTCAGCCCGAAACTAATTCTAAAGGACAAGCCGTTTTAAGCTAACAGAAAGAAATCGCGTTGGAAAGTTACTCGCCGTGCTGCGATATCCCGCTGGCATTGAACCTACCGCAGTTTCGCTACGGGGTCTCGAAGCAAGACGCTCGCAGGGGAGAATATTTCCCGTGGAACGGACAAAGGTAAGATGCCGCGGGCATTACGCGGCAAAGTCCAAGGTCCGGACGAGTTGAAAAGTTGATGAACCTGGAAGATTGAGCCAACACCCAAGGCAGCCCGCCGCCGATTGGCGACCTTCAGCGGCGGGGCGCACGAAAGGGGGCAAACGCTATTTGCCAAACGCCAGGGCGGCGAATGTGGCAACGATGCAGACCAAGATCCCGACTGTGGAAGTCAGCCAGACCATCCATTTCTCGACCTGCAGTCGTTTTTTTACCTGTTCAAGCGTGAGCTCCGCATCCCCCCAGCGCACGATGGAGAAATACCGCGGCTGTTCTCCGCCGATGACTCCAACCGCCATGGGATCGTCTGTACGGCTCCAGATTTCTATGCGGTCAAATGCACGCACGGTATTTTTCGCTTTCTCGATCTCCGCAATCGCGGGACCGGGAATAGTGTCGGTATTGAACCGCGAGTGGAGATTCCTTACCGCTCTCCTCATCGGCAAATATTGTTGCCACACCGTCAGTTCGTCCCCGGACAATTCAGGGTAGGGAATCGGCGGCGCGCTGGTGCCGGCGGGAACCGTCGCCCGATCATCGTAATAAGTTTCTATGAACATAAAGCCTCCTTCCTACGCTAAAACGCCTGCATCCGATGGGTAGCCCTCTGAAATAGAGAAGCCAATACACTCCTGCAGCGCCACCGCAAAAGTGACTGGCTTAATGATTTACTTATCATCGTTCGGAGGACATCTAGGTTCCTCTCCAATAACCGCTAAATTAAGCTAGCCCGATCGAGATGAGGATGCTCTGGCCAAGCTGGAAGGTCTATCGAGAATGGTTGGGCCGTTACTTCTAATCAATCGATTAGCACTGCACGTAGCCCCTGTCAACAATAGGAATCTCGCTCCGATTTTTTCGCGTGCTATCAGTAAAACCACCGACGCCAAACAATTTTGCCCTGGTGAGCTCTCTATCCCAGGTCGCGCAACAACCCGAACCTTCCAGTTTCTTACCGTGATCGCGAATCACTGTTTTTGGCTTAGGAATTGCCTTGATTTCCAACAGCTTCTGCATTTCGCGCGAAGCAATCCAAGCCGGAAAGGAAACTAAAAATGGGAGCACTTAACAAACATGCGAAGACAGAGCAAGCCACCATCTTATTCGTGGCTTTGGTTAGCATTTATTTTCTGGGAGTCGCAGCAGCGTGGGGTTTGAACGAAGACCGGCCCGCGCGTTTTCTTCCCGAAGAACGGAGAATAATTTACCAGTACTATCACCGTAGCGCGCCGGCGAAGGGTCTACCGCCGGGGTTGGCTAAGAAGGACAAGCTGCCACCGGGCTTGCAGAAGCACCTCGACAAGAACGGCAAGCTCCCGCCAGGATTGCAGAAACGGCTGGAGCCTCTTCCACGGGATTTGGATGTCCGGCTGCCGCGCTTACCTGAGTACTGGGAAAGAGTCATTCTTCAGGAACACGTGGTTCTGATCGACCGCCGCACCCAACGAATCCTAGACATTATCGAAAACGTGATTGGATTGGCGACGGGAAGCTAGGCATCCGGCCCAGCACTCTGAACTGAACATCCAAGAGCAGTTTTCCAACCGACGCCGGCGGGGAAGTGGACGACCTCGCCGGCGTTTTTTATTTCTGGTTCTTCTGGGTTTCGTGTGAAGAAATTTTCATCACAGAGGCCCAGCGCGGCAGAGCCGCAACGAAATCTCGGAGTTTCTCCCGCAAAGACGCAAAGGCCGCAAAGGTCGGAGATTACGGGTGAAAATCATTCGTAAGAGTTTTCATCTTTCCCCTCTAAACTTGGCGACTTTGCGCCATGGCGGGAGCAATTTCCGACTCCGAGTGCTTTCAACTTCCAGATCATTTGCGTAGGCCGCGCAAATTTTGAACTATAGTAATATAGCGCTCGCAGTTCGGAGTAATGTTTTTCAAAAACTCTTTACTCCACGTCCTCAGCGCCTTTGCGGTGCAATTCCCAATCTCTGGTTCACAAGAAAGCCTGAAGACCCTTTATTTTTCTCAATGACTGGCCGGCCACTTTTGCGTGGATCGTTTGACTAGGCGCCCTGCTCTTTGTTATCCCAACGGAAGCGCTACTGTCATGCTCTTTCGTGTCTTTGCAGCCCTAATCGTTTTTTTCATTCTCGCTGTCGAACCTTCAGCTAGTCTCGGTCAATCCCGGTCCAAGGTGCTGATCGGCTATGCCTCGATGAGCTCCGTCGCGACCACGTTATGGGTGGCGCAGGAGAAAGGGTTTTTGGCAAAGAACGGCATCGATGCCCAAACGAT
>DAIRFP010000042.1:6578-30268 GCA_036794995.1 Thermodesulfobacteriota bacterium | reverse complement strand
CATGGACCCCATGGGCTGCCAAATCGGTTGCGGCTTCGCCGCGCTAGGAACTCTGCGTCTCTGCGGTAAAGTAAGGCTTGCTGCTTTGGTTGCGGCTCTGTCGCGCTAGGATGGCGCGCTCACAAGTGCGCAGGTAGAATTCCCGCGGTCTGGAGCGCTTGTACCGTGAGCGCGACACCGAAAAGAAGTATGAAAGCCGACGACGTCAACGGCAGCCAGTGGGTGATGAGCCGATGGTTAGCTTGGAAGCGCGACATGAATTGACGCGCATAGACCATGAAAAGACCAATCGTGATCAGCACTGCCGCTAGCCCAACGCTGAATGCCACTATCAAAAGTAACCCAAAGCCGATCCGCTGCATCGACACCGCGCTCAAGAGCACGACCAGAGCCGCGGGACAGGGAATAATCCCGCCGCTAATACCGAGTGTCAGGAGTTCCCGGAGAGAGACTTTTTTGTCGGCATCGTGGTCGAGATGCGTGTGGCCGTCATCGTGAGAGTGGTGGTGGTGACTGTGGGGGTGGAGCTGGTCCGCGTCGTGAGCGTGATTGCCATGATGATGGTGATGATGACTTGAGATCGCGTCTGTACCTAGATAACGCCGCACCAGGAGGATGGCGCCCAGGCCGGCGATCAAAACGCCTGAGGCCACACCCAGCCAAGGATAAAGCCGCTCCGGCACGACGTACTGCGAAGCATAGAGCGTCACCGCGCCGAGCAAGTAAACGCCGGCCGTATGCGCTGCGGTTACAACTAACCCGAGCAGAAAGGCATGCTTCATGGTTCCGCGCGAGCCGACGAGATAGGCAGCCACCAGAGTTTTGCCATGGCCAGGTTCCAGAGCGTGAAATGCACCGAGCCCCATAGCCACAGCAAAGGCAAGTAACGCAATCCCGAAGCCCAACTGTTTCGCTGCCATCAACTCCGTGAAGGCATTGCGCGGTGTCCCTTGTAGATTAGCCTCTAATTGAACCGGATTGCTTTCCTCTACTCGAGGTAAATCCGGAGCCGCCACAACCGACTGGACCACTGGCCTAGTGGGTTTTGCCGATTCCCCAAGGCTGGCTCTCTGTGTCACATCGCCACCCTTCATCCGTAACTTGCTTCCCGTGGTCGCCTTTTCGACATTTCCCCTCGGAGCCTGCAAACCTTCTGCTGACCCAACGGTTGCAGGTAGAGTCTGCGTGCTGAATGCCAGTTTAGCTGCCAACTCTTGTGGCGGGCTGTTTAACAGATCCGTCGGATAGTCATTCAACTGGTAACTCCGATCGATTTCGGGAGCCGAGCTGTGCAATATTCGAGCGCCGGGCTCCGCCACCGCGATGATCTCTTTCCAGCCGGCGCGCCCGGCGAAATTATTGTCCCGATAGCTCAGTAGATATTCACCGGACCTTAAATCCACCGTGAGCTTCGCTTTGTACAGTATGCCGATCTTCATGGTCGGCAGACCGCCGGCGCCGGGTGGCAAGATAATTTCCCGGGATTCCGCCGATAGTGTCAGACGTTGCCCGTTAACCTCGAGTCTCAAACCATCGCGCAGCATTTCGGCCTTACGCTCGAGGTAAGTTTCCAAACTGGAATCTCCGGTCGTCGCCTTGATCCCGTTTTCTTGAATCTCCTGAAAAGTCGGAATCTCCGCCATGTCGATGATGTACCGGAGCCGGATTTCATCTCGATGGATGCCAATTGCCGAATATTGGCTGATGCTGAAATTGCCCAGTGGATGGGCCACGACGTTTCCCGCGGCGGCGAACAGTGAAACCAACAACAGCCCGGCAATGAAGCGTGAGCGCATCGGACGACCTCCGGACGTTTACCGACCTAGCGCGGCGCTGTCCGTCGAATCCTCCAGGGTTTTGAGAGTGCGCGCCGCCTCGTCGGCAAAAAGAATATGAAAATGCGGATTGGTCGCTAACGCGCTCCTGAGATACTTCTGCGTTTTCGCCTTGTCCCCAAGCCGGTAATGAATCATCCCGGCATGGTAAAAGAGCTTGGCGTCCTTCGTGCCCAATCTCAGCGCTTTGTCGATGGCGTCGCGCGCTTTCTCAGCTTTGCCGTTCTTGTAAAGACTCCACGCCAGCACGTCGTAGGCGTAGATATCGCGGCGGTAGTCCAGCTCACGTTGAGCGAGCTCCAGCCCTTCGGTCAATTTGATGTCATGATCGGCATAAAAATAAGCCAGCTCCCGATTATAAAGAGCCTTGTTGAGCGCATTGAGTTTGCCGATGTATTCCACAAGCTCATACTGTTTGCGTGCCTCGTCAGACTTTCCAATCTTGCTATAGACGTCTCCGAGCGCGGCAATATACTCGGGCATGGGCAGGATCGCGATGGCTTTACCGTAGAGATCGATCGCCTCGTCATAGCGCTTCTGCGCGGCGCGCACCTGGGCCTGGCCGGCCAACGCCCGATAATAATTGGGATAAGTCGCCAAGGATTGACGGTAAAACGCCTCGGCCTTTGCCAATTTTCCGAGACTGAAATGATCGCTGCCAAGTTGCCACTCGGCCCAGGCGATGCTCTCAGCCGGTTGTTTTGCCGCCTTGCCCGCGGCCACGGCGCGCTCCAGGTCCGCCATGGCGCCGCCGCTGTCGCCACGCGCGCTCTTCAGTCCCGCTCGCCGGCTGTAGGAATAGAGACTCTCTTCCCGCTGCATCATCTTGCGGTAGGCTTCTTCGGCCTTCTCGTACTCGCCCGTTTCCATGAGCGCGTCACCCAAGATGCCATAGGAATCCCCGTCCGTTGCATCCATTTCGATGGCTTTGCCGGCAAGAACGGCCGCGGGTTCGAATTCATGGCGCGAATAGAAAACATAGGCGAGATGGCGCATCGCGCCGGCGTTGTCGGGATTGATCTCCAGTGACTTCTTCAGCGCTTCTTCGGCGCGATTGAAATAACTCGGATCGCCGGTTTCCCGCGCTTTTCGGATCAGCGCATCGCCCAAACCATAGTACGCCCGCGGGTTCAGCGGATTGCGCTGCAACAACCGTTGGTAATAAGTGATGTGATTGTCCGTCGCCATGCGCTGGGCCGACACGGGTAGAGATCCCAGCGTAAGAAAACTCGTCATCGCCAGGATCAAAACACCGACGCTTTTTGGAGCTGACATGGACCTCCTCCTTTCCGCGTCGGAGCCACAGGCGCAATGTTGTGTCGCCTGTGGCTCCGTCTTCTAACTCGGCCTAACGGAACAAGGGTTCGTTCGGTCCTTGCTGCAACGGCGCTGCCGGGCTTCGTCCGGAGTTGGGAGTTGGCAGGAAAGGAAACACGGTGGAGATGTTATTTCCCGCGGTCACATAGGGTGTTCCTGGACGCACCCGATTGAAGTTCACGCCATCGCCGAGACAAGGAACCGGACCTAGCAGCGCTCCCGCGACAGCGCGGATAGCGACGTCGGTGACGTCGTCGTTGGGACGCCGACCATTGGGCCAACCGGCTGCGTCGGGGATAGAGTTAGGGTCGAAGACCGAGACGCACCCGAAAGTCGCATCCGCCGCACTGCTTAGCACGGTCAGGCGTTTTTGATCCGAAGGCTGTGTCGGCGGTATGTCGAGGTTCACACGCAGGAGCTCGGATATGATCCCGGGCGGGCCTGAAAATACCGGGGCAAAGTATTGCAAGAGCAACGTAACCAAGTCGTTGCGCCCGGCCGTCGGGAACGCGGTACCGAAGAGCGCGTTCAGAAGAAATGCGAGCCTTGGGTTCTGATAGAAATCTATGAACCGTGTTTCATCCTTCGGATCCTGGCTGTTCCAAAGATCCTTGGAGCCGGTGCCGATGATCACCTCGTTGATTAAGGGATTCGCCAGCCGAGAGACTTGGACGAATTCTCCGGACGATTTGTCGTCGCCTTTTCGTCCGTCACTCACGAACTTTCGGTTTTTCTGTCGGCTCGTTGAGGCGTACATGCCGACGGCCGATTTAGGGAACAGCGACTTCGGAATCTCGACGGCTAGGGTCGTGACATTAAGACCCTCAAAGCCGTCGTCAATGCCGAAAGCGTTCTGGGTATCGTTCTGATCCTGGGCGAGTGTAAGGATTGGCGGCGCCCGGAAGTTCAACGTGTCGAAGGTCGATCCCAAGTCGATATAAAAAGTTTCTTCGCGCTGCCCCACAAAGACCCGCACACCGTTGCCGAGTTCGAAGATGCCTTGCGCGGCAAGAGCCGGATAATACGGCATCGTCGCCGGGCCGACGTTTGACGGCACTGCGATGAGCGGCTTTTTGTTCACATCCCGGGTTGTCGTCCTAATTGCCTTTGCTACGGCCTCACCGGATTTAGAACGGCTCATCGCATGAACCTTATATTTCTGCCGTAAGCCGATCCCCTCCGACCCCGGGCCGTCCAATGCGGTGATTGGAGGAACACCTGCGTACGAGATCGGCACGTCCTTAAAGTTCAACCCGCCGGCCTTGGAGTTGTCGCGAATCTCAGTGTCAAAAGTGAATTCGATAGTCAAATCATCCGGTTTGCCATCCTGGTCGAGATCGAAATGAAAGGCGTAAAGAACTTCATCGTCGAGGTTGAAGAAATTCGGGCCTGAAGCAGGCGCCTGTTGCGGGATGACATTCATGATGAAAACCGCCTTGTCGGAATTCTCCCAACTTCGGAACGCATAGACGTCCGTCAAATCTGCCGTCGGATCCAGCGCGATCAGCGGCGCTTCTCTGTGACTCGCCGCTAATGCGACAGGTGTCGTAGTAGCCGTGGTCATGAGCGCAGCCAAAAAACCGGCCATCGCCTGAATCATCGGTCGTTTTCGTGTAAGTTTCATTGAATTCACCTCCTGAAAATTGATTCTTGCTACGTCGTAGATTTTTTTTCATTTACGCGGCTGCGCGGAAGAGCCGCTTTTGCGATTTTCGCTGGCGCGCAAGCGACTCAGGTTCGATTTTCCTTAAATTCGTTGGCTTCCAGCGCAACAATCCCCGACGGAAGCTGCCAGGGTCGATCCCGAGGTGTTCGCAGCAGTTAACAAAGGAGAAAATCCATTCTCGATCGGTATCCTGGATCCACGCTTCGGCCTCGGCGAACCGCTTCACGCATTTCTTGTCGCGAGGATTGGAACATCGCCTGGTGTCGGTCAGGGCTGTCTCTAACACTGCCACCATCAGTTCACGTTCGGGTGAAAGCGGCCGGGCCCGGTAGACTTGAATGAATTCTTCCGTGACCAGGATGTCATTCTCAAAAGGTATCCATCGGATATCTTGGAGCTCACTGTCGATCTCCGGGCATGTGGCTGGCTTGCGATTTCTTTGCCGGGTTTTCATTTCCGCTCTCCTCTTGACCTTGCTGTTATGAAATACGGCGGGAATGGTGAATTCGGATTGCCGAAAAAACAGTTTTGTGGAATGGATGAAAAAAGCTTATTCGAGAACCAATCCAAAACCCCGGATCGTTCGTAACCAGTATAGGATTGGTTTGCGCAGTCGAATGGGCTGAAATAGAATGCCTCGGGTATGGCGTCGCGGCCGATGGACAATCGCTAGAGCCGGCGCATCGATCTCGACACGCGCGCTGAGTAGAGTATTTTCCATGGCTATCACCGCCGCGCAAAGCCAGACGCGTTCCCAAAGGAACTATCGGTGACTGCCGACCCGACCCTCGCCGTTCAGCTTATCCGGCAAGTAGCGAATCGAGATCGCGACGCCTTTAGCCAGCTTTACGACCGCTTCTCCACCCTGGTCTTTACCCTAGCCATGCGCATGCTGAAAGCTCGTGCCGACGCTGAGGATCTACTTCAAGAGGTTTTTGTTCAGATCTGGCGGCAAGCGCAGAGTTACAATGCGGAGCGGGGCAGCCCGGAAGCCTGGATTATCAATATTGCCCGCAGCCGCGCGATCGACAAAATACGTTCTATCCGTAGAAGGGAAAAGAGCTTCGTCCTGACCGACGATCCGTCGCGGGCGGAATCGAGTGACAACGTCGAATCGTCGGCAGCAGCGTCTGAAGCCAGGTTGACGATGAACAGCGCTTTGGCAAATTTGCCTGCGCCCCAGCGCAAAGTATTGGAGCTGGCCTATTTCGATGGCTTGACGCAGACCGAAATCGCGGAACGGTTGGCAGAGCCGTTGGGTACCATTAAAACTCGCATGCGTTCTGGTATTCAACGTCTTCGAGAAATGCTTGGAACACAGGCGGTATAATGAACGGCGAACACGAAAACTGGCGCGCGCAAGGAGAGATTTACGCCCTCGGCGCGCTTGATGGGCAAGAGCTGAAAGAATTCGAAGCTCACCTGGCCTCCGGCTGCGCCCTCTGTGAAGCCTCCGTTCGGGAAACCCGCGAGGCCCTGGCGCTGCTCCATCGCACCTTGCAGCCTATGACCCCTTCCACTTCAATCAAAGCCCGGCTGGTGGAACAGATTGCCGCGGAGAAAGTCGTGCCGCTTCCCACCAGGGAAAGATTACCTCGGCCGCGCTGGCAGATCCTGGCTGGGACACTGGCCGCCGGTATTATCGGCGCGGTGTTAACGGGCGTGCTCGTCACCCAGCGGTACGAACCGCGCCATTCCGTTTATACCGCGGTAATCGATCTCTTACGGGACCCCTCCACTAGAGACCTCCCGCTTTACGGCACCGGCCCGACACCGAAGGCCGCGGGGCGATTTCTCTGGAACGAATCCGGCGAGGGCCACATCTTTGTTACCAATCTTCCGCCCGCGCCTGAAGGGAAAATGTATGCGGTGTGGACCATCGCCCAAGGCGCTGCGCCCCGTTATGCCGGCACAATTGCAACCGACGCTGCCAGCCAGGGCGGACTGCATATCAACGTCCCCCGCAGCGATCAACCCGTAGAGACCTTTGCCGTCACTCTCGAACCGGTTGGCACGACAGCCGCGCCAACCGGACCAATGGTTCTGGTCTCGAAACTGACGTGAAAATTTACTTAGAAGGGCTTGTGCCTTGCTTTTGTATAAAGTGCACTTGGCAGATAGCGCACCGCATGAAAATATTTTGCAGAAAGCTGCGGCTATCGAAAGACCTTTATGATAATTTTCTCAAAGTCGTCACCCCCGAATGTTGTTATCGGGGGTCCAGTCAGAGTTTCGCCTGGATTCCCGCTAAAAGCATGTGGGAATGACGAACTTGGAGAGGACGAAAGGTCATCTTTTAGGGAGCACGCTGCGGAATTTTAACCCCGTAGAGATCAAAGAAGAGAATAAGCCCGGTGAAAATCCATAAAGCTCTGACCATCGCCGGCTCGGATTCCGGCGCCGGCGCTGGAATCCAGGCGGACCTCAAGACCTTCGCCGCTTTCGGCGTCTACGGGACTTCGGTGATCACTGCGATCACGGCGCAGAATACCGTTAAGGTAACGAGAATATTTGCCTTGAGCCGAGACCTGGTTGCGGCGCAAATCGACGCAGTCATCGAGGACATCGGCGCCGAAGCCTTGAAGACGGGGATGCTCGCCAATGCGGCACTTATCGAGATGATTGCCGGGAAGATCCGGCAATACGATCTAAAAAACGTCGTCGTCGATCCCGTGATGGTCGCAAAATCCGGTGACTTGTTGCTGCGGAGGGATGCCGTCGAGGCGTTGCGTTCCCATCTAATTCCACTGGCGCTCGTGGTGACTCCCAACCTTCCAGAAGCCGAGGAACTGACCGGGATGAAATTAACCACCGGCAAGGACATAGCCGAGGCAGGGCGACGCATCATCGCCATGGGCGCAAAGAGCGTCGTGATCAAAGGCGGTCACAGAAAGGGACCGGCCGTCGACCTGTTTTTTGACGGCAAGAAAATCCGCGAGCTCAGCTCTCCCCGTATCCGCACTCGCCACACCCATGGCACCGGCTGCACTTTCTCCGCTGCCATCGCGGCCTGCTTGGCGAAAGGTGAAAGTGTCGAGAAGTCTGTCGTCCTGGCGAAGAATTATATAACGGCGGCGATTCGAAAGGGCTTCGCTGTGGGATCAGGCCAAAGCCCCGTCAACCATTTCTATCATTCTTGGAAGCACTAGCCGGCTGCTGAAAAAGCCTCAGATGCTTCGTTGCGCTCAATCGCCTCGCTACAACGTACTCCCTAAGTACGCCTCCGCTCGTCGATTTTCGCGCGCCTTGCCTCTGAGTCTTTTTGAGCAGCCTGCAATCAGAGTTTTCATCAACCTGCTAGTCTAGTCTAGTAACGGCGCAACCGCGCGCGCCGAAGATCTATCTTCAGCCGGATTCCATCCCGGCAACAATTTCTCGGGCCGCCGCAACAGGATCCTTTGCTTCAAGAATCGGTCGTCCGACGACGATGTAATCGACGCCGGCTGCTATCGCATCCGCAGGGGTCATGACCCGTTGTTGATCATTGCGACTGCCCGTGACCGGACGAATCCCCGGAGTCACGATGACGAACCGACGGCCACAGGCGGCGCGGATATCGGCCACTTCGTGGGGCGAGGCGACGACGCCATCCATACCCGCTTGCTTGGTCAGGAGCGCCAGCCGCACGACTTGATCACCCACCCTTCCATCCACGCCGACCCGCTTGAGATCATCCTGGTTCAAGCTCGTTAAGACCGTGACCGCCAACATGATCGGCTGCCGGCGCTTTTCCTGACGACAAATCCGGCGTACTTCTTTTACCGTCGCCCGCATCATTTCCAGGCTGCCGGAGGCATGGACGTTGAACATTTTAACGCCCAAACGGGTGGCTTCGATGGCCGCCTTGGCGACCGTGTTGGGGATGTCGTGAAATTTTAGATCGAGAAAAACTTCGCCGCCAATTTCCTGAATGAGCCTTACGGCCTGCGGCCCAGCGTAGGTAAAGAGCTGCTTCCCGACTTTGAACATTCCCACTTCAGGTGCGAGACTTCTTACCAGCTGCTTAACTTCTTCCAAATTATCGAGATCGAGGGCGACGATCAGCCGCTCTCGGACGGAGAGGCGGGAACGGACCAACTCTAGGTTGGATGCCATACGCTATGCCTGAAGTGCCTGGGTTACGATACTGTGCAGTTTTTGCGACGCTTCGTCCACCGGAATATTATCGGTTTTGCCGTCCCGGCGCCAGCGCAACTCGATGCAGCCTTTTTCAAGCCCTTTCGTTCCCACCGTTACACGCAGGGGAATGCCGATCAGATCGGCATCTTTGAACTTAACGCCCGGCCGCTCATCGCGGTCGTCCAACAGCACTTCGATGGCCCGCTCTTGCAGCTCCCGATAAAGCCGATCGGCGACCTCCTGGATCGCTTGGTCTCTGTAGTTGATCGGCAACAGCAAGACATGAAACGGAGCGATGGAGAAGGGCCAGATAATTCCATTGGCGTCGTGGTTTTGCTCGATGGCCGCGGCGGCCAGACGGCTAATCCCGATGCCGTAACAACCCATCTCAATCGGTCGCTCCCGTCCCTCCGCGTCCAAATAGGTGGCCCCCATGGCCTCGCTATATTTCTTCCCCAGGTAAAAAACCTGACCGACTTCGATGCCGCGATAGGTTTCGAGTTTGCCCTGATCGCAGCGCGGGCAAGGATCGCCATCAACCGCTACTCGTAGATCGGCGAAAGTGGCTGGCGTGAAATCCCGTTCCTGATCGACCTCCATAAAATGGGCATCAGCCTCATTGGCGCCGGTGACGGCGCCGCGCATTCCGTGCACCGACAGATCCGCAACAATCCTCAATTTGAGACCCATGGGTCCCAAAAAACCCGGAACGACCTGGGTCGCCGCTGCTACTTCGGCTTCATCCGCGAGCGCCACTTCCCGGCAACCGAGCACCGCTTGGAGTTTGAGTTCGTTGATCTCATGATCGCCGCGCACCAACGCGCCCACCAGCTCCCCAGCGTCGGTTTTGTAGACCACGGTCTTGATGAACTTTACCGCTGGAAGTTTGAGGAACTCCGCCACCTCGGGCACGGTCCTTTTGCCCGGCGTCGACACCTTCTGCAGAGCCGGCGATTCTTCTTTGAGATCCCGGGCCGCGGAACGGACCGCCTTGATTTCGGCCTTTTGCACATTGGCGGCATATTCGCATTGGTTACAGCTAACGATGGCGTCTTCGCCGGATTCGGCGAGCACTTGGAACTCGTGGGACTGGCTCCCGCCGATGGCCCCCGTGTCCGCCTCCACCGGACGAAATTGTAGACCGCAACGGGTGAAGATTCGCTTGTAGGTCTGAAACATGTTGTCGTATTCCCGCCGGCAGTCCTCGACGTCGGTGTGAAAGCTGTACGCGTCCTTCATGATGAACTCGCGACCGCGCATCAAACCAAAACGCGGCCGCACTTCGTCGCGAAACTTCGTTTGAATTTGGTAGAGGTTGAAAGGCATCTCACGGTAGGACCGCACGACGCGCCGCACCAGGTCGGTGATCACCTCTTCATGGGTGGGGCCAAGACAAAAATCGCGCTCGTGACGATCTTTGAAACGGAGCAATTCTTTACCGTAGAGATCCCAGCGGCCGCTCTCCTGCCACAGCTCCGCAGGAGCGGCGATGGGAAGCAGCAGCTCTTGCGCCCCGGCCCGATCCATCTCTTCGCGAACGATGGTCTCGACCTTACGAATGACCTTCAGCGACAACGGCAAGTAGTCATAGATGCCCCGGCTGATTTGTCGAATGAACCCGGCGCGGACCAGTAACTTATGACTCACGACCTCGGCGTCCGCTGGATCTTCCTTAAGGGTGGGGATGAAGGTTTTGCTCCAACGCATGACGTTAGCAATGGGAATGAACCGGGAGAGCGAAGAGGGTTAAATGTTCGCTGCCGCTGCTTTCGCTGCTTCCTTTTCGGCGGCCAATTTTTCTACTTCTTCCATCAGGGCCTCGACGATCTGCGGCTCAGGAACTTTGCGTATGACTTCCCCTTGCTTGAAGATCAGACCGATGCCTTTGCCGCCGGCGACGCCCAGATCGGCAGCGCGCGCCTCCCCGGGCCCGTTGACCTCGCAACCCATAACCGCGACATGGATGTTAAGATTGCGGTAGGGAGTCATTCGTTCCTCCACCGCCTTGGCCAGCCCCACGAGATCCACATCAGCCCGCCCACAAGAAGGACAGGCGACAAAGATCATCCCGTCTTTCTTGAGTCCGAGAGCTCTAAGAATGTCAGCGCCGATGCGCACTTCCTCTACCGGATCCGCCGCCAGCGAAACCCGTATGGTATCGCCGATTCCTTCGGCGAGCAGCGTCCCCAGCCCCACCGCCGATTTGATCGTGCCGACGTTGGGTGTCCCGGCCTCGGTGACGCCCAGATGGAATGGATAATCCACTTTATCGGCCAGCATGCGGTAAGCCTCGATGGTCATCAACGGGTCCGAAGCCTTCAGCGAAATTTTGATCTCCGGATAATTCAATTCTTCCAAGATGCGAATATGACGCAGTCCACTCTCCACCATCCCGACCGCCGTGGGACCGCCGTACTTTTGCAGCAGATCTTTCTCCAACGAACCGGCGTTGACGCCGATGCGAATTGGAATCTTGCGTTCGGCGGCAAGTTTGACAACTTCTTCAATGCACCAACGGGCGCCGATATTTCCCGGATTCAGCCTGAGACCATCGACGCCTTGTTCCAGGGCAATCAGCGCAAGCTTGTAATTGAAGTGTATGTCGGCAACCAAGGGGATGCGGATCTGTCGCTTAATTCGTCCCAGCTGCTCCGCCGCTTCGCGGACCGGCACGGCCACCCGCACAATGTCGCAACCCGCCACTTCCAAGGCCCAAATCTGGTCCACTGTGGCGTCCACGTCGCGGGTGTCCGTCTTGGTCATGGATTGGACGGTAATCGGGGCACCGCCGCCTACTTGGACCTTGCCAAGTTGAATTTGTCTGGTTTTTCGGCGTTGGATCATGGCTTCACTATAGGCAACCTGGGGAGCCGGGTCAATCAACTGTGGCTGTTACTCAGTTGGGGGTCGGCCGGAGGTGGGCGTATCGGCGATCTCTACTTCGAGACCTTAGTGCCTGGTCTATCTTGGGTAGGGACTGGAGTTTCGTCCTTTTTCCTGCGATCTCCCTCAGGAATAATCAGCAGCCGGCGATAGGAACCTTGCCCCAGACTTTTGGTGGTTACCCAGGGATCGTCCTGCAGCACCGCGTGAATGATGCGCCGGTCGGCGGCGCTCAAGGCATCCACCGTCACTGTCCTTCGCTGTCGCTTGGCTTTCTCGCCCAACTGTAGCGCCATGTCTTCCAGCGATTTGCGCCGCCGGTCGCGGTAGTTTTCGATATCAACGACAACGTGCGGACCTTCCGTCCCGCCGCGCTCCCCAGCGATGCGGCTCACCAGATATTGTAACGCTTCCAGCGTCTGTCCCTTACGTCCGATCAAGAGGCCGCTATTTTCAGTCTGGATCTCCAATATCGCCTCGTCGGTCTGCTCTCCCGTCTTCAACTCAACTTCTGCTCTGACACCCATCAAATTCAAGATTTCTATCAGAACATCTTTGGCCTTGTCCCCTATGGCCGCCGTTTCTGCTATTCGCGTGGACGGATTTTCCAGGGTAAGCGATTCCAGCTCTGCAGCCCGCACATCGATGGCAGACTTGCGGAGAGCGGCGCGAACTCGGGCTTTCTGCGAGCCGAAGCCCAAGATCCCTTTCTTTCCCTCCGCCAAGATCTCCACCGTAATCTTGTCGCGCTCGACTCCCAATAGCTTGAGGGCGTTCTCAATGGCTTTGTCTATGGTGTCGCCTTCGGCATCCACGTAATCCATAATTCAAACCTCGCATGGCAGGTTCAACTAGCAGGTTGCTGAAACTCTGTTTGCAGGCTGCTCAAAAAGACTCAGAGGCAAGGCGCGCGTAGTTCGCATATGGCTGATAGCTTATGGCATATAGTTGGACCTTACGAACCATACGCTATAAGCCATACGCCATCAGCCAACTGTAGCGAGGCGATCGAGCGCAACGAAGCATATGAGGCTTTTTCAGCAGCCTGCTAGACTAGGTCTCCCGGCGGTTGATCCAGTATTGCTGGGCAATGGTGAGAAGGTTATTCACCAGCCAGTAAACTGTGAGACCCGCAGGAAACGATACGAACATGAAAGTAAACAGTAACGGCATCATGAGCATCAACCGTCTCTGGTTAGGATCGCCGGCCGTCGGGGTCATCCATTGCTGAATGAACATACTCGCGCCCATCAATATCGTAAGCACGGGAATACCAAAGTGCCAACCGGCCAACGTGATCGGCAGCGACTCCCAATCCGGGCGTGAAAGATCTTTGATCCACAGAAACGATGCATGTCGCAATTCGATGGGAGTGCTCAAGGCATTGTAAAGACCGATAAAAACCGGGAATTGGAGCACCATGGGCAGACAGCCGCCCAGCGGATTCACGCCGTTGCGCCGGTAGAGCTCCATGACTTCCTTGTTGAGTTTCTCTTTGTCGTCCTTGAATTTTTCTTTCAACCGCTCCATCTGTGGCTGGAGCTTCTGCATTTGCTTCATCGATACGAAGCTCTTATGGGTCAGTGGCGCCATCAGGAGCTTGATCACAACCGTCAGCAGAATGATGTCGATGCCGTAACTTCCGGTAAAACCGTGAAAAAAATGTAGCGCGTAGAGCAGCGGAATCGATACGAAGCCGAAATAGCCGAAATCGATGGCACGTTCCAGCCCCTTGCCCAAAGATTTGAGAATGTCGAGCTCTTTGGGTCCAACGAAGACAGTGTAGCGATGGACGTTACCTGTCCCTGCCGGGCCGCTGATACCGGCGACCAGAGTCGGGGGAGACTGTCGCAACGAGATCCGGTGTTGAGCACCGTTGTCGGGAAGCAACCCAAAAAAGAAATAGGTATAACCAAACCCTGCCCATGAAACGTCGCCAACGAATTCCAACACCTTGCCCGCTTCAGGAGGCGGTTCCCGTTTGATCTTGTTATCAACGAGAGCGATAAACCCTTCAAAGGGAGCCTCATGGTTCACCACACTGTGATCGCTTTTCTCAGTCAAAATGATTTCAGGCGCTGGGGCGCCGCCATCGGCTGTGGTTACCGAAACCTCCAATTGAATGGGGTAAGTCGAAGCGGAAAAGGTAAACGACTTGGTGACTACCGTCCCGTTACCTGTTTGGCCCTTGAAGATCAGAGTACCTTTGGCGTCGCCGGTTAGTGTTTGGTCGCCTCCCTGTGCTGAATAGAGCAGCCCGCTATCGTCGAATGGCGCCGGATTCTGCCACTGAACCCCCAAGGGGAAAGGTACCCCGGGAGCGGAGGGAATTATTTCAAAAAGAGGACCGTTCTCGGCAACGGAAGCTCGATACGTCTTAAACTTAAAGCTTTTGAGCCGCGCCCCCTGGTTGGTAAACAACGCAATATAGTTGTCGGTTTCAATGCGCACCTCTTTGGCTTCACGGCTGACCGGGATCTCGACCGATGGGCTTTGCGCCGGCTGGGCGGGAGTCGCTACCTCGGCCGCCGGGACTTTCGCCGGTTCCTCTCTCTTGCCAACTTCCGGGGCGGACGGAGAGGGGCCATAGTATCGGGTGATCCACTCTTGATAGACCACCAAAACGAGTATCGACAGGGCAATAGCCAGAAATGCGCGCTTATCCATGAATAGCTTCAGTTAACTGGGTCGTAGCCGCCGGCATTCCACGGGTGACAGCGGCTAACGCGTTTGAAACCGAGAGCTACTCCCCTGAGAATACCGTGTTTTCGGATGGCCTCAGAAACATAAACCGAGCAGCTGGGAAAAAAACGACATGCGCGCGGCAAAAAAGGCGATATCAGAGCGTGATACGCCGTCAATATGGAGGGGATGATATTGCTACAAACTCGATACACTATTTCCGGCGACCTCTGTTTTCAATAAGAATAGCTTTAATTTCACTCTCAACCTCGTGCGAGGAAAGGCTCACTGCTCCTTTCCTGGCAATGATCAGTACATCCTTGCTGGGAACGATTTGGTGGCGATACCGGCGGAAACATTCTCTGAGAAACCGCTTCACTCGGTTTCGGACAACCGCATTTCCCACTTTCGCACTAACGGTTACACCGAGCCGGGCTTCTCTGCGCTCGTTCGGCTTGGTAATGATCAAGAAATGGGGGGCATGAATCTTTTTCCCCCAACGCGACAGGCTCAGAAACTCTGGCCGTTTTCTCAGACGGGCTTGTTTCGGAAAGTCCGCCCCGCCCCCCACCCGCATCCGTGCTTTTTAGCTCCGGGCGCGCTTGGGCGGTACCACAACAGTCAGCCGCTTCCGCCCCTTGGCCCTTCGTCTTTTCAGCACCTTACGACCGCCGGGGGTTGCCATCCGAACAAGAAAACCATGAGTCCGTTTGCGGCGCACGTTGCTCGGCTGATAGGTTCTTTTCATAAGAAATAATTACTCCCTTGGGCCAGCTAGTCGGCCAAGAATTTATTTCAATCATAGACGCCAGGTATTGTCAATTTAGCAGAGTTCAGGCTTTAGCGAACGCTGCATTAGGTCGCGGACGGCCTCGGCGGGTTTTTTACTTTCATAAATGACCTTGTACATCTGCTCCACAATAGGCATTTCGGCCTGTAAGCTCCGTGCCAGCCGATAGACAGAGCGCGTGTTGCGAACGCCCTCGGCGACCATCCGAGTCCCCTGTGTGATCTGTTGCACGCTTTTTCCCTGGGCGATCTGTATGCCTACCTTTCGATTGCGACTTAGATCGCCCGCACAGGTCAGCACCAAGTCACCCAAGCCCGGCAGGCCCGCGAGAGTCATTGGATCCGCTCCCATACGAATTGCCAAGCGCGTCATCTCTGCCAGCCCCCGGGTAATCAGCGCGGCACGCGCATTATGACCCAGATCCAGACCGTCACTGATTCCGGCGGCAATGGCAATAATGTTTTTGATTACACCGCCCATTTGCACGCCGACGATGTCCGTCGAGGTGTAGACTCTAAAATTCTGCGTGCTCAGGATCGCTTGAACTTCCCTTGCTACCTCCTCAAGGCGGGCAGCCACCGTAACCGCGGCCGGCAGTCCCCGAGCCACTTCAATGGCAAATGTCGGCCCGGACAAAAAGGCATGCCTTCGCGCGTCGCCGAAGATCTCTGCCAGAACCTCGCCCATGGTTTTCAGGCTTTCTTCTTCGAGCCCCTTGGTGCAGCAAAGCACAGTTGTCTGCGCGGCTAGATGGGAGGAGGCGGAGGCCAGAACCTCCCGCACCGCATGGGACGGAACCGCACAAAGGATCAGAGATTTGCCGCTGACACTCTCGGCTATGGAGCGAGTAAAACTTACATTGGATGCCAGAGTGATTCCCGGCAAGTAGGTGCGACTTTCTCTGTTCTGCTGGAGCTCGCGATAACTTTCAGCGCCGTGACACCAGAGCGTCACCGGTTCGCCTTTGTCAGCCAGAAGCTTGGTCAGGGCGATACCCCAACCGCCGGCGCCAATGACTCCGATGGACTTCAGCATCATGGTGAAAGGATCACGGAAAGGGAAGCACAAATCAAGGTCGCAGAGAATTCGTCAGACCCGAATCGCGAAAACACCTGAGCTGACGAAAGGCTACTCTTCTTCCTCGTCCTCTTTCTCCGCCAGGCGAGCCAAGGATACTACCCGTTCGCCTTCTTCGAGATCGATCAGTCGCACGCCTTGCGTGTTGCGGCCGATAACCCGGATATCTTTGATGCGCAGGCGGATGATCTTTCCCGTGTTCGTAACCAGCATGAGCTGGTCATCCTGGGTCACCTGCTGCGCGCCCACGACACGGCCGGTCTTATCCGTCGTTTTCATCGTGATGATGCCCTTGCCGCCGCGGGCTTGGAGACGATACTCATCGGTCTCGGTGCGCTTGCCGAAACCGTTCTCGGCCACCGTGAGAACGTCGCAACCGAGGCTGAGTATTTCCATACTGACTACCAGGTCGCCTTCATCGAGCCGCATGCCGACGACTCCGTAAGTTCCACGGCCCGTCGGCCGGACTTGTTCTTCCTTGAAGCGGATGGATTGGCCATCGGCGGTGGACAGAATGATTTCCTGGTTCCCGTCGGTGAGATGGACACCAATGACCTCGTCTTTGTCTTCCAGCGCGATGGCGCGAATCCCGTTGGAGCGCGGATTAGCGTAGGACATCAGGTCGGTTTTTTTGATCAGGCCCTTCTTTGTGGCAAAGACCACGTAACGCCCTTCTTGGAACTCACGGACGGTTAGGAAAGCCGAAACTTTTTCTCCCGGTTCGAGATTGAGCAGGTTCACGATCGGCTTGCCCCTTGCCGCTCGGCTCGCCTGCGGCAGCTCGTGCACCTTGATCCAATAGACTTTTCCTATGGTCGTGAAGAAAAGGATGTACGAGTGCATCGAGGCGATAAACAGATATTCGACAAAGTCTTCCTCTTTGGTGGTCGTGCCGATCTTTCCTTTGCCGCCGCGGCGCTGCGCGCGATAGAGGGTGACCGCGTTGCGTTTGATGTAACCTTCGTGGGAGATCGTCACCGCCATATCTTCGTCGACGATCAAGTCCTCGATGGAGATTTCTTCCGAATGGGCGACGATCTGGGTTCTTCTATCGTCGCTGAACTTCTCCTTGATGTCTTTCAGCTCTTCGACAATGATGCGGTAGATTTCCTTCTCGTTGGCCAAAATCGCCCTGAGTTTGGCGATGATCTCCACCGTTTCCTTGTGCTCGTCCAGAATTTTGTCGCGCTCCAGACCCGTCAGTCTTTGCAGGCGCATCTCCAAGATCGCCTGCGCCTGAATTTCGGAGAGCCCGAAATTTTGCATTAAACCGTCTTTGGCGGCCTTAGGATCTTGGGAGCGGCGAATCAGCTCGATAACGGCGTCCAGGTGGTCGAGGGCGATCTTCAGACCTTCGAGGATATGGAGTCGCTCCTCCGCCTTCCGCAGGTCGTAGGCGGTGCGCCGCGTCACCACTTCTTTGCGGTGATCGACAAAGGCTTTGAGCGCCTCTTTAAGATTGAGTACCTTGGGCCGGCCGTCGACGATGGCCAGCATGTTGACGCCGAAAGAGTCTTGCAGCGCTGTGTGCTTATAGAGCTGATTGAGGACGATGTCCGCTATCGCGTCGCGCTTGAGCTCGACGACGATGCGCATCCCTTCGCGGTCCGATTCATCGCGGAGATCGGCGATGCCTTCCACTCTCTTTTCCTGGACCAAGGCGGCGATCTGCTCGATAATCCGATTCTTATTGACCATGAAGGGGATTTCGCTGATAACGATCTGCTCTTTTCCCGTGCGCTTGACCGTTTCAGTGAAAGCCTTGCCGCGCATCTGAATAATGCCCTTACCCTCGTGGTAAGCCTGGACGATGGGCTCTTTGCCATGAATGAAACCACCGGTGGGAAAATCCGGCCCCGGGATATGCTTCATCAGTTGTGTGATCGTGAGCTCCGGGTTCTCCACCAGCGCAACCAATCCATCAATGACTTCGCCGAGATTGTGGGGCGGGATATTGGTCGCCATTCCCACCGCGATGCCCGACGCGCCGTTGACCAGCAGATTGGGAATGCGTGACGGCAGCACCGCCGGCTCTTTAAGGGAGTCATCGTAGTTCGGCTTGAAATCGACGGTCTCTTTCTCGATATCCGCTAACAGCTCTTCGGCAAGACGGGCCATGCGGATTTCCGTGTAGCGCATTGCCGCGGGAGGATCGGGATCGATGGAGCCAAAGTTTCCCTGGCCATCGATCAGCGGATAACGCATCGAGAAATCTTGCACTAACCGAACAATAGTGTCGTAGACCGCGGCATCGCCATGGGGATGATACTTGCCGATGACATCGCCGACGAGACGGGCCGATTTTTTGTAAGGTTTGTCCCAGCCATTGCCCATGTCGTACATCGCGTAAAGCACGCGCCGGTGCACCGGCTTGAGTCCGTCACGCACGTCGGGTAGAGCGCGGCTGATAATAACGCTCATGGCGTAGTCCATAAAGGACTGACGCATTTCGTCTTCGATATAAACGGGGATTTTTTGCTGTTTTAGTGTCGCTTCCATATCTTTAAGCGTTCAAATCGTTCAAGCCGTTTAATCGTTTTGAACTTTTGAACGAATTGAACGGCTTGAACTTTATCGTGAATTAGATGTCCAGGTTCTTTACCGTCAGCGCGTGCTCTTCGATGAACTTGCGCCGTGGTTCTACCTCGTCGCCCATCAACGTGGAGAAAATATCGTTGGCTTCGACGGCGTCTTCGATGCGGACTTGCAGGAGCACCCGGGTCTCGGGGTTCATGGTCGTCTCCCAAAGCTGCTCCGGGTTCATTTCCCCTAGACCCTTATAACGCTGGATGTATTGCCCCTTCTTGCCGCCCTCAAGAATGTAACCCGCCAGTTCCGTAAAGGAGCGGAGCTTGGCCTTTTGTTCCCCATTCTCTACCGAATAGGGCGGCGACCCCGGGCTCATGAGCTCGCTGAAAAGCCGCTTGAGTTCCTTGTACTCCACACTGGCCAGTAATTCGCGATCAATCGTGGTGTGCAGGCCGGTCCCGTTGGAGCGCGTGACGCAGATGAGCTTGAAGCAATTGTGCTCGGGGTCTTCCTCGAGGGAACACGCAAGCGGCGCTTCGTCCGGCGCCACCAGGTTGATATAGGATTCGAGGTCGGTCTGGAACTTTTTAATGGCCTGTTCGTCCCTGAGAGTTTCCGCATCAAAATCCCCTTGCAACAATAAAGCTTCAATCACCGACCGGCTTCGCCTTTTTCTCGCGGCGACGGCCATCAGCTTCTCCCAGCGCAGGACTTTCTTGATAAAGGCCTGGAGCGGTTGTCCGGCGAGACCGTTGCCATTGCTTGAGGTCCGCACTCGGATATCCTCCGTGCCGATCTCGATTAAGTAATCTTCCAGGCCGGTCTCATCCTTGATGTAGCGTTCTTGCTTTCCCCGTTTCACTTTGTAGAGCGGCGGCTGGGCGATGAAGAGATGACCTTTTTCCACCAAATCGGGCATCTGCCGGTAGAAAAAAGTGAGCAACAATGTCCGGATATGGGAGCCGTCGACGTCCGCGTCCGTCATGATGACGATGGAATGATAGCGCAGCTTACCCGCGTCGTAATCTTCTTTGACCCCGGTGCCCAGGGCGGTAATCATCAGGCGAATCTCCTGGGAGGAAAGCATCTTGTCGAAACGGGCTTTTTCGACATTGAGGATCTTACCCTTCAGCGGGAGAATCGCCTGATTGCGCCGGTCTCTACCCTGTTTGGCCGATCCACCGGCGGAATCACCCTCCACTAAGTAAAGCTCGCTTAAAGCGGGATCCCGCTCCTGACAATCGGCAAGTTTTCCCGGCAGCGAACCCGAATCCAACGCGCCTTTGCGCCGCGCGAGATCTTTGGCTTTGCGCGTCGCCTCCCTTACCCGCGCCGCTTCGACGCCTTTCATCATGATTTTTTTGGCGTCGGTGGGATGCTCGGCGAGATAGTTGGCGAGCCTTTCATTTACCAGGGCCTCGACGATGCCTTTCACCTCGCTGTTACCCAGCTTGGTCTTGGTCTGGCCTTCGAATTGAGGTTCCGGAACCTTGACGCTGATGACGGCGGTCAAGCCTTCACGGACATCTTCACCTTGAAGATTCTCATCGTCTTTTTTGAGTTGGCCGCTTTCTATAGCATAGCTGTTGATCGTGCGCGTGAGCGCGGACTTGAAGCCGATCAGGTGGGTGCCACCCTCCTGGGTGTTAATGTTGTTGGCGAAGGAAAAGACGTTCTCCGCATAGCCGTCGTTCCACTGCATGGCGATCTCGACATCGATGCCCTCCTTTTCGCCCTGCAAGTAGATTACTTTGGAGTGAATCGCCGACTTCGCTCGGTTGAGATGCTCGACAAAGGAAACAATGCCGCCCTTGTAGACCAACTCGTGTTTTTTTTGGCTGCGCTCGTCCTCGATGGTAATCTTCACTCCGCGGTTCAAGAACGCCAGTTCGCGCAGCCGTTGTGAGAGAACGTCGAAGCTGAACTCGATGGTTTCAAAGATCTGCGTGTCCGGCTTAAAAGTCACGCGGGTACCGCGCTCTTTGGATTTTCCTACCTCCTTGAGCGGTTCCTGGGGTTGCCCTCGCTTGTAGCTTTGTTGATAAACTTTGCCGTCGCGCTTGATCTCGACTTCCAACGTTTCCGACAAGGCGTTGACCACCGAGATTCCCACGCCGTGAAGGCCACCGGAGACTTTGTAGGAGGCCTTATCGAACTTGCCGCCTGCATGGAGTTTCGTGAGCACGACTTCGGCGGCGGAGACTTTCTCTGTAGAATGAATATCCACCGGAATGCCGCGCCCATTGTCGACAACCGTAACGCTGTTATCGATGTGAATCGTGACGTCGATCGTATCGCAGTGACCCGCCAATGCCTCATCGATGGAGTTATCCACAACTTCATAGACGAGGTGATGAAGTCCTCGCTCACTGGTGTCGCCGATGTACATTCCTGGACGCTTTTGGACCGCTTCCAGGCCTTCTAAAACTTTTATGTTATCGGCACTATAGTCGGATGCTTGGGGAGTTTTTGGTTCGGCCATTTTTTTCCAAATGCTAGCTGCGATTTTGCTTGAAAAGTTCCGGGGTTAGCTCAACTTTTGACCAATTGGAAGTGTACCGGAAAAGCGTCCAAAAGTAAAGCGAAAAATCTGCCATAAGATATTGATTTTACGGAATAAAATTTGTCAGTGGGAAAAGTAATTAGCGGTATGGCAAAAACTCGACGGTTTGAGCTCCAGCAGGTTGACAGCTAGAGAGGGCTGAGCGAAAAAGGATAGCCATGAAAAGTGCTGTTTTTGCCCTCAAATTCCTAACTTTTTGGCGGCGCTTTGACCATGTCGAGGCTGATCCTCAACAGCTGGGAGCAGCCGTAACGTATTTCCCCCTGGTTGGAGTCTTTTTAGGGTCGGTGCTGGTGCTGTTAAATCGTTTATTGGATCCTCATCTTGAATCGGAAATTCTTGGCGCCCTCCTGATCGCGGTCCTGGCGCTCCTGACGGGAGCAAATCACTTCGAGGGTTTGCAAAAGACCTGTGATGCATTGTCGGCAAGAGTCAATCTCGGCGAAGAAAAAGTTTATCATGGTGCGTGGGGAATTCTCGCGATCGTTTTTGTCGTCCTGCTCAAAGTTCGGGCCATCGAAGTGACCGGTGAAACGCGCAGTCTCGGGCTCCTGGCGACGCCCATGTTAGCGCGCTGGTCGTTGCTGATTTTCCTCTACGGGTCAGCCTCCTTTGCCGAAGGGACTGCAAGGATCATCGCCGCGAACGTGAGAGCCTGGCACCTCGGATTAGCAACCATCGTAACCCTCGCGCTAGCCGCTGTGCTGGTGGCGCAAACAGCGCTTTGGATCGGCCTGGGCCTATCTCTCTTTGCACTGCTCAGCCGGAGCTACCTCCGGTGGCGCACTGGCTCCATCCGGTCTGAGAATTGTGGCGCTGTTATTGAGTTGAGTGAAACCTTGAGCTTCGTTTTGTTTGCATCTTTGTAAGCCCCCATCCGACTCGCCGTTGGCACCATGGAGATCTTCAAGCCTTTATCGCCGGTTATCCCGGTCTTCCTGCTTGTCGCGGTGGGCTTCGTTTTCGCCCATTGGAGGAAGATCAGCCTGGCGTCGGTGACGGAGATTATCGTCTACCTGGCAACGCCTTGTCTCGTCTTCACTTCGCTGGCGGGCAAACCCCTCTTTGCCGGAGACATCGCCATTCTCTTCGCCGGCATAGTCATCATTTTTGCCGGGGTTGGCCTGCTGATCCGGATTTATTTTCTGTTCTTTAAATTTAGCTCCCGGGGTTTCGCCCTGCCCGTCCTCTTCATGAATGCCGGCAATATGGGTATCCCGCTGGCGCTTTTCGCTTTCGGCCCACCCGGCATGCAACGGGCGACCTTGCTGTTTGTGATTATTACTTTTTTTCAATATTCGCTGGGTGTTTACATTCTCAGCGGCCGCGGCAACTGGAAGGATATTTTCCGCCTGCCACTGATCTATGCAACGATCGGCGGTTTACTGTTCAATCTGGCGCAATTGAGAATTCCCGAGTTGCTGTTTCAGCCGGCGGCAATGCTGGGCCAGGCGACCATCCCGCTCATGCTCGTGAGTCTCGGTTACCGACTGCATGACTTTCGCTCGTTGCAATGGGGTCACGCCGTCGGCGGGGCGCTGCTGCGCATCTTCGGCGGCTTCGCCGTTGCCACCATCGCAGTGAATCTGCTCGGAGCCGAAGGCGTCAATCGGCAGACCCTGCTGCTTTACGGTTCTTTACCCGCGGCGGTGATCAACTTCATCCTGACGGAAAAGTTTGGTCAAGATCCCGAGCTGGCAGCGTCCATCGTTGTGCTCAGCACTTTTTTTGCCGTGATGACGATTCCCATCGTATTCTGGCTGATTCTCTGATCGGCAACGTAAACGCACCTGCGCGTTTGCTGGTCGAGGCCAACCAACTGCTTATTGAATCTTTCTTGACAAGTTCCTGTTCCCGTTGTAATTTCCGCGTCACTATTTGACGCTCCGGGCGTCAGGGAAGACCGGTGAGAATCCGGCGCGGTCCCGCCACTGTGATGGCCACGAAAGCCGCAACCTAAGTCACTGTCCTGAGCTTAGCCGAGGGACGGGAAGGCGCGGCGAGTAGGTTGAAGCCTAAGCCAGGAAACCTGCCTAGAGCATTTTTCAACCGGCCTCTCCGGAAGAGAGAGAAAGGTCCTGCAATCTTTCCCCCATAAACCGAAGAGGCGATGGCTCCCTGGGCTGAGTCCTGTGCTGTGTTTCGTGTCCCACGCGCGCCAGAGAAGCAACACAATTTCGCGTCGTATGGAACAAACCACCGAAGGGTGGGAGGAAGAGGTAAGAAAAG
>DAIRFP010000042.1:0-6478 GCA_036794995.1 Thermodesulfobacteriota bacterium | reverse complement strand
GGAAATGCCCCTGCTGCCCCGCAACTGTAAGGGCGACGAAAGCCGCACGCACTAGCCACTGTCAATCGATGCGGTTCTAGTTCTTAGGTTTACCTTGAACTTTGAACTCTGGAACCTTGAACCGCGGAGACGATGGGAAGGCGCGGCAACTAGGTTTAAGCCCAAGCCAGGAGACCTATCCGCTCTGCTTTACATTCCCCTTTCGCGGGAAAAGGAGAGCTTTTATGGTTTGCTTCGGTGTTTTGCTATTCTTGATTTTGTTGCCGAGCTTTTCTCAGGCTGCGGAACCTGCGCCGCCAGAGAGCCTTCCTCCAATGGTTGTGACAGCCACACGCACGGAAGTTCCTCTCAATCAGCTGACAACTTCTTTAACCGTGATCACGGCTGAAGACATTCGCCAGCGCCAAGCCGAACTAGTCCTGGAGGTTCTGCGCGACGTCGCGGGTGTCGATGTCGTTCAAACCGGTTCCATGGGAACGGCAACTTCGGTTTTCATTCGCGGCTCCGCATCAAATCAGGTGTTGGTCTTGATCGACGGTGTTGAAATTAACAGCACAACCACAGGTGCTTACGACTTCGCGAACCTGACCACCGAAAATGTCGAGCGAATCGAAGTCCTCCGCGGCGCCGGCGGTACTCTTTACGGCTCCCAAGCCATCGGCGGCGTAATTAATATCATCACCAAAAGAGGGCAAGGGCCGTTGGATGTGGGCGTCTCCCTTCAGGGCGGCAATGGGTGGACCAACCGCCAAGTGGCGACTCTCAGAGGAGGCTTGGGAGACCTCGGCTATTCCTTCAGCGTTGGCCGCTTGGCGAGCGACGGCTTTCGGAGCGTCAATGACGACTATCGCAATCTCTCGACATCGGCGCGGCTGGACTATCAAGTGACCGAGAATGCGAGCCTTAAAGGAATCTTTCATTTCATCAAGAGCGATGGGGGGCTATACAATAATAATAACTTTGCGTCCCAGCCCGATTCCAACGCGCGCCAGGCCACTACCCAATACGTCACCAAGCTCGAATGGGAGCAGAAAATACTTCGTAACTGGGACTACCGAATCTCCGGATCGATGTTCAAAGAGAACGACAAGTTCAGCGACGATGTGGATTCCTGCATCTTTTTCGGATTCCCCTGCGACTCGCACGCCACCGATCGCTTTCGCCCGCTTATCACAACCGGGGAATTTCAAACCAACTACCGCTTTGAGGACTGGGGCACGACGACCTTCGGCACCCAATACAATCGACGGTCGGCCACCACCAGCGGCGGAATCGACGAAGCCGTCGGCAATTTCGGCTATTATCTGCAGCAACAGCTTCAGTTCCTCGACCGCCGCTTGATCATGATCCCGGGAATCCGTCTCGATGACAATCAAGAGTTCGGCACCGCCTGGACTCCGTCGTTTTCAGCGGCGTATCTTTTCAGGGAAATCGGCACCAAGTTAAAGGGCGGCTATGCCAAGGGTTTTAGAGCGCCGACCTTGAACGAGCTGTTCTTTCCTCCCGGCTTCGGTTGCCCTGCCTTCGGCAATCCGGATCTGGGGCCGGAGAAGAGTTGGGAAATAAACTTCGGCATCGAGCAGAATCTCCTCGCCGAGCGGATCAAAATAGGCGGCAACTATTTCCATCGCGAGGTGAAAGACTTGATCGAAGGGAGACCCATCCCCGGGGACCCGTTTGGATGCTTCCGCGCAGAGAATGTGGGGCGCGCCCGGTTTGACGGCGTAGAATTGACTTTGGGAATAAAACTCTTCGAGGGGCTCACCTTGAACGCCAATTACACCTATCTCGACTGGGATACCGCGGATGGGACGCTACCGCGCCGGCCGCGCAATAGCGGGAACGTGATCCTGAATTATCTGCAGGATGCCTTAAACGTCAATCTCATCGTCAATATCGTCGGTCGCCGAGATGATTTTCGTGCCGCCTCGCCGTTTGGCGACACGGTCACGGCGGGATATGGGACTGTCGACATCGCATCATCCTACAAGCTTCCGTGGCGCATGCCGCTCGTGAAGGAACTAAGCCTGATCGGCAAAATCCAGAACCTGTTCAATAAGAATTACGATCAAGCGGACGGGTTCCGCGCACCGCCGCTGAACTTTCTGCTCGGCTTTCGCGCTAACTTTGGAAATCAATAGGAATTAACAGGTTCAAGGTTCAAAGTTCCGGGTTCAACGTCTAAACTCGTTTCGGACACTAAAGGAATTGACTTGAACTACCGCACAGCAGGCTGACAGAGTATCGGATGTGTGTGGCGAGAAATTGACCCTAAAGTTTGACACCCCCGAATGTCTTAATCGGGGGTCCAGCCTTCTCTTCTCGCCTGGATTCCCGATAGAAGCATTCGGGAATGACGGACTCTAAGAGGTCTAAAACAGCGCTCCTTCCGCAGCAAGATATGCCTGATAACAAAACCATTGAGGTGACAGTGATTGTCGATTTCAGTTCGCACGCACAGCCGACCATTGAAAAGAGGGTTACTCTCCCCGAGAAAAGCACGGCTTTCGATGCCCTAAGCGCTTCCGTTCCCGTGGTCACTTCACGGAAGTTTGGCATGGATCATTTTGTCGAACAAATAGTCGGAATCAGAAATGACTTTGCCACGGATCGGGGTTGGTACTTCGAGGTGAACGGCTATCGCTCCAACGTTCCCGCGGAACGATATCTCCTCAAAGACGGCGATTTGATTAAATGGCTGTATCTTTTAGCGCCTTAAGCTAGGGTAAAGCGATGTACGAAAGCACCCCGCCGCAGATCTCTTGGATTCGGATCTAAACCCAATGGACGGCGAAGTGATAACCCGCAAGAATGCTTTGATGATCCTGGGAACCGCTTCCCACGTGGGAAAATCGATTCTCACCGCAGGCCTGGGCCGGGTGTTCGCCGAGGAAGGTTATCGGGTCGCCCCTTTCAAAGCGCAAAACATGTCGCTCAACTCCGCCGCCACCCCGGACGGCGGCGAGATCGGCAGAGCGCAGGCCCTTCAAGCCGAAGCCTGCCGCGCCATGGCTCGCGTAGAGATGAATCCCATCCTGCTCAAGCCGGCGACGGACACCGGTGCGCAAGTGATCCTATTGGGAAAAATTTGGGGACAAGTCACGGCTTGGGATTACCATACCAGGCGGGTGGAACAACTCTTTCCCGAAGTACTCGAAGCTTACGAACGCTTGGCCAAGGACCACGATCTCATTCTGCTCGAAGGCGCGGGTTCGCCGGCGGAAATCAATCTGCGCGACCATGATATCGTCAACATGCGCATGGCCCACGCCGCCGATGCCGTGTGCCTGTTGGTGGGTGACATCGACCGCGGCGGAGTCTTCGCCTCTTTGTTCGGTACCTTGGAGTTACTCGAACCTGAAGATCGCGCGCGCATTCGCGGTTTTGTGATCAACAAATTTCGCGGTGATGAAGCGCTCTTGCGGCCGGGTATAACGGCGATGGAGCACCGCCTCGGCTTGCCCTGTGTTGGCATCGTGCCCTATCTTCCCGATCTCGGTCTCGATGAAGAGGACGGCGTCGCCTTGGAAGACCGTGCCTCGGCGGCTCGCCTTTGGAAAAATCTCGAAGCCGGGCCGGCGCGGCGACTTCGCATCGGCGTCATCGTTTTACCGCACATGGCGAATTTCACCGACTTCGATGCTCTGGCGTTGGAACCGTCCGTGTCCCTTGCCTTTCTCGAACACCCCGAGGAAATGACCGTAGCCGACATGCTGGCCTTGCCAGGCAGCAAGCAAACAATTGACGATCTGGGATGGCTTGAGCGTCGAGGGTTTGCCCGGGAGCTTCGCCGGCTCTGTGAAAGCGGCATTCCCCTCATCGGCATCTGCGGGGGCTTTCAGATGCTGGGAAGTTCGATCCAAGATCCGCAGGGCATCGAGAATCACGGTGAATCGTCGAGCCGAAAGGGACTCGGGTTCCTGCCCGTGCGAACCGTATTGCATGCGGAGAAGACCGTACGTCGGGTCCAAGGTTGCTTGCGATCGGAATTTCTTGGCCTCAGCCCCTGTCCCGAAACTCGTTTCGAAGGTTATGAAATTCATGTCGGCGAAACGTTTTATGAAACGGGAGCTCGTCCTCTTGCGGATCTCGTGCGCCAGGGCATTCCCGGTTCCGTTCCGGACGGCGCCGTGAGCGCATCGGGCCGCGTGCTGGGCACCTACGTGCACGGTCTCTTCGACAACGATGACTTTCGCCATGCATTTCTTGCAGCCGCGCGCCAAGCCGTGGATCTCGCTCCCGCCGAAACCTGGGCTAACGTCGGCGCGGAACGTGAAGCGCGCATCGACCGATTGGCGGATCATCTGCGAAAATCACTGGATATGGAACTAATCAAGGGTTGGATCGGCGCTCCGTCGCAGTGGTAAACTGAATTCGATACAGCAAAAACCATGGAATTGTGGAGGGGACATTGTTTGTCGGCAGCCAGAGAGAGCATGCGTAGATTATGAATTCACCGTTTAGTGTTCGCCAGGAGCGGGATGCCCTGATTGTGAGTTTTCCTTCGCCGGCGCGCACTTTGAGCTGGGCGGTTTTGAACGGCGGATTCTGTCACGCCCGCCACGTCGTCAACCACCACGTGGACGGCAAGGATGCCTTGTTCTGCGCCCAACCCGGTCCATGGCTGGAACGTGCCGCCACCGAAATGGGACTTCGGGGGACAGTCGTCGCCATGGCCACCAGCGTGGAAATGAGGCATACGGTCCAAGTTTCAATGACCGGCGGCGACGCCCGAGTTACATGCTTTACTACAGTCGGCTGCGGCAACGCGCTTTCGGTGGGAGACCCGGCTTCTGTGACGTTCGAGGGACCGGTGCCGTCGCTTCATACCATAAATATGATAGTGACGGTTCAACCGGGACTTGCGGATGAAGCCATGGTGGAAGCAGTGCAGGTCGCCACGGAGGGACGCGTGCGGGCGCTCTACGAAAAAGGCATCACGAGTTGCCAATCGAGTCTGCCTGCCACCGGGACAGGCACCGACTGCGTCGCCATTGTATCTCTGGGTGACGGCGCGGAACGTTATTGCGGCAAGCACACCAAGCTCGGCGAGCTTATCGGCGGCGCGGCCTACAGGTCGGTTACAAAAGGGCTGGCACTCACGACCGGCAAGTGAAAGCAGGCTTTATGGATTGGCAAGCCTTCTTACATTCCTCCGCCCCGCTGCTGCTGGGCGCTTTCCTTTTGGATCTCGCCGTCGGCGATCCCCGTTGGTATCCTCACCCGGTGGTGCTGATGGGAAAGTTCATTTCCGCAGGCGAACGGCTGCTCTGGACCGGCAAGGCTTGGCGAGACGTTGTCTTCGGAATGGTACTCTCTTTGGCGTTGATCGCCTCGGTGTTTGGAGCGACCTGGGCATTGCTTCATGCTCTCGCGTTGCTGCCAACGCTGGTCGCTTTCGTCCTCGCGGCGGGGATAGCCTCCACCACATTGGCCACTCGCGGACTGCTTGACGCCATCAGCCGCATTGAAACCCCGCTGCGATCGGGTAATCTCGTTGAGGCACGAGAGAATCTCGCCCACATCGTCGGGCGGGATACCTCCGCTTTGAGCGAGGACAAAGTTTTGCGCGCTAGTTTGGAATCTCTGGCTGAGAATACCAGCGACGGCGTTGTCGCCCCGCTGTTCTATCTTTTCCTGGGTGGGATTCCGCTGGCAATGGCGTACAAAGCCGTCAACACACTCGACTCCATGATCGGATATCGCCTGGAACGTTACTTGTACTTTGGCCGGTTCGCCGCGCGGCTCGATGACGCGGCTAACTTCATACCCGCGCGCTTGACGGCAGTGCTTATGGTCGTGGCAACTTTTCTGGTAAGACTCAACGCCGGTCTAGCCCTGCGAGTTCTGCGGCGCGATCATGCCAACCACTTGAGCCCCAATGCCGGTTACCCGGAGGCCGCCTTGGCCGGCGCTTTGGGAATCAGGCTTGGCGGTCCAAGTGTTTACTTTGGCAAAGAAGTATGGAAACCCACCATGGGCGACGACTTTACGCCGGTAACAATAGAAATGTTGAAGGAGGCGCGATCCCTATGTTTCGTCACGGCCATTCTTTCGCTCGTGACATTCGTGCTGATCTCGACGGCCCGATTGTAGGACACCCTCTGGACCGAGAGCATGGTGGAGATGTCTACAAGTGGGCGCTGAAAGCGCGCATTGATCCTGCTGAGATCGTCGATTTCAGCGCCAGCATCAATCCTCTGGGGCCACCGGCTTCAGCCCGCAAGGCTTTTCAAAAAAGCTACACCGCGGTGTCGCGTTATCCCGATCCCTATGGAGAGGAGCTAAAGGAGGCTTTGGCAAAGCGCCATCGGATGAAACCTGCGGAGATCTTGGTTGGCAACGGCTCCACCCAGCTAGTCTACCTCCTCTGCTTCGCCCTGCGGCCCCGCAAGGCGCTGGTTGTAGGCCCCGCTTTTTCCGAACACGCCAACGCGTTGACGTTGGCCGGCGCAAGAGTCCGCTTCTTGCTTCTGAC
>DAIRFP010000256.1:0-7039 GCA_036794995.1 Thermodesulfobacteriota bacterium | reverse complement strand
CGTAGCAGGCTGTTGAAAAAACCTCATATGCTTCGTTGCGCTCAATCGGCTCGCTTCAACGTACTGCCTAAGTACGCCTTTGCTCGCCGATTTTTCGCGCGCCTCGCCTCTGAGTCTTTTTGAGCAGCCTGCAATCACAGTTTACAGCAACCTGCTAGACTTGAACCCAACTCGATGGAGGTTGAGTCCTGTCATTAGCGAATAGTCCGGACCAGCTTCTGAGGATTTGACATCCTTCACCCAGGTCGACTAGAAGAGATCATTCGCTCTCCGCATCTACGCAACGATTAGCACAATCGTCGATGAGAGGTGTAAAACTACCCGTGAAAAAGGCTGAATGGAGAAACTTATGAACGTAACCGCAAAAATTGCCGAGTTCGTGATGAATGCAAAGTATGAAACGATCCCGCTGAAAGCGCTGGAGACCGGGAAACTCGCGGTGCGGGACTGTCTTGGCGTTGCTCTCGCGGGGAGCAAGGAAGAGGACGCCAAAATTTGTGCGGAGATCGCGCGCCAGGAAGGTGCGAAGGAGGAAGCATCCGTCATCGGACAGGGATTTAAATCTTCGGCGTTGCAAGCGGCATTCGCCAACGGCACCGCCGCCCATGCCATGGACTTCGATCATAGTTTCACCCTCATGGGTCAGCCCACAGCACCGATCATCCCGGCAGTTCTTGCTCTCGGCGAATCTTTAGGCGTCAGCGGCCGTCAGCTTCTGGAAGCCTACGCGACCGGCTTCGAAGTCACGGGTAAGCTCGCCCACTCGCTGCGCGACAGCAAGCACGACGGCTGGCACGCGCCCAGCACGTTGGGCTCTTTCGGCGCCGCCGCGGGATGCGCCAAACTGCTCGGACTGAACGCTGCTAAAATCGAGATGGCGCTGGGCATAGCGGCATCCATGGCGAGCGGGGTTGTGTCCAACTTCGGCACCATGACCAAACCTTTGCACGTGGGGCTAGGGGCGAGAAACGGCGTCCTGGCTGCCAAGCTCGCGCAAGGCGGTTACACCGCGAACGCACAAGCGATCGAAGCGGGAATGGGATTCTATAAGGTGTTTCATGGCGAAACGGCCATCCATACCGAGGCCGTGGAAGAACTAGGAAAGTCCTACGCGCTGGAAAGCGATGGCATCAGAATAAAGCCCTATCCGTGCGGCGGTCTAACGCATCAAGCCATCGACACGGTCTTGGACTTCAGGGCGAAACATGGCGTCACGGCCGAGATGGTCGAATCCATTGACGTCGATGTCATGCGGCACACCTTTGAAAGAATCATTTTCAAGGTCCCGCAAAACGGAATTCAGGGAAAATTCTGCATGCCCTATCTCTTGGCCCGGGCGATCATCGATGGCCGGGTCTTTATCGACGCTTTCACCGATGCAGCCGTGCGGGATCCAAATGTATTGAAATTGGCGGAAAGAATCCAAATGAGACTGGACAACAATCTTCCGTCCCGTGACCTGGGAAGCCGGCCCTGTAGAGTAACGCTGCGTTTGAAAAACGGTCAGACCTATTCGCGTGAAGTCCAGCATTCAAAGGGGGGGCCCGAATTTCCGATGACCGCGGACGAACTCAAAACCAAGTTTACGGATTGCGCGCGCCAGACCCTGAGCGAGGCCTCGACCCAGCGCGCCCTGGACGATTTGAACCGGCTGGAAACGTTGCCGGATATCCGTCCGCTATGCCAGCTACTGAGAGGATAGCGACGGACAAATTGGAGTGCTGGAGTGTTGGATTCTAAAACCATTGCTCCATCACTCCACTACGCCGTCGTTACCTAGACCAGACCGCTGAGGATCTGCCCCAGCCTTTCAGTGTTGATAATAATTCGGCGCCCTTCCCTGAAGATAATCTTTTCGCGGTCAAAGTGATTCAGGTATCGGTTACCTGCTGGCGCGAGGCTCCGACGATCGCGGCAAGAGCTTCATGACTGATACGGAGGCCGGAGATGCCGCGTGGATCGGTGGTGCCGAAGCGAGATGCTGGCGCCCCAGATACCCCAGGCGAAAACCGCCAGGCCGGAGCAATTTATCGATCCGAGCATTCTTCAGGAGCTGGAAAAGGAAGGGTTCTTTAATGAGATGGCGAAAAGATACCCGTCGAGGTGAGCCCGGATAATTCATCGTCGAGCAGCTCATTGGTTCCATCGGCTAGGTCTTTTCACACGGCTATTGACATCACCTCGTCAATGGTTTTTCGTAAGGCTTCTTCGCTTCGCGCAGCGCGGCGGTTTACTTTGCGCGCCTGTCCAAAAGTCTGCCGATACGGTCATAGCTTTTCGACGTAGCGAGCGCATTGCGGCAACCACAAACGCCAGAGAGCCGAGCTGGATATCAATCGATATTCGTTGCAGCGCACGCGATTGCACGACATATCGCACGGATTTTCTAAGGCGTGCAAAAAGAGATTTAACAAGCATTTTTCGAAATAACATCCGAGAGGGGCTTGAAATGAAAGAAAAGACAACAACTTTGTTCGCTCGAAGCGTCATCGTCGGGCTGCTATGTCTCCTGCCTGCCGTCGCTCCTGCCCAGACACCCTTTTATGGGGGAAAGACCCTAACGGTGATACTCAGCACCGATCCCGCAGGAACGTCATCGATTCGCCTGAGACCATTGATTCCATATTTACGCAAGCACATTCCGGGAAATCCCACGATCGTCGTCGATTACATGGAAGGCGGCGGAGGTCGAAAGGCGGCGAATCATATTTTCCGAAGCGCTCGCCCCGACGGCCTGACCGTGGGAGCGTTGAGCGGTTCCGTCATCGCGCTGAGCATTCTTGGCGAGAGCGGCATCATGTACGATATCAATAAGTTCATCTATATAGGGGCCACGGAAGGCGTCGCCCATCAAGTCTTTTATACCCGACGAGAGCTCGGTCTCGACAGTTTGGATAAGCTCCGGGCGGCAAGCGGGATCAGGTTGGGCGCCCAGTCCGTGGGCCATTCCGGATACATCGCCGGACGGGTTTTTGCCTACTTGATGGGTTTAAAGGAACCGCGGTTCTCGACGGGCTATACGGGTCCCGAACTCGACGTGGCGCTATTGCGCGGCGAGATCGATGCGCGGTCGAATCTGACAACCTCGGTCTTGATGCGGAATTCAGACTGGGTGGACAAAGGGATCATGAATTTCCACGCCATCGTGGAAATTCCCAAGGGAGCGAAGCATCCCCGCTTCGCCAACCTTACCGAGCTCGAGAGCTTTGCGAGATCTGAAACAGACCGCAAGCTCATTACCGTGTTCCGCTCCTTCAGAAATGCGGGGGCGCCGTTCGTCGTGCCCGCCGGAACGCCCAAAGACCGGGTGGAGATACTTCGGGAAGCGATGCGGAGGACTTTCAAAGATCCTGAATTTCTCAGTGAGTACCAAAAGATTATCCGGGAGGATTTCGAACCGGTCATGCCGGAAGAGGTGGAGAAGGCGATCCGGGAAATCCCGCGCGATCCTGAGGTTAACGAGTTGGTAAGGAAACTCTCCGGGGCGGGTCCTATGCCTCCCCGGTAAGACGGCGGTCCGGTAGGGTGGTTAGAAGCGCCCCCCGGCTACTGCTCAATCGAATAACGGGTAAGCAGCAAAAACTTACTCCGCGACCCGCGCCGGTTGGGCTTGAATGTGAATTCTCTGATCGGACAACGCTGGATGACTGCTACGTTGCTGGCCCAGCGTCCATGCCAAAGCAATAGTCGAATCCAAGAACCCTAACCGACTGGGCACCTTCATTTACGTTGATCGGTCCGATTATTCGAGATACACTCGGGTTCCGGAGGTGTGGTTATGCGGACGGTTCTCAGTTTTTGCCAAGGTATACCGGAAAACACCTACGGCCCTGGCGAGGTGCTCCTCGCGGAAGGGGGGGATAAGGGAGTCCTCTACATCCTGATCGAGGGCGAAGTTGAAATACTGAAGGGTGACTTCCAAATCAATACCGTGTCCGAGCCAGGGGCGATCTTCGGGGAGATGTCGGTTTTGCTTGACATACCCCACATGGCAACGGTTAAGACGCTCATTCCGTCTCGGTTACACGTGATCGAGCAGGCCGGCAAATTTCTCCAGTCGCATACCGACATTTCCTATCAACTGGCGAAGATGCTCGCTCAACGATTGCGCGGCATCACGGCCTACCTCGTGGATCTGAAGAACCAGTTCGAGGATCAAAAAAATCATTACGGCATGGTCCATGAAGTCCTTGAAACCTTGACCCACCAGCAATCCGAAGAGTGCACACCGGGCTCTGATCGCGATCCCACTAAGACTCTCTAAGCCAGTCTGGCAGTTCGGTAAGCTCGGCAACGGGACGACTGAGGGATTTGTCCAGCTGGACAAACTCAGCGCCGGCGAGGGAGAACCAGAGCGCTATGCGCTCGTCCGTGTTGAAAACGACGTGGGTGGGACTTGGACCGATCTGTCGTCCGGAATTAAACACCCACGTGGAACCTAACTGATCCACCCAGGAGCCGCCCTCTCGGAAGGGCGACTGATGGATGTGGCCGGTCAGCACGATGTCGGGCTGGTACTGCTCAATCCACTTCAATAGATAGGCGTCGCCGTAGTGCTTCTGCCCGTCCCAGCTCGTCGGCGATCCTTCCGGCGGCGCGTGATAAATCCATATCCACCGGCTCTTCGATTTTTCCGCGTCTCGCGCTAGCTGGGCGCCGACCTCTTCCCGGGCCTGCGGGCCGTCCCACCAGGGACAGATGGTGAACAGTGTGTCCTCCACCGTGAGGGAGTCTCCGTCGGCCAAGGTCCCGATCTGTCGTACCTTGGAGACCCATTTGGCAATTTTCTCGCCGGCCGCGTTCCTGGTATCGAGATCATGATTGCCGGAGCAAACTATCAGCCGAGTGGTGGGATGGATGCGCTTCAGATAGGTTAAAATCACGGGGATCTGAACGCGAATCTCAACCGCCGAAGAGATATCGAGGTGATCGCCGGCGATGACAACGACATCGAAATTCTTGGCTACATTCGACACCCAATCAAACTGCTTGAGCGCGTAGTGCAGATCCGATGTTAAAAGACATTTCACGGCCGCCACCCCTCTCTCACCCACATTTCAATGTGATGTCCGAAATATAGCCTCACTATCGATCGGTGGTAGCGCGCTGCTGGGCACACAACCTAGTCTTGCAACAGCCAAATAGTACACAAGCTCGCCAATTGAATACTTCCGCTAACGCGTCTTTAATGACGCCGCGGCCGTGGTGACCAACGACCAATCGACGATCTTCTCCGTTGCAAAAGTCGACGGGACATCGGCCATGCTCAGAGCGGTAGCTAGCCCGTTCGCGGAAGGCATCCCGTCGTCGGGCCAAAGCCCCTTGATCACGTCGTAGGTCTTCCCGGCCATTTCGCGTGTCGGTAGCCCGATAAACTGCTGGAGCAGAGGCAGCACCTCTTCGCGATGGCTTTTGGTGTAAGCGATGCCTTTGAGGGCCGCGCTTAAAACTCTTTTGACCTCGTCGGGCCGTTCCCGTATCCGGTCATCGTGGGCGATCAGTCCCAGCAGCGGAAACTCGGAGATATCCTTCAAATAGACAAGGGGCTTGAAGCCGTCTTTTTCCATGAACAGATCATAGGGAATACTCAGCATCGCACCGTCTATATTCCCGGTCTTAAGCACTACCGCACGGTTCGGCATTTCGCCCAGGTTGATGACTTTTACCTCTTTGGCATCGACTTTGAAGTGTTCGAGGATCTTGAGAAACTGCCGGTGCACGGTTCCCCCCGGCTGGCTGATGGCCACGGCGCGGCCGCGCAGCTCTTTCGGATTGCCGATTTCGCCTTTGGTAACTAGAACATGATGGGATCGGACTGCAAAGATCATGATCACCTTGGCCGGCAAACCATTGGCGATGGCCGTCATCGATGATCCCAGCGGGGTGATGTAGGAAATGTGCTTTGCCGCCAAAGCGCCCAAAGAGGCGCGCACCGACATCGTCACGGGCAATATCTCGAGACCCTGCTCCTGGAATATTCCCTTCTTCCAGGCAACATAAAGCGGCAACCAAGTGACCGTGTTGGTGGGAACCCCGATATGAACCGTGGTTAATTTCTGGCCGTGGCCCGTTACCGGATAGCTGATAGCGAGCGCGAAGAGCAACCACGCGATTTGTTTTTGCTGACGATTCATGACGCTACGGCTGGCCAGGCCGATCATTCCTCGGAGAAATCCAGCAAGACACCGTCGGGATCGGACAACGCATATTGCCCGATCTTGCAAGCTGCCATGTCGTCCTTGGTGATATGTCCGAACAGTCCACCGCCGATATCTTTCGGTGCCGAGGCCGGCGCCGAAGTTACTATTTCCTGAAGATCCTGCTTGGCTTTTGCCAAGCTCTCGACTTTGAAGCCGATGTGATCAAGGCCTTGCCGCATGCTTACATAAGAATGGTCGCTCGTACGATGGATCAAGAGGCGGATCTTGCCATCACTCAGGCACACGGCGTCATCCAACGGCGGTTCTCTCAATTCGAAGAGCTCGAAGACGTGCTGGTAGAAATCCGCTACCTGCTCGGGTTCCCCGGCCCTGATCACGACATGGTTCACCTGTCGCGGTTGATCCCAGCCGTCTTCCGTGTAGCCTTCTCTTACTTTCGGATTGGATTTCTCCGAGATGTCGAACTGCGCCCCCGCCGGATCCTGGCTTCTGAAAACCGCAAAGGGAACTTTCTCCAGACCCTTGGTGATCAAGACTTGTGGATACTTGGTTTTGATCCTCTCTAGTACCGTCGCGATGTCTTCCACTTCAAAGCCGAAGTGATCCAGGCCCGCCGGAATACCGGGGCGCCTGTTCAATACGGCAAGGCCGACGACGCCATCGCTGATGTGACCACGGTTGGTTTCCATCAAAGCCGTGGTAATTTTCTTCATGCCCAGGATTTTTTGATAAAAGTTGATCGTCGTATCCGGATTCTGGGTGTAAATTGCCGCGTGTCTGATCCTTGCAAACATAGAAGCCCTCCTTGCTGCGAAAAACAGCTGATGAAGAACCTGACTCTATCCGAGCAGGCACTGGGTGTCAAAATAGATGGGACG
>DAIRFP010000255.1:0-7044 GCA_036794995.1 Thermodesulfobacteriota bacterium | reverse complement strand
GGTCGGTAGCACGACCCCCACCAACGCGCTGCTCTACATGTGGGCCAACTCGCCTTACAAGACGATTCAAGACGTCCGCAGCGCCGCCGTGCCGCCAAAGTGCGGCGTCACCGGCACCGGTAACACCGGCTATTACTTCCCGAAACTCTTGGAGCAAGCCATTGGCGCGAAATTCCAACTCGTGACCGGCTACCAGGGCGGCGCCGATATTGAGATCGCCGTGGAGAGGAGCGAAGTGCAGTGCCGCGCTTTTTCGGTGCAGGTCTTTTTCGGCCGGGAGCCTTTCAATACCTGGCGCAGCAAGAACCTCGTCCGCGTGCTGGTGCAAACCGGCAAGAAGCGCGATGCGCGCCTGCCCGAAACGCCGCTCTTCAGCGAGTTGATGGACCAGTATCAAACCAACGAGTCTTACCGCCGGCTCGCGAAGGTTCTGCTCGGCTCCGGCGAATTCGGCAGCGCGCCCATGATCGGTTCACCCGGAATTCCTCCAGAACAGGTGAAAACTCTGCGGGATGCCTACGCAAAAGGCTTCAACGATCCCGAGCTCGTCGGGGAAGCGAAAAAGAAAGGACTCGATCCCGAGCTAATTCATGGCACCGAACTGGAGAGCTTGGCGAAAGAAGTGTTGCAACAGCCGCCTGAGGTGATCGGTCTGATGAAAAGTGTCATGGGCGAGTAGCGCAAATTTTCGGGTAACACGACTAAGGTCATTCTCGCGCCAAGACGCCAAGAACGCCAAGTTCGGAAGTCTAATTTCTTTGCGGCCTTTGCGCCTTTGCGGGAGATATTCCGAGTTTTTGATTGCGGCTCTGCTGCGCTAGCTTCGCTGCAGTAAAATTCTTCTCTTCTCTCCCTTGGGTTGCGGCTCAGCCGCGCTGAGCCCTTCGTGGTAGCTTACTAAACTACCGAATCAAGGATTTATCCCCGTTTTTGCAATTGCCGCGCGATGAAATCCTTGACCATCTCGGCGGCGCGGTCGGTCTGGGGACCCGGCACGGCCACCCAACGATGCTCGCAGCCGGCGAAAACTTCCAGATCGCACTCGCCGCCGGCGGCCCGATAGGCAGCGGCGAAGCGCTTTTGCACCTCGGGCAACACATTGTCGTCCAGTTCGCCTTGCAGGATAAACAGCGGCGGTAGCTCCACCGCCTCGCGACGATCGAGGATGTGCTGGGGATTGCCGTCGTAAATCGTCTCCCAGGGATTGAAGTATATTTTGGTGAACTCCATCATCTCCTGGCGCTTCATCTTCTCCGCCTGCTGATAACGCGCAAACGGGTCGCTCACCGGCGACCGGGCCACGACATAAGTCAACTTGGCATCGAGATTCGGCGCCTCGAGCAATGGGTGGGCGTTGTAGCGCGGATCATTGGGTCGCATGGCGCACAATTCGATAAGGTGGCCGCCGCTCGAGCTGCCAAGAGCGCCCACCGTCGCTGGGTCGCCCTTCCATTCACGGGCCTTGGCTTTGAGCCAACGAATGCCATAGTTCGCGTCTGCCACCGATGCCGGATACGGCGCCTCCGGGGCGACGCGCAGGTCGATGGCTGCCACCACAACACCGCTGGCCGCTATTTTCTCATCCATTGGCGCGTTGGCCGTGCGGTCCTGGTTATTCCACGCTCCGCCGTGGAGATCCAAAAGCGCCGGGAAGGGGCCCTCGCCTTGAGGTTGGTAAATCCGCGCCATCAAGGTTCGCGCCGGATCGCGCCGGAACTCGACATCCCAAACTTTGATTTCGAACTGCTTCGCAGGATTGTAAGCAACGGTCATGTTACCTTCTCCTCTCCGAAATTTTTAGGTTGGCGTTGCCGCAGCCGACGGCTACGGGAAAGAATTGATGCAAACTATCGCATCCCTTGAAGAGCTGTCAATCCAAAGCCACGGATAACCAAGGGTCTCGTCAAAGTCGTGTTGAGCAGTTGAAAATCCCTCTAAATCTCCCGTTACAAAGGGAGACTTCTATTCCCCTCTTTTTCATCACTAACCAGGCGACACATCTTGTTGACTGGACACGAGGGTGAGGCGGCAGATGGCTGGCGGTTATCGATTCCCCCTTTGAAAAAGGGGGGGATCAAGGGGGATTTGAAACTGATTTTGACGTTGCCCTGCATGGAGAACTCGGCAATGGTTTTCCCACGTGTCCAGCCATGCCGGGTTTTAGGGCGGACTTACCAGTTTTGGGCCGTTTTGGCTACGTTTGTGTACAATCTTGCGCTACTTGAGTGCTGATTCACTACTTTATATGCTTCTAAACTCCTTAAACTACCTTGGTATGTCTTTTGCGGTTATTCTTGACCCATAGAGGAGTTTTCTCGGACCAAAAGGGACAGCATGCGCGACCAACAACAAAGGGAACTAGACGACATCACTCCCGCAATCAGTCAAGCGAGAGTACTTACAGGAGACCTTATGAATCAGGACGGCTCGATCCTGCGCACTCAGGAATACAAGGGATGCGGCATCCGTGCGGCATCCTATAAAGTGGGACCCCAGGATTGGGTACCCGAAGCCTGCTTATGGATGCGCACCCAAACCGGTTCGATGCGGATGTGGATCAACAGCTTCGCGCACTGCTTTGAAACCCGGGAGTTGACCTTCGCCAGTGAAACCGACGCCGATGACTGCGCGTTCAGATTGGCACGGCGGCTGATCGACAAAAGTCTGCCCGACTTGAACTCGAACACGCCGCTATCACGTAGCCGCGGCACCCGCACCGCCTACTTATCAAGAATATTGCAGATCGCGCGCAAATCGCTCTCCGCCTACGCGGCGGGAAGAGACTACAAGTAGCGCGGCCAAAGTCTCGGTCTTTGCCAGCCTTTCAGCGCTTCCTTTTACTCTCTGGGCGAATTTCCTACCCTTGGAGCCGGTCGCCGGCTCATTCCCCATTGGATCTGGGTCGCTCCGGACTCGACTCTTGTTTGTCCGACCTTGGCGTCCTTTGCGTCTTCGCGTGAGGGATATTTCTTCGGTTTCGTTCAACATTCAGCCAGAATTTTAGAATATCTTTCGCTAGCAGATTGCTGAAAAACTCTGTTTGCAGGCTGCTCAAAAGGACTCAGAGGCAAGGCGCGCGAAGAATCGATCCTTCGGCTTCGCTCAGGACAAGCTCATCCCATCCCCATCCGTGAACTCGCAGCTGTAGGATGGGTGGAGCGAAGCGATACCCATCACTTTCGTTGTAGCGAGGCGATTGAGCGCAACGAGGCATATGAGGCTTTTTCAGCAGCCTGCTAGAGCTTTTTAGCGCGGCGGCAACGCCTCGACCCCGGAAACTTGCTTGAGCATTTCGATGACCTCGGCATCTCGAGGCGTTTCCCTGATGACTTTCACCAGATCTTCCGGCATCAGCGGCGAAGCGTCATCGCCAACGAGCTTCTTGAACTCTGCCTGAAAATCAGGATCCTGCAAAACTTTACGCATCGCTTCTTGCAGGATCTCCACCCGGTCTTTGGGCGTTCCGGGCGGTAAAACGAACGGTGAGGTCGCCGTTCTGACTCCTCGCCACATCCCTAAGAGTTTTCTTTCTTTCTCGGTCTTAGCAAAACTCTCGATCTCGGGCAGTTGGGCAAAGCGCGGATGCGGATGCTTATCCCCTTTGGGAACTGCCAAGATCGCGTGAAAATCCATGGTTCCTTTTTCCACCCAGTCCCGGTTGCGCCCAAGGACCGAAAGCGTATTGTTCGCCCGCGAATCGATTTCGCCATTCATCAAGGCTACGTCAGCCTCCCGGGATGTGTATCCGGTGACGAATTTCGGCGCCTTTAGATCCAGAAAGTAGGCAAAAAGCCTCCCGGATATGTAGGCCACGGCTCCCACCTCCTGAGCACCGATTCGAATACCGCTTGCCGCTCTGAGTTTTTCCGGACTATTGAGACCGAGTTCCTTGCGAGTGTAAATCACATTGTGGTTCTCGCTCACCGGCGTGCCGAGATAGATAAATTTGTCGACATCATACATCACCCCGGTTTCCCGCATGATGTTCAAGCCAATGATCGCGCTGCCCAGGGCTCCGATGGTGAGCCCATCGGGAGCGACCGATCGAAACATGTGATTCGCCGCTCTTCGCCCTCCCCCACCCTCGACCCACTCGATGACAACGGTCGGATTTCCCGGGATGTGCTTGCGCAGATAGGGCAGGACAGCTTTAACCCGTAGGCCCGCCGTCCCGGTGGGATCGTTGTTGACGATCTTGAGGGTCTTTCCCTGATAGAAAGGAGTTTGCGAAAAAACCGAAGCCGGCAAACCGGACAAGTGCAAAAGCATGATAATCAAGAACAGCAACGGATGTTTCGTTCCCATGGTAAATGTCCCTTTGATTTGGTTAACGCTTGAACGTTTGGCCCCTCGTGCTGAATGTAAACGCTGGTGCCTCAACCATCTCCAAAGAAGCAACGTGACTACTTCGCCGCTTGTGCCACGGGTTGCAGCAGATCCACGAGATAACTTTTTTACCACTTTGCTCTCGAGGTCGTACCGTGGCCGCTCGTTTCGTCAGCCTGGTAAAGATCATAATGACCTCCCGTCTCTTAAACTCTTAAAGACCGACCCGTCGGGCAACGTATCGTGATTCCTAAGTAAGGTGCTAAGCGGCTACCCTGCGCGAAATATCGCCGACCTGAAGCAAGTTTGTCAAGCGCTCGATGTTCAGTGAACGCAGGACAAAAGTAAAGCAAAACTAAACTTGATCAACGATGAGTTGTAAAGTGAGCCGTCGGTCTTCTGGCGCAATCAAGTAAGCGAATTACACCGGTCGTGATTTGCGGACTTGTTCGAGGGCGGTTTCCAGTTCATCCGCAATTTCTTGAGGCCAAAACGTCAGGTTCGGGAGAATTTTCTGAGGTCCCAAACCTTTCAACGACGTGAAGGGTTGGCCCTTGGTTGCTGAAGGCGGACGATGGTATTCTACATTGAACCTTGAACTTTTGAACGTTGAACCACATTACGATCCGCCGACATGAAAAGACGCCATTGTTCTCGCCTGTATTCTTCGCTATGGTTATTGCGGGCGTGGCCGGGCCCATCAACCGCTGTCTGAGCTTCCCGAAACACAGCCCTCTCGCTATGGTTTTTCCCGGTTGCCGCGCCTTGTGCACATGAAAAATAGGAGGACGCTATGAAGACGAAATGCTCATTGGCATTGCTGTCATTGTTGGTTTTCCTTGCGGGATGCGCGAGTCTCCAGGTGAGCGGCGAGGTACAGTGGGGAAGGCAGGCTCTGCTTAAGGGCGATAATGAAACCGCCCTTGGCTATTTTTACAGTGCCGCTCAGACGGACCCCAATTATGTCTATGCGACTGGGAGCTCCCCTAAGCAGGGTGTTTGGAGTTACGTCGGACGATCGGAGTATCTTACCGGCAGACTCCCAGATGCCCGGCAAACCTTGGAACGGGCACTTGCGGCCAATCGAGAAGAAGACATCGCCAGACTCTATCTAGGCCTCACCCTGGCTCGCGAAGGCGATCGCCAACGCGGCTTAAAAGAAATCGAAAGCGGGATGCAAGGGATCAACAATTGGCTGGATTACATCAATCAGGCCCAACGCTATTCCATTGGACAGTACTGGGATCCGGGGAGAGCCATACGCTCCACAATTCAAAGTGACCTGGCGATGATCTCCGGCAAAGACCTCGATTGGCAAAGGCTCATCGCCGATACCGAGTGGTTGGGAATACGAATGGAGCAGGAAAGCGATCTAGCCCGGCGCCAGGAAGCGCAGGCCAGATCTCGGGAGAGCGGCGGCAGGGGTGACCGTTGAGAAACTATAGCAGACGAGTGCTTGGGACTAACGCAGAAGCACCAAGGCGACTGCCACGAGCGCGGTAACGAGCGCAGCGCCGGACAGCCCCAGTGCTATCAGTATCGCGGTCCGCCAGCGCGCTTCCACCGTTTGCCAGACACGGACGGGATCGGCTGCCACAATGCCGCTTCCGGTGAAGAGCGACTGCTGCATGATCGCCTTGGCCGAGAGTACTTCCTCCGTAGCCCGTTCGAAATGGTGCTGGCCTATGCGTTTGCCCAGGTCAGGACCGGGTTCGGCGGCCGCCGCGGCTGCGGCTTTGATGACCGCGTTCTTAATGTCGCCGCCGCTCACCGCGTAGCGCTCGGCGAGCCGCCGGAAGTCGACGTCCGGCGCCAGCGGCGTCTTTTTCGGATGAATCTGCAGCTCCCAAATTTGCGCGCGTTCCTCGGCGCCGGGCATCTCGAACAGTACATGAGTTCGGATGCGGCGCTCGAATGCCGGATCAAAGTTCGCCGCCAGATTGGTCGCAAAGATCACGATGCCGTTGAACGCCTCCAGCTCGCGCAGCAAAACGTTCACCGTTAAGTTGCTCTCGCGGTCATGCGGCAAAGGAAGACCCGCGGATCGACGCGTCGCGATGGCATCGGCTTCGTCAAAAAAGAGGACGGCGTTTTGCTCGGCCGCCGCGCGAAATGTTCCGACGATGTTTTTCGGTGTCTGGCCGAACCACATGGACTCGGCCTCAGCGTAGTCGACAACCAGCAGCTTCATGCCCAGGGTATGGGCGATAGCCTCGGCGCAGATGGTCTTGCCGGTGCCGGGCGGACCGGCAAAGTTAAACGCCAACCCGCGCCCTGACGTGTGCCGCTCGCCCAGACCCCAGCGGTTGAAGATCAGGGTGTGATTGCGAACCTGGGCCAGCGCCCGCTCCAGCATGCGCCGGGTCTGAGCGGGCAGTACTACGTCCGCCAACGTTCGCTCCGGGATGACGGTCTCCACGACCCGCCGCGCGCCGAGACCAGAAAAAAACGACATCAGAGGACTAGTCATAAGGTTGTGTGCTCCCGACGCCCGTTACTGTGTCTCTTAGAGATATCATTCATGGTTAGATTTGTCGCGGTTTCGAGGAATCGTTCTGAGGTTGGAGTTGCGCGATACTCTGAAAAGAATCCTGACCCTTCTGAGCTCTCTTACATTGAACTTTGAACCGCCCTGAAGTTGAAAGCCCAAACTTCCAAAGAGGCTAGGGCTTTTTGCTTGACTCTTAGTTGTCATATTGAATAGGTTCGTGGTGAGCT
>DAIRFP010000254.1:0-7075 GCA_036794995.1 Thermodesulfobacteriota bacterium | reverse complement strand
GCGTCATGGTAGCCCTGGTTTATTACTTCGTCTATCGGCATCAGGCCGATAAATTCACGTGATTCGCAATTTAGCATCGCCACGGCCAACCCTCCGCATTACTCCGAACTTGGCGTCTTGCCGCGCGAGCAAATCTCCTTTCGCCTTTTAAATCAAGAATAGTTGGAAGCACAAACCGTCCCACTCGCAACCACGTTGGTTGACGCAAAATCTTTTTTCATTGTTGGTGATTTCCTCCGATCTTTTCTCATCCGTGCGAAAACTAATTCCCGCTCGTTCGCAACATCATGGATTAACAACGGTAGTTTTCAGTCGGTTTTTGGCACGGACCCTGCACAATCAAGCGGTGGTAGCAGGAGGTTGACAATGGCAATCGAAGCACGAATCGGGAGGTATAGCTGGATGAAGGTAGCAGACGTGATGACGAAAGATCCTCTAACGGTGACCTCCTCGGAAACCATCAGTCAGGCCGATGAGCTCATGAACGCCAACAAAATCCGTCAGCTCCCTGTGGTGGAGGCCAAGGAATTGGTGGGCATCGTCACGGATCGGGACATTCGTTCTTTTCTCAGCGGCTCGCTTTTGGAGAATCCCGTGGCAAGAGAAAGAGCCCTCAATACCGAGGTCCAGGAGGTCATGACCACGGAACCCATCACGCTCGCCGCAGACGACGAGCTGCAGGAGGCGGTGGAGCTGTTGATCGAACAAAAGGTCGGCGGTATCCCCGTGGTGGACGACGCCGAGGGGCTGGTGGGGATCGTTACCTATGTGGATGTGCTGCGCTGCTTTCTTAACCGGCTGCAGGAAGACTAGGAAAAGGAGGAAGGATCATGAAAAACGGCAAGCAAGGCATTGTCCGAGAGATCATGATGGGGGCTCCGGTGACGCTTAAGCCGGAAGATACTTTGGATTTGGCCAATGATGTGATTTCGCTGGGACGGATTCGACACATTCCGGTGGTAGACGACGGTCGTTTGGTGGGTCTCCTCAGCGAGCGCGATTTGATGGGAGCCGCCGCCACGGAGATTTTCGGCCTCAAGCAGAAACGGAAGTCAGCGCTGCTGAAGAGCGTGTTGATCAAAGACGTGATGAAAAAGAAAGTCATTACGGTCAACCCGGAGACGCCGATAAAGGAAACGGCCCATCTCATGGCGGACAAGCGAATCGGCTGCGTGCCGGTGGTGAGCGCCGGAGCCTTGGTGGGCCTGGTCACGACGACGGATATCCTACGTTACGTGGAAGGGCTGGGATGAAACTCCCGGCGACCAACGGGTTCGGAGGACAACAACCAGGAGGAGCTATGGGCGGGTTTTTGGGCGCTAAAGAATTGATAACCAGAGATCGGGTGAAGGAGATTCTCCGCAACAAGGAATATTCTTACCTCGAAGAAAAGGTGACGCTTCTGGAGGTTCGCGACGATTCACTGCTACTCAAGATATCTTTTCTGTTGCAATACAAACAACGGATGATCTCTATCGAAGAGAAGGAGCCGATCGTTCTCGCTCTGCAGGATTTCAAGGTGGAAGATTGGGGCGACGGGCTTCAGAAGATCGCGGATATCTGATGAGGCGGCGGGAGTAAGCTGATGGAGTTTGGCCATGGCACGCGACTTCCGCGACAACCGCGCCTTTCACATTGCTCATAACTTCCCACCTCAACTTCCCCGCGCTCACCTAACCGCGCTGTTTTTGACAAAGCTCGCGAAGCATTTGGCCCTGCTCGCTTGCCTCATGATCGTCGGCCAAGCCACGGGCCAGCCGCCGCTGGGCCCGATCGGCATTTTTCTTTTGATCGTGTTTGCCGCCTCGCTCCAGTGCGCCAGCCGTTCACTGCAAGGTCGCCTGCTTTATCGACACCCTCCTTCGAGGCGATAGTCGTGATCGCCGAACTGCTTCAGCCCAGCAAGATCGTTTTCGGCCTCCAGGGCGAATTCTCTCAGGTTATCGACACCCTCTGTAAACATTCCGCGATCCCCGGTCTGCCCGGACAATTGCGTAACAAAACCATCCAGCGTGACGAGGAGCGTTTCAGTTACATCGGCGACGGCATCGCGATTCCTCATTTGCGCGTTGACAATCTTCCAGGACCGGAACTGATCCTGGGCCTTTCCCGAGAAGGAATAACCTTCAACAACCATGTGATCAAAATCGTGCTGCTCCTGGTTACGCCGGCCGAACAACCGGCTCAACATCTGCAACTCCTGCAACGGGTTTGCTCACTCTTACCGGCGATACGCAACGAACTCCTGGCCCAGCGAGACCCCGCCCGGGTGCTTAAAGTGGTGGCGGTTGCGGAGCAACAATCAGCCCTCCCGACCTACATCAATCTTACTCAGGAGCAGATCGCCTTTGAACTGCAAAGCGATCTCACCCAGGGTCTGACACGAGAAGAGGCAGCCGCGCGTCTGGTGCGGTACGGACCCAATGTCTTAAGACAAGCCTACCGGATTCCCTGGTATGTCAAACTCATCAGGAACCTCTTTAGCTTCTTTGCCGTGCTCCTCTGGATCGCAGCCTTGCTTTGTTTCATCCCGGGAGTGGACCTACCGCAGCTCGGCTTCGCGATTTTGACGGTCGTGCTCGTCAACGGCCTTTTTGCTTTTCTGCAAGAATACAAATCCGATCGCGCCCTGGAAATGTTGCAGCAGTTAATCGCGCAGGGATGTCGGGTCATTCGCGACGGCAAACTGAGCGAAATAGAAGCCCGGAATCTTGTGCCCGGAGACGTGATGGTTCTGGAAGAAGGCGATTTCGTGCCGGCGGACGCGCGTTTGCTGGAGGCATTCGAAGTCGAAGTAGATAACTCGTCACTCACCGGCGAAGCCACGCCCGCACACCGCTACAAATCCGACCAACCGGTCTTAATCTCCGGTAAATTTCTATGGATCGAACTTCCCAATGTTGTCTTTGCCGGGACTTCGCTGGTGCGCGGCCGCGCTCGCGCGGTGGTCTTTGGCACCGGGATGAACTCTGAGATCGGCAAAATCGCCAACTTGACCCAGCAGATTCGAATTGAAGAAAGTCCTTTGCAGAGCCAGCTGCGCACAACGGTATATGCCATCGCGGCTCTTGCCGGCAGTCTTGGCTTGATCTTCCTACTCTTGGGTTGGCTTGTCGCAGGACTGAGTTTTCTGGAAGCCTTCGTTTTTTGCATCGGGCTCTTTGTTGCCAACGTTCCCGAAGGGCTTCTGCCCACCGTGACTTTATCGCTGGCTATGGGCGTCCAGCGCATGGCGAAACGCCACGCTCTGGTGAAGAACCTGCCTGCCGTTGAAACTCTGGGCTGTACCACGGTCATCTGCTGTGACAAGACCGGAACGCTGACGCAGAATTTGATGATGGTGACGGAACTGGCGGTCGAAGGGCAACTCATCAATGTGTCGGGTGCGGGTTACCAGCCGGAAGGAAGCTTCACAACAAGCGGAGAAGCGCTCTCTCTTGAAAGCATCTCGCGCTGGACGACGTTGCTTCGTTTGCTCGAATGCGCCTTCATCTGTAACAACGCCAAACTAGAAAAGAGCGGCGCCGACTACCGCGTGATCGGCGACCCCACCGAGGGAGCGCTGGTTTGCTTGGCCGAGAAAGCGGGAATACGGGGGACTCATCTGCGACTGCATCTCAATCCCTTTGAGTCGATTCGTAAACGGATGAGTGTGGTCGTCAAGCGCGATCGACGCGACCAACCGATCGTGTACGTAAAAGGGGCACCGCTGGAAACACTGCAACGTTGCGATCGGATCTTACGGGCAAACGAAGTGCGCTTGCTTACAGAAGATGATCGCAGACGGATCAAACAAGAGAACGACTCCATCGCGAGCCGCGGTCTCCGTGTCCTGGCCTTTGCCTACCGGGACGGCGGAGAGTTGCAAGGCACTCCCTACAGCGCCGAGCAGATCGAAGACCAGCTCATTTTTTTGGGCCTTGCAGCTTTGTCCGATCCGTTACGCCCCGAAGTCCCGGAGGCCATCCGTGCCTGTCACACTGCAGGCATCCGCGTGATCATGATCACCGGGGACTACGCTTTGACCGCCGCCAGCATCGGTCAACAAATCGGCCTGGGTCATAGCTCTCCGCTTCAAGCATTGACTGGCGCACAAGTTTCGGAAATGCACGATGACGAACTGCGCAGTATTCTGGTCCGGGGCGAAACGATCTTCGCCCGTGTGGCACCTGAGCATAAATTGCGCATCGTTTCGCTGTTGAAAGCGATGGGCGAAATCGTCGCCGTCACCGGCGATGGGGTAAACGATGCGCCGGCATTAAAGAAGGCCGATATCGGCATTGCGATGGGCCTGCGCGGCAACGATGTCGCCAAGGAAGCCGCCCACATGATTCTGACCGACGACAACTTCAGTTCCATTGTCGCCGCCATCGAAGAAGGGCGAGCCATATTCGATAACATCAAACGTTTTGCCGCCTACGTCCTGAACAGCAACCCTCAAGAGATGTACCCATTCATTCTTTGGGTCTTATTCCCGGACATACCACTCGCCATGACGGTCATGGGTGTGCTGGCGGTCGATGTGGGAACCGATTTGATCCCGGCTATGGGCCTCGGGATCGAGCCTCCCGAAGAGGGAATCATGGAGCGACCCCCGCGGCAGCGGGATGAAAAACTGCTCTCGCTTAATTTTGTTCTTCGCTCTTACTTCGTCCAGGGCACGCTCCTGGCGCTCAGTTGTTACGCCACGTATTTTTATATGGGCTGGGTCCTAGGTGCATGGCGTCCCGGGCTGGGGGCTTCCTCCATGCCGCCATCTCCCGAAGGTTTCAGATTCCAGCAGGCCTCACAAGCGTACCTGCAGACGCTGACCGCCTATTTCTTCCCGACGGTCACCACCCAGATCGCCAATGTCCTGTGCAAACGCTCCTGGAAAAGCTCTCTCTTCTCACGAAACTTTCTCAACCCACTCCGCCGCCGCGAGGCCCTGGAAGCCATCGCCCGCTGGCGTCCGCCGCGCTACACCCATCGCGTAAGGATCGACTATCACGTCAGAGGCGCCACTGAATTCGACGTCCTGCGCGCCGTATTTGCGCTTACAGCAAGCCTCTTGCTCCTCCCGCTCAGGCTGATCTGGATGGCGATCGCGCAAATGCTCGTCCAACTCGAGCGGCCGGTCATCATACCTTTCGCTGCTTGGCTCGCACGATCTTTGGAGCGGCACTACGTGATGTTTAATTTCATTTCGAACCCGCTTATCGATCTGGGTATCCTCTTCGGGCTACTGCTCTCCTATTTATTCTTCTACACGCCGTTATCCAGGATTTATTTCTTTGCCCCGGTCCCTTGGCATGTTTATCTCTTCGCCTTTCACGGCACACTCCTGCTGTTTGGCTTTGAAGAACTGAAGAAGTATTACCGTCGCAAAGGTTACTCGCTGGAATACTTAGGCTAAAGACGAGCCCGGCATGCCACGGGAGCGCAGAAACCTTTCACTCACGCGAGCGAGCTCTTCCGGGGTCGACTCCGTGTTCAATTCGAGGCGATGGGGTGGGAGAATCTCATCGATCGCTTGGTAAGCGGCTGACTGCTGCAGGTAGATCTCCCAGCGGCCGTCGGAAATATCTTTTCCCGCAAGCGCTCTTTCAGCAAGTCGTTTTCGTGTCGTCTCGTCAGGCGCGACACAGTGGATCAGGAACAAGGGAACTCGATGCTTCTCGGCCAGGCGGATGATCTTCCCGCGATGCACTTTTTGGCCGAAGGTAGCGTCTAAAATAGCTCCGCTCCCGTTGAGGATTGTTTTCTCCGCTTCCCGCGCCATTTTGGCGTACGTCTTCTGCGTCATGGTCCGATCGTAAATTCCCGCGTTGAACGGCACGACTTGGCGGCCAGATCGCTCCGCCATCCCTTTTCGGACCGCGTCCGAATTGATCACCGGCATGCCCAATCGCTCGCCCAACTCGCGCGCGAGGGTGGACTTGCCGCTCCCCGTCAAGCCGCAGATCATCAGGACGAAAGGCTTCATGGAGTCCCAGGTAAAGCGTGCGGCAAAATGAAAATAGCGCGCAGCCTCTGGGTTGATTCCCCCGGCGCGAAGCCTGTGAACTTTGGCGCGCACCACGGCCCGGTAGCATTGATAGAACGGCAACAACACCGGCATCTGCGCATCATTCAGCAACTCGCGGTAACGAGTTAACAGGGGTTTGACCGCAACTCCGCCGCCCCGGACCTCAAGATCCATCAAAAGAAATGCCATTTCCGACGCCAGATCGCAGCGACGAATTGCGGGGCTGAACTCGATGCAATCGAAGATCTCAATCCCCTCCGGCGCAAAGCAAACATGCTCGCAGTGAAGATCACCGTGAACGTCCCGGATCCAGCCGCCGCACGCTCGTTCCGTCAGTAGATCCTGGTGGCGGTCGATAAAGCGCGCGCCGAAACCCTTGAGCGCCTCAACAGTTTCGGTGTCGATAAGAGTTCCCTCCAAAGGCTCAAGCTCGCGGAAATTGTCATTCCATTGCTGCGCCACCGCCTTGGGATAGCCGGAAGCGTCCGCCAACTTGATGCGCTCGGCTTGCCCATGAAATCTCGCAAGAATCTCCGCCAGGTTGCCCATCATCTCGGGTGTCACCTGGTCGGTTTCCAGAAGAAACGGCAGCATGCGCCGTTCGGGCAGCCGCCGCATGACCAAAGCGTACTCGACGGGGGGCCCGTCTCCGCCAAGATGCCATCTCGCCCCATCCAAGGTGATCGGCATGACCGCCAGGTAGACCGACGGCGCCAACCGTCGATTCAGCCGCAGCTCTTCGTTGAGGAAATGATATCTCCGACCGAGGGTCGAATAATCGAGAAACGAAAACCGCACCGCTTTCTTGATTTTGTAGACAAGATCGCCGGCGAGAAAGACATGAGAGATATGCGTTTCTTTATGGGCTATTTCTGCCGGTGGCTTCGGATAAAAACCAGGGTCCATCATGGCAGCTACGAGCCCATCTTGAAAGCGCCATGACCGGCTGTCATTTTGTGTGTGGAGATTTTCCACAATCTTGTCCTCAACCGGGAATTCCGCAAGAGCGGTGCCAGTACGAAATGGCAGAGGAAAATCAAGTCACGTTCTTAGTCTATAGAAAATAAC
>DAIRFP010000253.1:4830-7094 GCA_036794995.1 Thermodesulfobacteriota bacterium | reverse complement strand
AGCGCTATCGGCATCGAAGGTCGAATCACCTTGGGCCGGCGCTCCGCGGACGAGTGGGCTATGGATCTCGCAGCATGGAAAGATCTTGGAGCGACTCACCTCTCGGTGAATACCATGAAGGCGGAATTTACCTCGGCTGCGGAGCATATCGAAGCGATTCGCCGGTTCCATGACATCATCGGGAGTTAGGACAACATGCCGGTTTAAAGTTCAACGTTCAAGGTTCAACGTATTCCGATCTTTTATGAACCGCGTAGTGACAATCCCCAACATTGAACTTTGAACCTTGAACTTTAGAGCGCGGCCTGATGCTGCGCCAGAAGCGCCTCGACTCTTTCAAAAGGCTCTCCACCCTTCTCCACCGCCAGGCGCACGGACTCGATGAGCCCGACGAGATTTTTGCCGTTCTTTTGGTAGAGAGATTCGAATAGCTGAAGATTTTTTAGATAGAGCACATAGTGAATCAGCACCGCGTTGTTGAGCGGCTGCTTGGCGAAGCCGCGAAACCGGTGCGACGGGCGGTCGGCGATGCGCTCCTCCCAATCTTTCTTTCCCCGCGCGAAAACTTCCTCCCGGAGACGCAACTTGTCTTCGTAGGGGATATCCTTGGTGTAGAGTTCGGTGAGGGATGCGCCCAGGTTCTGAATGAACTCGGAGAATTCCAACTCCTCGTGCCAACCTCGAACCGCCCGTTGATGCTCGGGGCTCGCTTCGCCAAACTTCTCACCAAAGAACTGGATCGCCCCCCGGGCGCCGACGAAGTTGGCCATGCTTTCGTTAAAAGCGCCGGCTCCTTTGACGTATAGAGTATTGTGAAACAGCTCGTGAAACACCACGTCGGCAAGGGTCACTCTGTCGTATTTGAGCAAATGCGCGAGGAGCGGATCATTGAACCAACCGAGGGTGCTAAACGCCGCCGAGGTGCGGATGTTGGTGTCGTATCCCTCGCTCTGCAGCTCATCGGCAGCCGCCTGGGCATCCTCGCGAGAAAAATATCCTTTATAGGGTACCCTGCCGACAATAAGGAACCACCAGGTGTAGGGCTTGAGTTCCGTCCGCGGCGCCGCCGTCAGAAGATAAGTCAGGTCCGGGCGATCGACATAGGAATAGCTGGAGTAGCTGCCGCCAACATTCAGTTTTAGCACATCACCAGCGTATTCACGCACCGCCAAGACCAGCTTCAACTTGTCCTCGGTATCGGCGCCGAGATCCGGCTTTGCCAAATACGCGGTGATGGGTTCGCGCCGCCAGAGGATCTTGCCTTCCTCATAGGCCGCCCGGATAACGTAAAGCGGAGAACAGCCGGAAATCAGCGAACCCAAAATGCCGAGCATAACCATGAGCCACACGATCTGGCTAACGCCTAGTTCGAGTCGATGGCAGGAACGGAGCGAATTCGGCCATGGTCTGCTTCGATCATTCATGGATCTTGGCATCGGCATCGTAGGCCGGCAGTCTCAGTTCTTCGCGCTCGTATTGGAGCTGATAAAGCCGATGATAAATTCCCCGTTTCTCCATTAGTTCGGTATGAGAGCCGATCTCGCGGACCTCGCCGTGATGCAGCACGATAATGCGATCGGCATTGCGGATCGTGGAAAGCCGGTGCGCTATGACGAGGCAGGTACGATGCTTCATGACCTTGTCCAGAGCGTCTTGAATCAGCAGCTCGGTTTCGGTATCGACGCTGGAAGTCGCTTCATCCATGACGAGAATCTCCGGCTGAAACACCAGCACCCGGGCCAGGGACAAGAGTTGCCGCTGTCCGGCAGAAAAGTTGCTGCCGCGCTCCCGGACTTGCGCGTGAAACCCTCCCGGCAGCTTCGTCACAAAACGATCCGCATTGGCGGACTGCGCCGCCTTTTCGATTCGGTCCATCGGCACCGCGTGGTCGCCGAGGGACAAATTGTCGCGCACGTCTCCCGAAAACAGAAAGACGTCCTGCAAAACCACGCCGATATGTTGGCGCAGCGCCGCCAGGTCCCACTCCCGCACGTCCACGCCGCTAACTTTGATGGAACCCTTCTGGATATCGTAGAAGCGGTTAAGCAGTTTGATGGTAGTGGTCTTGCCGGAGCCCGTGGCCCCGACCACGGCGACTTTCTCCCCCGGCTCGATGCGGAACGAGACACCTTTCAGCACCGGATCGTCCGGTTTGTAATGAAACCAGACGTTGTCGAAGACTACTTCGCCGCGAAACGGTTTGGGAATCACCGCGTTCCTGGGGCTCTCGATGGTCACCGGGGTATCGAGCAACTGGAAGATTC
>DAIRFP010000253.1:0-4820 GCA_036794995.1 Thermodesulfobacteriota bacterium | reverse complement strand
ACAGCATACTTCTGGCTGAAGTCACGCAGCGGCACGAAAAACCGATTGATGTACTCTTTGAACGCCACCAACGTGCCGATGCCGATAACGGCATGGAGCACCTCGCCACCGCCATACCAGAGCAGCAGCGCCACACTCACCGAGCCCGCAGCTTCGACCATCGAGTACAGCGACGCTTCGTAGAGATTTGACAGATGATAGGCTTCCCGATGGTCCGAGTTGAGTTTATCGAACTCGCGATAAGCCTTCTCCTCCCGGGCGAAGAGCTGAATCACCCCCATGCCTGAGATCGCCTCCGCAAGATAGGCGTTGATGCGCGCGATCCTTTCGCGAATCTGGCGATAGGTCTGGCGCGCCTTGACGCGGAAGAAATTAATCGCCACGGCCATCGGCGGGATCAGCGCCAGGGAAACCAAAGCCAGATCCACGTGGAGATAGAACATGATACCGACGATCCAAAACACCATGACAAAATCCGAAATCAAGGTCATCACCCCGGATGAGAACATCTCCTGCAATACATCGACGTCCGTCGTCATACGGGTGACCAGGCGGCCCACGGGGTTGCGGTCGAAGTAACTCATCGGGAGCTGCTGGACGTGGGAGAAAACCGCGACCCGCAAATCCGCCAGGCAGCGCTGCGCCACCAGCATGGAAAGATAATAGTGAAAAAATAAGGTGACGGTCTCACCCACGAGGGCGCCAAGGAAAAGTAATCCTACGTGCTGGAGACCGAGGAGATCCCGGCTGGCGATATACTGATCGATGCCGATTTTCATCAGGTAGGGCTGCGCCAGGCCGAAGGCCTGTTGCAGGGGCAGGAGCAGCATGGCCATCCAGAACAGGCGCTTGTAAGGACCGATAAACCTCCAGAGCCGCTGGATCAGCCGGATATCGTAGGCTTTACCGAGGATCTCTTCTTGCTGGGAAGGCTCGGCCATCTAGTGTGGTGTCCCTTTAATTGGTTGAATAACATCTGCATTCATTCCCCTTGAAAAATCTCCCCTTGCCCCTCTTTTCCAAAGAGGGGTTCGCCGCTCCGGAGAAGATTTCCCCCTTTGCAAAGGGGGATCAAGGGGGATTTGAGAGTGAACTTCGGCTCTCTCACACATCGCAATTTTAAACGAACTTCTGAGACAGGCCATCTAGATCTGCTCCAACTCCTCACTCAGTTGTTGCTGCTGGTACAGGTCGGCGTAAACGCCGCCGCGCTCGACCAGTTCCTCATGAGTGCCGCGCTCGATAATTCTGCCCTCGTCCAGCACCAGGATTTCGTCGGTCTCCTTGACCGCCGAGATCCGGTGCGAAATGATGAGACAGGTCTTCTCCTTGAGAATCGACCTGAGCCCCTGCAGAATTTCGGCTTCGGTTTGCGCGTCCACGCTGGAGAGACAATCGTCGAGAATGAGAACCGGTGGATCCATGACCAGGGCACGCGCCAGTGTGGCCCGCTGTTTCTGGCCTCCCGAGAGCGTGACGCCCCGTTCGCCGACGAGGGTATTCATCCCCTGGGGAAAGATCTCCAAATCCCGATCGAGCTTGGCGATCGCCACCGCCCGCGCCAATTCTTCGTCGGAAACTTCGTCCCGGCCAAAGGCCAAATTGCGCCGCAGGGAAGTCGAAAAGAGAAACGGGTCCTGGGGAACGTACCCGAGCGTCCGGCGCAACTCCCGAAGGGAGAACTTGCGGATGTCCTGGCCGTCCATGAGAATCTCGCCGGAGGACGCATCGAAGAGACGCGGCACCAACTGCGCCAACGTGCTTTTCCCTGAACCAATCCGGCCGACGAGCCCCACCGAACGTCCGACGGGAAGGGAAAAACTGATGCCTTCCAGAGCGGCGTGGCCGTTGTGTGAACGGCTATAGGTAAAGGCAACGTCGCGAAATTCGATCCCCTCTTTCAACCGACCCAGCGGCAGCGGTTCCGCGGGGCTGGTTATGTTGGGATCGGTTTTCAGAATCTCCTCAAGACGCTTCATGGCGGCGCGGCCCCGCTCCACCAGCGAAATCATCCAGCCGAAGGCGGCCATGGGCCATGCCAGCACGTTGAGATAGGCGACAAAAGCAACGAGGTCGGCAACCAGCAAGTCACCGCCAATGACCCGACTGCCCCCGTACCAGAGGACGATCAAAATCGTCAGCGCATTGAAGCCTTGCATGACCGGGCCGACGATCCCGCGCACTCTCGCCAACTCCAGGCTTTTGCTCTGGAAGTCCTCGTTCAATGCAATGAACTGCCGGGTTTGAAAACCCTCTTGCGTATAGGCTTTCACGACGTGCATGCCGCTCAAGTTTTCCTGCACGTGGCTGCTGAGCACCGACATCTGCTGCTGCACTTCCAGGGAGCTTTTCAAAATCCTGCCGCGAAATTTAGCCACCGCAAATATCAACAGCGGAAACGGCACCAGAACCGCCAAGGTCATGCGCACATCGATGGTCAGCATCAAGACCAGGGCGTACACGATGTAGACCGGCGCATTGACAAAATTCAATATGCCGGGGCCGAGCATGACGCGGACGGCGGAGATGTCGTTGATGACCCGAGACATCAAGTCGCCGGTTCTTTGGGAATGATAGAACGACAGCGGCAGCTTCTGCAGATGGGCGAACAGGTCGTTGCGCAGATCGTACTCGACGTCGCGGCCGGCGTTGAAAATCAGCGCGCGGGAAAATGTTCGGACCACTCCCTGTAACAGCGCCGAGGCGCCGATCAACAGAGCATAAAACCTGACATCATGCAGGGAGCCGCCGGATTCGATGATGCGGACCGCGTCCCGTATCCACCACGGGATCCACATGACCAAGGTGGCGGTAACGAGCAGGCAAAGTCCACCGACAAGATAACGGCGCCAATAGCGCCAAGCGTACGTCTTGAGTCTACCCATTAACCTACAAATTTACTCTAGGGGCAGAGAAACCACAACTTGACAATGCCGCATCGCTCCCTAATAACAGATGCATGACTCAACTCATGACCAACCGGCGCGATGACATCCGCAATATCGCCATCATCGCCCACGTCGACCACGGCAAGACTACCCTGGTCGACGCCATGCTGCACCAAAGCGGTATCTTTCGGGCCCATGAACATGTGGCCGAGCGCGTAATGGACTCCATGGACCTGGAGCGTGAACGGGGCATCACGATCATGGCCAAGAACACAACCGTTCGTTACGGCGAGGTAAAGATCAACATCGTCGACACGCCGGGACACGCTGATTTCGGCGGTGAAGTGGAACGCACCCTGGCCATGGTGGATGGCGTCATGTTGCTGGTGGATGCTTCCGAGGGCCCGCTGCCGCAAACCCGATTCGTCTTGAAGAAAGCCCTGGAGGCCAAGCTGCCACCCATCGTCTGCATCAACAAGATCGACCGCCCGGACGCCCGCGTTGCCGAAGTCCTGGACGAGATCTATGACTTGTTCATCGACCTCGATGCCACCGAAGACCAACTGGACTTCCCCGTGGTTTACTCCAATGCCCGCGCCGGAACCGCCACCCGCGATTTGCAAAAACCGGCTGACAATCTGAAGCCGCTTTTCGATCTGATCGTTGAGACTTTGCCGGGTCCCGTCGTGGACCCGGCCGCGCCGACGCAGTTTCAAGCCAACAACCTCGATTACAACGACTACGTTGGCCGCCTCGCGGTGGGGCGGATCAAAAACGGCACACTGGCCACCGGCACCTACACACTCTGCCGCGTCGACGGCACGCAACAGGCGGTCAAGGTAACCCAAGTGTACGGCTGGCGGGGATTGAAGCGCATCGACCTCGCCTCGGCGGAAGCGGGCGACATCGTCGCAGTGGCCGGCATCGAGGACATCGGCATCGGCGATACCATCGCCGATCGCGAGAATCCCAAGCCCCTTCCCGCCCTGCGCATCGACGAGCCCACCATCGCCATGATGTTCAGTGCTAACAATTCCCCCTGGTCCGGGCGGGAGGGAGAATTCGTAACCTCGCGCAAGCTCAGAGAGCGACTTTTTTTTGAGCAGAAGAAAAACGTCAGCCTGCGCATTATCGAGACCGAGCAACCCGACTCTTTTCAGGTTACCGGCCGCGGCGAGTTCCAGCTCGCGATCATCATCGAAACCATGCGTCGCGAGGGCTACGAGCTGCAAGTATCCAAGCCCACCGTGGTCACGCGGGAGATCAACGGCGCGCTCCACGAGCCCGTAGAGCTGTTGGTGATCGACGTTCCCGAAGACTTTATCGGCGTCGTCTCACAATTGTTGGCGGTGCGCAAAGGAAAAATGACCAAGATGATCCACCCCGGATCCAGCCGGGTCCGCCTGGAGTTCTCGGTTCCCTCCCGGGGTCTCATCGGTTTTCGCTCACGCTTCCTAACGGACACGCGCGGAACCGGGATCATGAATGCGCTCTTTGACGGCTGGGCGCCCTGGCACGGCGCCATCCAGTCACGGAGCAACGGCGCCATGGTGGCGGACCGCGAAGGGGTCACGACCCCCTACGCCGTTTTCCACTTGCAAGAGCGTGGCGTCATTTTCATCCCGCCCGGCGCGCGGGTTTACGAGGGCATGGTCGTGGGGGAATACTCACGGGACGTCGATCTTAACGTCAACATTTGCCGTGAAAAAAAGCTGACCAACATCCGTGCCGCGGGCCGCGACGAGAACATCATTATTTCACCGCATCGGGAGATGGGGCTGGAAGAAGGGATCGAATGGATCGCCGACGACGAGTTGGTGGAAGTGACGCCGGAGTCGATTCGCCTGCGCAAAAAAACTCTCAAACAATCCGATCGTCCCAGACGGCGGCAGGAACAGGGCGACTGAACGCCGTTCGACGATTGCGCCTTGT
>DAIRFP010000041.1:0-30452 GCA_036794995.1 Thermodesulfobacteriota bacterium | reverse complement strand
AGATAGTCCGCGTCTTTGACGATGTCTAAATTATGTTCGATGGTGACCACCGTATTGCCCATCTCGACCAGACGGTGAAGAATGCGAATGAGTTTTTCGACGTCGGTGAAGTGAAGGCCGGTGGTGGGTTCGTCCAATACGTAGAGTGTCTTTCCATGGGATTCTTTGCCCAACTCGTAAGCCAGCTTGATGCGCTGGGCTTCGCCGCCGGAAAGCGTATTGCTCGCCTGGCCGAGCGTAATGTATCCCATGCCGATGTCGTCGAGAATCTTGAGCGGCCGCGCGATCTTGGGAAAAGCGTGAAAGAAAGGCACGGCCTCTTCCACGGTCATGCGAAAAACGTCGGCGATGTTTTTGTCGTTGTAGCGAATGCCCAGGGTCTCTTCATTGAAGCGCGCCCCGGCGCAAGCCTCGCAATCGACGAAGACATCGGGGAGAAAACTCATTTCCTTGCGAATCTTTCCTTGCCCTGCACATTCTTCACACCGTCCGCCTTTAACGTTAAAGGAAAATCGGCTGGGCGTGTACCCGCGCAAGCGCGCCTCGGGCGTGAAGGTGTAGAGCTTGCGGATCTCGTCCAGCAAACCGACGTAGGAGGCGGGAACCGAACGGGGAGTCTTGCCGATGGGAGTTTGATCGACTTCCACGATCCGCTCGAGGGACTGCCAGCCGGTGATCTCTTTGTGCGCACCGGGCCTTCCCGAGAACTGGCCCAGTTTCACCTTGAGACCTCTGTAGAGGACTTCTTTGACCAAAGTGCTCTTACCCGATCCGGAGATTCCGGTGATGCAAATCCACGTGCCGAGGGGCAGACGGACGTCGACGTTCTTCAGATTGTTGGCTTTGGCGCCGCGGATGACAAGCCAATGGGACTTTTTGAACTCCCGTTTCGGGCCAATGCGTTTGCGTTCGGCGCGGAGAAAAGCACCGGTCAGCGAATCTGGATTGTCCCTAATCTCTTGAGGAGAGCCTACGGCCACCACGTTGCCGCCGTGCACGCCCGCACCCGGTCCGAGATCGACGATCAGGTCGGCGGATTCGATCGTTGCCTCGTCATGCTCGACGACCAAGACACTGTTGCCGACTTGTTCGAGACGCCGCAAGGTACGCAACAACATAGCGTTGTCGCGCGGGTGGAGACCGATGGTGGGCTCATCGAGAATGTAGCAGACGCCGCGCAAGTTGGATCCGAGTTGCGCCGCGAGGCGGATGCGCTGGGCTTCGCCGCCGGAGAGGGTGTCGGCGCGGCGGTCGAGAGTGAGGTAAGGCAAACCAACTTCCGAGAGGAAACTAAGGCGTTGGTGGATTTCCCGCAGAATCTTATCGGCCACCGCGCGGTCACGCTCGGCGTTGGCGTTCTCCGCCTGAGCCAGATGCAGGCCGGCAAAATACTCCTTGGCCTGCTCGACCGACTGGGCGGTCACTTGCCAGATCGCCTTGCCATCGACTTTCACCGACTGCGCCCGCGAGTTGAGCCGCTTGCCGTGACAGGCGGGGCAGGGAGATTCGGTCAGGAGCTCCGCCAGCTCTTGGTTTGAATCATCTGCGCCATTCTGCCAAAGCTCTCTAAGATAGGGAATGATGCCGCCGAAGACCGCGCGGCCATGGCCGCCGTGAAGCATCTCCTCTTGGGTCTTCTTCGCCAGGCCACCGAAAGGTCTGTCGGTGTCGCCGGGATGTTTGTCTTCGACCTGCTGGAGCAGACGCTGCATGGCCCGTCGCAGGTGGGACGCATTGGCGGAGAAGAGGTCGGCAAGGCTCTTGAGCGTTTCTCTAACCGACTTGCGCGGGTCGGCGAAGATCAGTTGCGAATCGAAATCCCACTGAAAGCCCAAGCCGCTACACTGTGAGCAAGCTCCTTGCCGGCTGTTAAATGAAAAGAGGCGCGGATCCAAGGGCTCGTAGCCGATGCCGCATTGCAGACAGAAAAGACGTTGGTTGAAAATCTGCTCGCCGCGCTCGGAACTAAGGTGGATCACGCCGTTGCCCAAGCGCAGCCCTTGCTCCACCAATAGCTCGACTTCACGCCCACCCGCTTTCCCTTTGCCGATGACGATGTCAATGTCATGTTCTTTGAACCGCTCCAGTCCCTGGGTCAGCTCAGGCGCCTTCAGGTCAAGCAGCTCGCCGTCGATGCGCGCGCGGCGATAGCCTAGTCGTCGGGCGCCGGCGATCACTTCTTTGTGAAAACCTTTTCGCCCCCGCACGATGGGGCTAAGAATCAACACTTCTTTGCCGCGGTAGGAGCGGGACACCCGATCGAGGATCTGGCTGCGGCTCAAAGAGCGGATTTGCCGGCCGCACTGGACGCAGTGCTGCTTGCCGACTTTGGAATAAAGCAGACGCAAATAGTGATAGATCTCGGTGACCGTCGCGACGGTCGAATTCTTTCCCCCTTGGCTGAGCCGTTGCTCGATGGCGACGGTGGGGGGAATGCCAGCGAGGAGATCAACGTTCGGCTTCGCCATGATCTGAAGAAACTGCCGCGCGTAAGCGGAAAGACTGTCAATGTAACGGCGCTGGCCTTCCGCGTAGATGATGTCGAAGGCCAGCGAAGATTTTCCCGAACCGCTCAAGCCGGTGATCACCACGAACCGATCTCGCGGGATGTTGAGGCTGATATTTTTAAGATTGTGCTCTTTGGCGCCGACGATCGTAATGGCGTTCTCTGCCGTTGAACCCTTGAACTCTTGAACCCTAGAACCTTTCTCAAGCAGCGGCGTAAACGGGGATGCGGCGGCCGCTTCTAGATAAGGCCGGAGATAAAGGCCGGTGTGAGAGCTCTCGACGCGGGAAATTTGCTCCGGCGTACCCGTGGCAATGATACGGCCTCCCCCGTCGCCCCCCTCCGGCCCGAGATCGATGACGTGATCGGCGCACTTGATCACTTCCAAGTTATGCTCGATGACGACGACGGAATGGCCCTGATCGATCAATTCATTGAACGCCCAAAGCAACCGCTCGATGTCGTGGAAATGCAAGCCGGTGGTGGGCTCATCGAAAATGAAAAGCGTCCCGGCCTTTTTGGCTTTGGCCATGTGGGCGGCTAGTTTCAACCGCTGCGACTCTCCGCCCGAAAGCGTAGTCAGGGGTTGCCCGAGCCGAACATATTCCAGTCCCACGGCGCGCAACGGATACAGCCCTGTTTTGATTTCAGCAACGTCCTTGAAGAACTCGATGGCTTCGGCGACGGTCAGATCCAAGATCTGCCGGATGCTCTTGCCGCGATAGGTAACTTCGAGAACTTCTTCACGGAACCGACTGCCGTGACACTCGGGACAGGAAGTGTACACGTCGGAGAGGAATTGCATCTCGACTTTTTCATAACCCTCGCCGCGGCAGGTTTCGCACCGTCCGCCTTCCACATTGAAAGAAAAGGTGGACGGCGTGTAACCGCGCATGCGCGAGAGGTCGGCGGTGGCAAAGAGCCGGCGAATGGCGTCGAAGACCTTCATGTAGGTTACCGAATTAGACCTGGGCGTGGTCCCCACCGGGGACTGATCCACCAGGATGACCTCGGAGATTTTGTCGACCCCTGCAATTTTCGCGCAGTGGACGATATTAGCGGTGGGCGCTTCCTTGAGCTTCTTCAAGTTGCGGTAAAGAACGTCATCAACGAGGCTCGATTTCCCTGATCCCGAGACCCCCGTAATGCAGACAAAGACACCTAGCGGAATCTCGACATCGATATTCTTCAGATTGTTCGCCTGGGCGCCGGCGATCTTGATGGAACGCTGCAAGAGCGGCTTACGATTGCGAGCCGGGAAGGGAATCGTCCGGCGCCGGCTCAAGTAGGCCGCGGTAAGGGAATGCTCGTCCGCGAGCAAAGCCTCGTATGAGCCTGCGAACATCAGTTGCCCGCCTTGCTCGCCTGCCTTGGGACCCAGGTCGATGATGTAGTCGCTCTCTTTGATGATCTCGGGGTCGTGCTCTACCACGACGACGGTGTTTTGATTCGCTTTCAGGCGCTGGAGAATCTCCACCAACCGGCGGCTGTCGCGCGGATGGAGCCCGATGGAGGGTTCATCCAGCACATACAGAGTGTTGACTAAAGATGAACCGATGGCGGTGGTTAGGTCGACGCGCTCCAACTCGCCGCCGGAGAGCGTCCTTGACTGGCGATCCAAAGTTAAATACTCGAGCCCGACGCCAACCAAATAGCCCAGGCGTCGGCGAATCTCGTCGAGAATCAGGCTGGCGACTTGGTCTTTGGCGCCGGCGGGCTTGAGCTCCGCAAAAAAGCGCCGAGCCTCACCGACATTCATGGCGTTGACTTGCGCGATGTCCTTGCCTTCGATGCGATAGTGAAGCGCGTCTGGTTTGAGCCGGCTTCCCTGACAGTCGGGACAAAGAAGATAGGCGCGGTAGCGCGACAGCATCACCCGCACATGCATGCGATAACTCTTGCGCTCCAAGCGGCGAAACCAGCCGCGAATTCCCTTGTAGTCGCCGTCGCCTTCGAGAACCAGATGCTTTTGTTTCTCGGTCAATTCGCCATAGGGTTTCTTGGCAGGAATCCGCTTGCGCTCGCAGAAGTCGATCAATCGGCGCATTCGTCGGGTCCGATTGATCCAGGGTTTGATGGCGCCTTCGCTCAGCGACTTGCCGGGGTCCGGAATCACCAGATCCATGTCGATGTCGATGACCCGGCCGAACCCGCGACAGGTATCACAAGCGCCCAAGGGGCTGTTAAACGAAAACAGATTGGCGGTCGGATCGCGATAAGAGATGTCGCAGTGCGGACAATGGAGATGATTGCTGAAGGGTTCCCGGCGCCAATTTTCTTGCGGCAAGAAAAGGTTCAAACGTCCCTTGCCGTAGTGAAATGCCTGCTCCAGGGAATCCGAAAATCGCTTCTGGTTACTGGCGCGGTAGGCGAGGCGGTCGACGACCACTTCGAGGTTGCCATCGCTCGGCGGAGCTTCACTGATCTCGGTAAGATCGCGGACGGCTTGCCGGCTGATCAAGCGGTGGAAACCGGCCGCCTGGAGACCGCTCCTGACCTCCTCCCAAGGCAGCGACGATGGGGCGAGTGGAAAGGTAACCATTACTTGGGCGCCTTCACCCAGAGCGGAGAGTTTCGTGAAAACCGACTGGGTGCTGTCCCGCTCCACCACCCGGTCACAACCGCGGCAATGGAGGGTCGCGATCTTGGAGAAGAGCAACTTAAAATGATCGTGAAGTTCCGTCATCGTTCCGACGGTGGAGCGTGAGGTCTTGACCTGGCGGCTCTGGTCGATGGCGATGGTCGGCGGGATACCCTCAATGCTCTCTACGTCCGGCTTGTCCATCCGGTCGAGAAACTGCCGGGCGTAGGCGGAAAAACTTTCGACGTAGCGGCGCTGGCCTTCCGCATAAAGAATATCGAAGGCCAAGGTCGATTTTCCTGACCCGCTGACGCCGGTGATGACAGTCAAAGCGTTTAAAGGGATTTTCAGGTCAAGATTCTTGAGATTGTTCTGCTTGGCGCCTCGGATGTTGATCCAATTCTGGCTCATACTCAAGTCCGCTGAAAAAGGCCCATCTGCTTCGTTGCGCTCAATCGCCTCGCTCCAACGTACTGCCTAAGTACGCCTCCGCTCGTCGATTTTCGCGCGCCTTGCATCTGAGGCCTTTTTGATCGGCCTTAAATAAAGGGTTTTTCAGAAGGGCATTATTCTTCGTATCGTTAAAATCACTCATAACTTAGTTTTAAGCTCTATTGCAGGCGATATTTCTCCGCCAGGATCCGCCGGAAACGGGGACCGTAGATCAAGTCAAAAGTTTCTTCCTTGTCCGGAAAAAGCTGGAGGGCGGTGTGCTTGGCGTGGTTCACGATTCCTTGGGCTTCCGCCAACGTCAGATCGATCTCCCAGAGCAATATAGCCGCGAGGTCCATGGCTCGGCTTAGCCTGCGGACCTTCCGTTCTTCTGCCAAAAGCGCTGCGGTGTCTGTGTTCATGGATCGAGACGGAGTACCGAATCAGCGAACTATAGTTCCGCTGTTCTCAAGCGGATACAACCTTTAATTTCTATCACAAGCCAAGCGGCAGGTCGAGGTCAGCGGAGCGGTTCAAAGTTTAAGGTTCCGCGTTCAAGGTTTCCAATCATGAAGGAATGCGCTAAAGCTTCCCCGGTTCTGCATGCTTTGTTAAAGTGGTTGTGTGCAGATTGCGGAAATCTTCTATTCCATACAAGGGGAAGGCAGGTTCGTCGGCATGCCTTCGGTTTTTATCCGCGCGTCCGGCTGTAACTTGCGCTGTGTCTGGTGCGATACCCCCTACACGTCATGGGCACCCCAGGGGAAAAAGTGGAGCGTGGCGCAAATCCTCAGTGAGGTGGCAAAGTTCCCGAGCCGGCATGTGGTCATCACAGGGGGGGAGCCGCTGCTTGCCGGAGACATCCAAGAGCTCACCCAGCAGCTCAGGTCCAGGGGAGCCTACATTACCATTGAAACGGCTGCGACCCTGTTCAAACCAGTTGCCTGCGATCTTGTTTCCATGAGCCCCAAACTCGCCAACTCTACCCCTTGGCGCCGGGCCAGGGGTAAGTTCGCCGAAATGCATGAGGCGAGGCGAGTCAACCTTGAGGTCATACAACGATTCATCGACGGCTATAACTATCAGCTCAAGTTTGTCGTGGATCATAGAAACGATTTCGCCGAGATCCAAGCGATGCTTGGCAGATTGGAAAACGTCGAGTGCTCTCGTGTCTTGATCATGGCTCAGGGAAAGACCACGAGAGAGCTGCGGAATAAAACCAAGTGGATTGTTGAGCTGTGCAAAGATTACGGTTTCGGTTATACGCCGCGGCTGCACATTGAGTTGTTCGGCAACCGCCGCGGTACCTAACAGGCTGCTGAAAAAAACTCATATGCGTCGTTGCGCTCGATCGCCTCGCTCCAGTTGGCTGATGGCGTATGGCTTACAGCGTATGGTTCGTAGGGTCCAACTGATATGCCATAAGCTATCAGCCATATGCGAACTACGCGCGCCTTGCCTCTGAGTCTTTTTGAGCAGCCTGTAAACCGGGTTTCCAGCCACCTGCTCATTCTCGCTGCGCTCGGAATCTCAGCTTATAGATTTCATTATTGTCGATTGGGATTTCGGCCGCCTCTAGCGCGCGAAATATGAAATCTTTGAAGGTTTGAAATCGATCTTGCGAGTATTGCCCTCGCCCTGAATCGCTTCGTTGGGGGCGGTAGGTTGGACCATATTCTTGTCCAGCTTCGCCATAAGGGTCGGCGCCAATAGTTTGAGAATTGTTACGGGCAAGGAACTGGTGAAGTGATATTGCTCAGCTTCGCGGCCCTGAACGTAGGCGGTGATGACGCCGAAATAACGATCGCCGATGTAGAAAACGAAAGCGGCGGTTCGATTGGTCGCCCGCGAGGAGGTGACTCCGCCCCATCGATTAAAGGTCTCAATCCGGTTGTCACCCGACCCCGTTTTTCCTCCCACCGTGATCAGTTTGCCGTCGGACAGGCGAAAGACGCCGTTGAGTCGCCGCGCGGTGCCGCTTTCCACCACCGATGCCATCGCTTTTCTCACGGTCCGAGCCACTTCCGGGGCGAGCACTTGTTGTCCTGATTCCACTTTTCGTTCGAAGACAGTTTCATAGGGAGTAGCGCTCGCGAAATGTATGTTCTGCAGCACCGTGTTGGGCCGCCGCACCCCGTCGCTGACCAAGATGCCGATCAGTTCGGCCAAAGCGACGGGTCGATCCGAAGAGTTACCGATAGCTGTGGCGTAGGACGGCACCATGGTTTTGAACGGAAAACCCAGCCGCTGCCAGTAAGGCACCATGCGCAAAAAAGCTTCTTTTTCCATGCGGATGCGTAACCGGAGGTCCTGGGCCCTGCGGTTGCGCGGGTTGAGCAACCATGCAGAACCCTGGCGCCGGGCCTCGTTGCTGTCCCCATAAAGTTTCTCCCATGACAGCTCGGGATTTTTCCGATACTCGCTGGCGCACCAGAGATCCAGCGGGTGCAGCGAGAGCAGATAAGCATAGTCTACCGGGGTCAGACGGGGGTTGTCGTAGGCGCGAAACAACTTCGATACATCCTGTTCTTTGATCGACACCTGGTTCTTTTCCAACCAAGCCGCCAGTGCCTGCTCATCCGTGCCGATGCGCCAGGCGAAAAAAAGAATCGCCAGTCGCCGCTCAGCGTTCTTTTTCGACCCCAGTAGTCGCGCAACGATCTGTTGCTCGGTCTGCAAATGATACGCTTGATACGCCCGACGCAAGACCGTGCGCGATTCTTCTTCGGCGATCTCCTGGAGCATTCGCCGGCGATCCGGATTGGCGGAATCCGAAAGAACGGCATCGGAGTTGTAGGACAAGCGCGCCCGGTGATAAGTCACGATGTCGCGCATCAAACGGATGAACACCAGATTGGTTGAGTTTCGGAAAGCATCGCGCATGGGCAAGATGCGCTTATCATCGTCGCGTTCAAAGTTCTCGAAATGGTGCAGGCCGCCGCCGGTAAAGAAAGCTTCGTAGGGACTGGCTGAGTATTTGCGCTCCATGGCAAGATCGAGGAACGTTTCCAGAGAAACGGCCTTTTCCTTTTGCAGGGTCTCGACCGCCCACTTGGTCAAGGGGTCCCGCGCTTGCTGCGCCTGCGCATTCAAACCGGCGGCATCCAGCACCGTGAGTTCCTTGTGCAGGTCCGCAATTAGCTCAAGATAGTGCGTGATCGTCCGCAGCTTGGCCGTACTCCCGAGTTCGAGTTTGACGCTCTTGTTGAAATCAAAGGGGGTGGCCAGATTATCCGCCTGTACGCGGACGAGATTGCCTTCCGGGGCGGACTCCACCAACAGGAAAGAGTAGACGACTCTTTTCGGGTCGGCGTTCTCGAGCAGTCGCTCGCCGTTCAATCCCCGAGCTTTGATGACGTCCGGGTTCGACAAACTGTGGAGGAAGTCGGTGATCTTTTTCTGCAGTGGAACATCGATGGTGCTGCGGACCTGTAGATGGAGGCGATTCAGGTCATAGGCGTTGTGGACACCGAGAGACTCCATCATCGTCGTGCGAATGGCGTTGGCCGCCTTGTTTTTACCCGACGACGGTTGCGGCGGCAGCGGCGCGGCTGGGATGAACTTGATCGGGGTCTCTTGCAAGGCGGCGGCGAAATCCCAGTCGATGATTCCGGATCGCGCCATTAACCGCGTGAACTGGTCGACCTTTTCTTCCAGCGACGCGCGTTCATCCACCAGGAATACCGTCGGAGCGCGCACTGAAATGAGCAAGGTCAGCGCATGCTTGAACGCCCGCACTTTGCCGGGAGTCAATCCCGGAGTCTTTAGGGCATTGACCACTTCCGCCAATTGCATGCCGAACCAGGCGTAGAGCCCTTCGCCCAGGCCGTGAATCTCGCCATAACCCGGCGCCCCCGCGAGCGGCACTGTGTTGAGATAGTCGATGATGATCCGTTCTCTCCAGGCTCGAGTATTCCACCCTTCGCGATACGCCTTGAGACTTGCGCCGACGACCTGGCGGTACTTTTCCGCGGGAGATTCTGTGCGCCCGTTGGGTGAGTGGCGAAACTTCTCCAACTGAACCGCGAGGGTGCTGCCTCCTTGCACGGGTACCTGCAGGTAAAGCTTGGAACCGATGTACATCAGGGTGGCTTTGAACGTGCGATCCCATTCGATGGCTGGATTCTGCCATGGCGAAGCCGGGTGATCGAGATCCCGGTTCTCGAGAAACAGGAGCGTCTTTACCAGCAGGGGCGGAATGTCCTCCATCTTGGCGAACAAGAACTCCGCTTGAGCATGGCGAAACAGAGACACAGCGTCAGCGCCCAGGATATCGAGACCGGTTTCGGGCGGTTCCAAATAGGGGGGAGAAATCCCGCGCTTGATGAGATTGACCATCTTCTCCGATTGTTGAGCTTGTTGTGTCACTTGATACCCTTGAGCTTCCAGCCGGGATTGAAAGGCTGCCATTTTTGAATAACCCCGACGGTCATCAAAGGGCGCGGAACGAGGAAAAGCGATTTCGGCGCGACGTCCGGCCGCCAGTTGATAAGAAAGTTGCTCATTGGTGCGCGTAAAAAACCATGACTGCAGGAGAGAGGTTTGAATCTCGATGAAAACAAAGGCAACGAAAAGCAGCAGGAAGAGACCGATCCAGGCCCAACTTTTGAGCCGCTTCTTGCTGGCGAAAGAAAAGAGGCGGGCGGCGAATGATGGCGTCTCTGCCAGGCCAGAAGAAAGGGGTTTACTGCTCATCGGCGAATCCACTTAAAGATACCATAAACCGGGGTGAATGCTAAGGAGGTTTTTCCCGCCCCACCAGCAAAGCTTTTGGTGGCGCGACTGTGGGCAGGACGCGGGAATCCCGAGATACGCGCCAACTCCATGCTTAGCCTGGGTATTTTCTCGGGCTTCCGAGCAGCATTCTTTTCAGTGGCAAAGGGCCAGGGGACGGATTTATAATCGGCACGGGGAGGTGAGTCTTATGCTGGCGACACGGATTGTTCAGAAGGAAGGGATTTTTTACTTTATCGCTTACAAAGCCGCAGATCTCTTGGACCGCGTCAGCTTCAGCAGCCGCTACTATTTTGAAGGTGAGGAGATCCAGGCCGACGAACCCGGCGAAGACGAAGTGGCACGCTTCATAGCCGGCATCGAAAAGAGCGACAAATCGTTTCAGCGTATCCTTAACCGTAGAAAAATCCGCCAGATCGTCAACTTTTACGAGACCGCGGTTAGCCAACCCTTGATTCCCGGCACCGTCCTGCTGTTTACCGACGAGACCCTGCGTTTTCGCCGCTCCGACGGTTCCGAAAGTGTCGGCTTTCTAAGTGAGCCGGAAGGAAAGTTTCTCATCATCGACGGCCAGCACCGGTTGGCGGCGCTGCATTTCTTTCGCCAGAAGCACCCGGAGCTAGCGGACCAGGTGGAGGTTCCCTGCGTCGTCTTCGACGGCAAGAGCGCCGATTTTGCCACGGAGATGTTTGTCATCATCAACTCCACCCACACCCGAATCAACAAGTCGCACCTGGTGGATCTTTACGAGCGGGTTTCCTGGGAGACGCCGGAGAAGAAGTTCGCCGCCAAGGTTGTGAACTTGCTGTACGAGGAGAGCGATTCGCCCTTGCGCTATCGCATCAACCGTTTGGGCGGGCGGAGCCGGCAGGAAAAGTGGATTCTCCAATCGGAACTTTTCAACGAGATCCACAAAGTCGTTCAGGCGCATCGTAAATTCTTCGAAGAACGCTTCCAGCTGCGGGCCGACCGAGCTTATGCTTTGATCCGGGACTATTTGAAGGCGGTAAGGGAAGTGATGCACGCCGTCTGGGGGGACAACGAAAGGTACATGTTTACCCGGGACGTGACGCTCAAAGCGCTCCTCCGAGTTTTTGGCGAATTAATCCGAAACCGCAAATTGGTTCAAGCATGGGAGGAAAGCCGAGAGCCCGCCGCCTTCGTCGGTATCATGCAGCCTTGGACGGAGTTGGCCAGGGAGTTTCGCGCCGAAGGTTTTTACGAGCGCTTTCCGGCTAAGGGGCAGGTCGAACGTGTCCGGCGCATTCACCTGCGTCTGACTCAGCATCTCGCCCAGCAGTGAGCTTGATCTTTTTTGGGTGATTCTCCACTCCGTTCAGTGTAAGTGAAGCTAAGAAACACTTGCCTTAGTTGACGGTCGTTGCTAAACAACCATAGCGCTACGGAGCGGAGGCTAACTTCAATTTAGGTAGTCGGGAGAGGACTCATGAAAAGTACTATTAGGTTCGGTTTCTTTCTGGCAGCCGCGTGGGTCGGCTTGGACTTTACAACCTCAGTTCAAGGGGCCACGGTGGAAGAAATTCTTCCCGGGCTAAATAAGCTGCCAGCCAATGAAAGGCAGAAACGGCTCGAAGAAGGGGCGAAGAAGGAAGGGAACCTGCTGGTTTATTCCAACCAAGGGTTGGAGACGATTCAGGAATATGCCAACGCTTTCGGCAAGAAGTATCCGTTTATCAAGGTCGAATCTTCACGGCTGCAAGGGGCAAAAGGGCTGGACCGGATCCTGCTTGAGCATCGCGTCGGCAAACTTCCGGCCGATGTCGTGGGGGTCGATTTCGACAATATCGGCGAGTTGATGAAGGCCGGGGTGCAAGGGCGCTACGACTCTCCTGAAAAAAAGAATTTTGCGAGCCAATATTGGGACAAGGACGGCCGCTGGTACGTTGCCGAGTACACGCTGGCCGTGATTGCCTATAACACCAACTTGGTCAAACCGAATGACGCGCCCAAGGACTATGCCGATTTGCTCAATCCGAAGTGGAAAAACGACATCTCCATCGATAATGAGCCTGAACAGGCGGTATTCGGTTGGCTGATGGAATGGGGCGAAGCCAAGACCGCGGAATACATGAAGGCGCTCATGCGCAACGGCGCCGTGCCGCGGCGAGGACACACTTTGCAAGTGCAACTGCTCTGCAGCGGTGACACCAAGATCGCCGTGGAAGTTTATCCGCCGCGGGTGATGCAGATGAAACATGAAAAGAAGTGCCCCATCGCGATGGTCTTTCCCAACCCGACGCCGGGGTCGTTGGGTAGTCACACGGGAATCGCCAAAAGCACCAAAAATCCCCATGCCGCCGCGTTGTACATGGACTTCATCTTGAGTGAAGAGGGCGTGGTGGCACTGGTCAAGGGAGGCGGCACCATACCAACGCGGAAGGGCGCCAAGGCGGGATGGCAGGAAATCATCAACGCCTTGGACGACAAACGGATTCGCACGGTGGTGATCGGCCACGATAAGATGGCTGAGTTGAAAGACAAAGGCTACAAGCTGATCGAGGATATCATCGTGCGCAAGCAGCTGCGCTAGCTCTAGCGCAGTCCGTTCAAGGTTCAACGTTCAAAGTTCAAGGTAGAACTCGGAACTTCTGAATCCGGATCTTTGACATTGAAGCTTGAACTTTGAACCGACGCCCCGGGGGCGTCACATCTGCTGAATCGAGTACCGTCCGCCGATCGCTCGGGCGATCAGACTGATGGCGACTAGAATAACTATCAAAACCATCCCCAAGGCCGATAGTGCAGGGTATTGGCCGCCGTCCCACAACTCGAAGAGAACGATGGAGATCACTTCAGTGCCGCTTCGATAAAGCATGATCGAAGTGGAGAGTTCGCGAAACGAATGGGTGATCACATAAATCCATCCCGCGACGAAGCCCGGGGCAAGCAGAGGCAGCACCACACGTTTAAAGGTGTAGGACCAGCTGGCGCCGCTTGCTTCTGAAGCCTCCTCGAGTTCTTTCTTGATCTGCAGCATCGACGAAGAGCAGGCCCTCATGCCGAAGGGCAGATATTTGGTCACATAGGCGATCAGCAGAATCCACAAAGTACCGTAAACCGGCAAGGGTAACACGAGATAAAGCCACAGGATGGCGATGCCTAAAACCAGACCGGGCATGGCGATGGGGCTAAAGGCCAAAAAGTCGAGGGCACCCTTACCACGCCATGAGGTGCGGACGATGATCCAGGCGACGATGGCGGTTAGGAGCATGGTAATCGTCGAACTGGAGATTCCCAAAACAAAGCTGTTCCATAACGCGCGGTGAACCAACGGCAGGTTCCAGAGGTTCTTATAGTTTTCTAAGGTCAGGCTTGCCAAGGCGGCTTGAGACGGCGCCATATAGAAGGGCAAGAAGGACGACCAGACAACGATCAAAACCGGCAAGATAAAGATCACCAGACAGAGAAAAAAATTCAGGATGGCAAACGTCAAGCGCCAGCGGCCGAGGTTGAATACCGTGGGGCGATATCCTTTGCCGGTGATGGTGGCGAACTGCTCGGAAGCCGCAGTCCACCTCAGATAGAAAACAACCCCGACTGTGGTGATGGCCAGGTAAACCACGGCGAAAGTACTGGCCAGACCGAAATCGGTGGGTACAGTTTTGGTCGCCAAGTATACTTCCGTGGCAAAGACCAGGATGCCGGCGGGCATGCCGATCAGCGCCGGAACTTCAAAGTTCTCGATCGCTCGCACGAAAGTGATCATCCAAACCGCCAAGACCGCAGGCAGCAAAACGCGAACGGTGATCCGCAAGGTGGTGCGCACGATGCCGGAACCGGCGACCATAGCGGCTTCTTCCAAGGACGGGTCCATGGAGCGAAGCGCTGCTGCAAGCAACAAAAACGCCAGGGGGATTTGATCCACTCCCTGGACCCAGATCATCCCCGGCATATTATTAATTTCGATGGGCTGATCGAACCCGAGGAATTGCGTAGCGATCAGGTTGACTACGCCGGAGCGCCGCCCGAAGAGGATAATCCAGCCGACGGTGGTAAGAATGCCGGGTACGATCATCGGCACCAGGATGCAGGTGTAAATGGCGCCCCGCCAGGGAACGTTGGTTCGTTCGGTCATCCAGGCGAAATAGAGTCCCGCAATAAACGCGAGGAAACTCGAGCCCGTGCTGAAGATCAGGGAATTGACTAATGCCCCAACCAGACGCCAGTCCTCTAAAAGGACGAGATAGTTTTTGATGGTCAGGCTTCCGGCCACTCCCGGCGGCCCGCTTTTCAAACTGCCATACACCAGCATTGCCAACGGGATCAGTGTCAGGTAGGCCATCACGCCGGCGGCGAGGGCGACCAGAATAAACTGCGGACGAAGGCGGAGACGAAAGCGTTGCATCGCGAGATTTTTTATCATGTCCTTGGTTTTTCGTACAACCTTTGACCGGCGGTTGTACTGTTAGAAGAAAGCTACAAGCAACCGCTGGGTGACCCGTTGTTGAAAGTGAAAAGCCCGGCCGGGGACTCCCCGGGCCGGGCTTGCGCGAAACAAAGAGATGCGGGTTTTCGATTCTAGTCTGCCAGTACTCCCTGGTCTTGACCGCCGCCGTGCTGGTAGATAATTCGCTTGCCGGTCTTTTCATCGATTTCGTTTCGCTGACCGCCGGCTTTGGTCACATCTTCCGGGGTCGCCTTGTGGCTGTTGCCGAGCAGGATCATCGGCTCATCGTAGGGGTTCGATCCCTCGTAGTATTCGTGGGCGGGTATGCTGATCAGCTGACCGGCTGAAAGCTCGTGGGTTTCGTTTAAGCCCTTCATGATGCCCCGCCCGGTAAGCACGTAGTAAGTGCGATCCGAAGGATGGTTGTGCATGCGCTGTACGTCGCCGGGAGGAAAGTTGAGAATCCAGGTTTCAAGATTCTCCCTCCTGAACAGATCCATGCGCCGCTGTCCTTTCTTCCTGCCTTTGGCCGTTTCCAATACATCCAAGACCTTCATGGTGACCTCCTTTTGATTAGTGACGATCCTGCTCGAACTCTAGTCCCGTCAGAGAGACCTTGTCAAGGTGTTGTGGTGTCGGTCCAGATCGTCATTGTTTGTGACTCCCAACCGTAATATAGAGACGGGTGAGTCGCATCCACCGAGGAGGTTTTATAAATGAGCCTAGCAAGACTCAACGTCATGTACGGCCATCTCGAAGGAACCGAGGCCAAGTTCGCGCGGGATCCGTCCGGCTATCTCTCCATTGAAAAGGGCATCTATCAGAAGCATGGGCTGGAAGTTTCCTGGAGACACGTCCAGGGCACCGAAGAGAGATATCGGCGACTCGAAAGTGGCGAAGCGGACATTTCCTTCGTCGTCGGACGCGCCTCCCTGCAACATTTTCTTGCCACCCAATCGACCCGTTTACTGGGCTGCGCCATGAACAGCTGTTCCTACTATCTGGTTGCCGATGCCATGTTCAAAGCAGTCAAAGATCTCAGAGGCAAAACCGTTGCCTGCCGTGAAGGCCCGGCGCGGGGTGTGCCTTTTGCGCAAGTTTTTCAAGAATCTGCTGGACTCAAGCTTGGGGAGGAGCTGACACTGCGGTTGCCCGATAGCGATCAGGAAGCCTTTCACTTGCTAATGGGTGGTCAGGTGCAGGCTGCCTTGTTGCCACGTCCCTATGGCTTTATGGCTGAAGAAAAGGGATTCAAAAGAATGGTGGATTGGCCCGCGGTCGTCGACGATCCGTTACCCATTTCGATTGAAACGACCGCAGTGCTGGCGCAGGAAAAAGAGCATGAATTTGGTGCGTTCTTGGAAGCCCATCGGGAAGGCATCCGTTACCTAAAGGCAAATCGGGATGAAGCGAAGCGGATCCTTGGGGCAAAGTTCGGACACTCGGATTTGCTGGCAGCCAAGACCTGGGACGATTATCTGATCTGCATGGACGATGGGCTGACCGTTGATTTCACACATCTGGAAAAACTCGTGGCCCAGGTTGCCCCGAATACACCGGGTGGCGCGCGACAGGTTGCAGCCGAGTGGCTGATCCCGGGATCGCTGAGAGGTTAGATCAAGGCAGCGGCTGGGCATCTTTGGGATCACGCTTTTCCGAAATCCGAACGTTCCCGTGGCTGGCATCGAAATGAGGATTCTTGTTATATGTCATCATGTGGATCCAAAGAACATCCGTTTGATAGAAGGGTTTAACCATCATACGATGAGAATTTATCCCAAAGGCGTCACCCCCGAATGTTTTAATCGTGGTTCGGCTATGCTCACCACGACCCTGGGGTCCAGTTCCGGTCTTGCCTGGATTTCCGCCGAAGGACGGATCCGTCCGAAGCCAGGTGGCGGACCCGATAGAAGCATTCGGGAATGACGGACTCTAAGAGGTCTGGGAATAGCTCTTTACGCAGCAAGCTAGGGGGAACCAAACCCGCAGACGATTGAAATTGAGAATGAAAAATCGAGGAGGATCTTTATGGCAGGCATAATCGATTCGGATACCCATATTTCAGAGAGCGACGCGATGTGGAGCTTGATGGACAAGGAAATGTATGCCCGTCGGCCAGTGATGCTCAAGAGTCCGGAGGATACGCTTTACGGCCCACGCAATGCTTTTTGGCTTATCGACGGCAATATTTTTCCCAAGCCTAACGGTAAGGGCAGCTTTCGTCTCATCACCCCTTCGGCGTCGAAGCTGGAATTGTCCAGGGGAGATATTCACCTGGCGTACCGGGAAATGACCGACATCCCGGGCCGGCTCAGAGATATGGATAAGCTGGGCGTCGATACCCAGGTGGTCTTCCCTACTTTGTTTCTCATCTATCTGACCGACGACACCGCGTTGGAGATCGCCCTATGCCGCGCCTACAACAGGTTCCTGGCGCAAGCCTGTGCTAAGGCCGGTGGCCGGATGCGATGGGTGGTCATTCCGCCGCTCAAGTCGATTGAAGAATCCGTCAAGGAAATAAAGTGGGGCAAGGAGAATGGCGCGGTGGGGGTTTTCTTCCGCGGCATCGAAGGGGGCTGGACCCTCGATAATCCTTATCTCTTTCCCATCTACCAGGCGGCTAACGACTTGGATCTGCCGATCTGCGTGCACACGGGCGCCGGCTGTCCGGCCTTCCTGACACTGTTCGACGTCGAAAGAAACCACACCTTCGGCCATAGCAGAATTCAACCGCTGATGGCCTTCCGCGACATCATCGCCAATAAGATTCCGGAACAGTTTCCGCGCTTGAAGTTCGGCTTCATCGAAGCCTCCGCCGGCTGGGTGCCGTTTCTCATGCATATTCTGAAGAGACTATTCCGTGAGCGCTGGAAGTTCTCTTCCGATATCGACATGTTCCGCGAATACCGGCTGTTCGTTGCCTGCGAAGCGGATGAAGATGTGAGCTACATCGCTCAGTTCACCGGCGAGGACCACTTGCTGATCGGCTCTGATTATGGCCACCAGGATCCGTCGGAAGAGCGGCAGTTGGTGGCAGCCATGAGAGCGCGGGAAGATGTCCCACCCGCGTTGACGGACAAAATCTTTTTCCAAAATCCGAAGCTGTTCTACCCGTTGCACTAGCGATCACGGTAAATTCACTTCCCACGTCGATTCTAACCCTCTCCCGCGTTGCGCGGGAGAGGGCCGGGTGAGAGTGAGGAGATTGACCAATGCCAAACGAATCGAAGAAAAAACTCCGCGGTATTCTGTTCGCATGTGTTTTAGTCGCTGCACTGGCCGCGTTCATGCAACTGTCCCATCCAAAGGTCGCCGGCGCTCAAGCGCTTCAGACCGTCAACATGGCGATTCCTTCCAAGAGCTTTCAGATGGTGATCTATCCGGTGGCGCAGCAGAAGGGATTCATGAAGGAGGAAGGGATCGATCTCAGGATCATCTACATCGCGCCGACGACCAGCATCCAGGCGATGCTCGGCGGCGACGTGCAGTTTACCGGAGCCGGCTCGAGCGCGCTCGTGAGCATCGCCCGCGCCAACACGCCCTTAAAAGTCGTAGTCGCCACCAATGACCGCGTCCTTCAATGGTTCGTCACTCGGCCGGAAATCACCCAGCCCAAGGATCTCAAAGGCAAAAAGATCGCCACCACGGGGGTTGCAGCCATCGCAACTTTCATGATCAAGCAAGTCCTCACCAAGCATGGCCTCGACGGCAACAAAGACGTGAACTATCTTGACGTCGGACAGGGGAATCAGCTCGCAGCGCTGCTCAGCGGGGGATTTGACGCCGCGATTCTCAGCGTCGAACAGCGCTACATCGGTCTCGACAAGGGGATGCGCGAGATGTTTTTCATGGGTAACGAAGTAAAGAACTCCTGGGGAACCTTGGCAACCACCGACAAGCTCATCAAAGAAAATCCGAAAATGGTCGGCGGCTTCGTGCGCGCGACACTCAAAGCGTTGCGATATATTCGCGCGGAGAAAGAAGGCACGGTTGCGGCGATGGTGAAATTCTCCGGTGTCTCGCGCCAGCAAGCCAGCCGCGTCTACGATGATACTATCGGCACGTTTACCCGTAACGGGGTCGTCGACGAGGAAACCCAGCGAAACGATCTTAACATCATTCGTCAAGTCATCAATGCCAACGAAACGATGCCCAACGCCAAGGCCTACGACTTCAGCTTCGCGCTGGAGGCCGACCAGCAGCTCAGTAAGGCCGGTTGGAAACCCTAAGCAGATTATGAAATCGCCCAGGGTGTAAAGCGTGGGCGTCCCGCAAGAAAGGTAAGCATGGTGCAAGAAAATAGTCAGAAAAAATTGGCTGTACTCATCGACGCGGACAATAGCCAGCCAGCTGTTGTCAATCCTTTATTGGCGGAAATCGCCAAATATGGGATTGCCAGTGTCAGGCGCATCTACGGCGACTGGACCACGCCCAATTTGCGGGGCTGGAAGGACGTTTTGCTGGAACAGGCGATCCAGCCGATTCAACAATTTCGCTATACCGTCGGGAAGAACGCCACTGACAGCGCCCTGATCATCGATGCGATGGATTTGCTCTACACGGAAAAGCTCGATGGCTTTTGCATCGTTTCGAGTGACAGTGATTTTACCCGTCTGGCTTCGAGGATTCGAGAAGCGGGTCTGGTCGTGTATGGTTTCGGTGAAAAGAAGACGCCCAAGCCATTCGTCGGCGCCTGCGATAAATTCGTCTATACGGAAATCCTTCGCGAGGATGAGCCCACCGGCTCCCGAGGAAGGAAAAGCACCACGGACCTGAACCAGGATGCCGCGCTGGTTAGTCTATTGAGAAATGCAGTCGATTATTCGGCGAGTGAAGACGGATGGGCCTATTTGGGCCAGATGGGTCAACATATCGCCAATCAGTCGCCCGAGTTCGACCCGCGCAACTATGGTTACAAGAAACTGGGAGACCTGGTCAGGGCCACGCAGCTTTTCGACGTCGATGAAAGACGAGCCGCGGATTCACCGGGAATATCGGTCTACGTGCGCGACAAGCGCAAGAAACAAGCAGCCGCAGTTTGAGGATCACGAGTAGCGGACCCACGGGGTGAGCAGCCTATTGTTTAACTCCAAGCTCCGTCTTCGCCAGTGCCTCGACAAACTTCACTAATCCCGAGTGATCCAAATCACCATTGCCCATTGATTTCATCGCGGTCATCATTTGAGCCACCTGGCTCGTCACCATCAACGGCACACCGTATTCGGAACCGGCGGCCAGGGCGATCTTCATGTCTTTCTCGTGCAGTCGGATACGGAATCCGGGCTTGAAGTTACGGTCCAGCATCTTCTGTCCGTGAGCCTCCAGGATCTTCGACTGGGCGAAGCCGCCCAGGAGGGCTTGCCTCACTTTTGCGGGATCCACACCCGCTTTGGCGGCGAGCACCAATGCCTCACTGACGATCGCGATGGTGGTCCCGACAACCATTTGGTTTGCGGCTTTGGTCACCTGGCCGGCGCCGGCGTCGCCGACATGCACGATATTTTTACCTAATACTTGAAAGATCGGCATCGCTCTTTCGACCGCCGAAGCTTTGCCGCCGATCATGATTGAGAGGGTTGCGCCGATGGCGCCGGCTTCACCCCCACTCACCGGCGCGTCAACCATGTCGAGACTCCGCTGCTCAGCTTCGCCCGCAAGCCTCCGGCTCACCACGGGTGAGATACTGGACATATCGATCAAGAGCATGCCCGCCTTGGAACCCGCGAAAACGCCATTCTCTCCCGCATAGACTAACTCCACATCCGGTGAGTCGGGAAGCATGGTAATGACGACCTCGCTCCGTGCCGCAACTTCCTTGGAGCTCGCAGCTGTTTGCGCCCCTTCCTTGCTCAACTCATCGACTGCCGCACGGCTGCGATTGTGCACCACAAGAGAATAGCCTGCCTTTATTAGATTCCGCGCCATGGGTTTGCCCATGATGCCGAGACCGATGAAGCCAATCGTGGGATTTGGCATAGTTTTTCCTTTAGCTTTTGAAATTATGTTTATTTCTTAGTCTGTTACGTGAATGGGTCGAGTGAAGAACTGCCATCTGTAGACGAGATCAGCCTGGTACCATTCGAGGCATTTCTCGGCACACCTCCTAACGGCCTTCTGAAACATCCAAGACAGCCTCGTGCGGGAAAATCTTTATATCGCCTAACGTGATCCACGTTATAAATATCCAGGCAGTAGATACAGATCCAGCGCCCGTCGTGGGCTTGAGATCAGACGCATTCATAGCGGCAACCAAACAGAGAGAGCGCTATTGATAGCCTAAAAGCCTCTGTGTTACAGCACGCCCTGATATCGAGCGGTACACCCGCACGGGATTTAATGTGAAGTTAACAGGACAGCATACTTTTCGCTACAACAGTCCGCTGAATACCAATACAGTTGCTCTTTACGTCTACCTCCAGGTTCTCCGAGAGGTGCACTAATGAAAGCAATGTCTCTTCTTTTTTTATGCTCGTGGATCGCGATTCTGGGTACCGTGGGGGCAGGTACGGATGTGAATAAATCCGGCCAACGACCTCTTGAAAGCAAGAGCACGCCGTCAAGTAAAATAGATACGAAAGTCTTGGAGGCGATTCAGGCAAAAGGTGTTGCAACAGTATTTGTCCGGTTGAATGTGATCACTACAACGAACAAGACTCCTAAGCCTGAGGAGAAGCAAACACAAGCGAGTGCAATCGCGATAGCTCAAGAGCGAGTCCTTCAAGAACTGGCGGGAACGCAATATAAGCTCCGTCGCAAATTTGAGACTGTACCGACACTATCGATGGAAGTAGGCGCTGATGCTCTTACTGTGCTTGAACGCTCGTCATATGTTACGAGAGTATACGAGGTCTCTAAAAGCTTCTCTTCTCCAGCCGAAGTAATACCTCATACTGACAAGCGAAAATAGCATATCGGAGGTCACACATGAAATGGGTTCGCATGGATGCCTCCGGAGACATCCCGGTCAATCTGGATTCCAGCGGTCCATGCTGGAATGACGGAATCGAGGGGTTCTGCTTGAACTGTCCGAGGCCATTCGCCTCGTATTTTCAAAGGAGCGTTGAATAAATCTGTTTCCGAAGCGAAATAGTTTCGCCAAGCACAAATTGTATAATCGTGTTGGCTGTATAGCGGATGGACACCGACGATCTCACCGAGATGGCTTATGAAACACTGGTGCAGGCCCATGCTGTCTGCGACGTGTTGCGCGCGGAAATCGGAGCTTCTGCGGCAAGTTTCAAAACAGAGGACGAGTTCCTCCGGGGGACGCTGGAATTCCTTGATGGCATACTAGCTGATCCCGAAGAGTATTTGGAATCATGGAATTTGCTCGGTAACACAAATACACAATCCTTTGTCCTCGGGATTCGCGTCGTGCGAAATCATGTCAGTGCCACGTTGAATACCCCTGCGGCGCGGCGAGGGAAGCCACCGTTTGAAAACCGGTGAAGTAGGCGCCCAGTCGGTTGATCGATTTGAATTGGACCGGCTCTGAGCTATACTGACGCTCATGTCAAAAACCCTTTCTCTAAAAGAGATGACCCTCCACGAAAAGCTTGCGGCTATGGAGTTGCTTTGGGATGACCTCGCCCGTTGCCCAGAATCCGTTGAGTCTCCTACCTGGCACAAAGACATCCTCGATGAGCGACACCAGAGAGTCGCCGACGCCGAAGCCCAATTTACGACTTGGGAGACCGCCAAGACGGAGATCCGAAAAAAGGTACGGTGAGAATCGAGATCCTGGATGAGGCCCAAGAGGATCTGATCGAGGGCTTCTACTTCTACGAAAACCGGGAAACGGGAGTTGGGTCATATTTCTTAGATTGCCTGTTCTCAGATATTGATTCGTTGATCCTATACGCAGGAATTCATCAAGTCATTTACGGATATCACCGCTGCCTGTCCAAGCGTTTCCCTTTTGCGATCTACTACGACGTGGAAGGAGAATTGATTCGCGTGCATGCCGTATTGGATTGTCGGAGAAATCCTTCGTGGACTAGGAAACGGCTAAAACGAAGCGGCTAGCCAATCGCTTCAGACCGATCCCTCAGGACTCTTTTCCAGTTCTTCCAACGAGACACTCTTTCCAGCCCTGATTTCCTTCCGCGCTACTTCCATAATTCTCAAAACGCACGATTGGTGCCCGACACTGAAGCACTTCGGCCCTTAAACACGATTTTCTCTTTCAATTGCGACACCCTCACGAGTGCCTCTCTCCTATCGGCTATCGTGACCCTTTCCCAAGGGAACCCGAAAGCACTGTTGCATTTTGCGGTATCCGTCCACGAGAGAGTTGGCAGACCGCGTATTGACAAGGAATTGCCTGCGGTGTTAACAGCCGCATTAGATGGGATCAGGAGGTGGATTATGCTCGGGAGTTATCGCGTTTATGATGCGGACGCTCATGTGATCCTGGCGCCGGCGATGTGGGAAGGGCTGCCGGAAAAATATGTTCCGCGACGCCCTCGTCCCGCCACTTTCAGTGACGCCGGCGACATGGCGGCCTATACCAGCGGTTGGCTCATCGAAGGAAGGGTGGAGCCGCATATTTTAGGCCCTGGGTTGCAACCGGCCAACACGCCGTCCTGGGTCGTGGAGGGAAGACACCGTGATACCCACACGCTCATGAACCCGGAGGGTAGGGTCCGCGAGTTGGATCAAATGGGAATCGATGTGCAGTTTCTTTTTCCTTCAACACTGTACGCGCGCATGACCGCGGACCCTGGTTTCGAGGCGGCGATGTTTCGCGCCTACAATCGATATATGGGCCGGCAGTGCCGGGTGAATTCTAAGCGCCTCAAGTGGGCCGGCCTGGTGCCGTTGCGCGAACCGAAGGAATCCATCGCAGCTTTGGAGGAAATGCTGAAGTTAGGCGCTTCGGCAGTGGTAGTCTTCGGAACCGCCCGCGAGAAGATGCTTTCCGACGATAGTTTCACGCCGTTTTGGGACGAACTGGCGCGCACGGAGATGCCACTTTGCGTCCATATGGCGGCGAGCTATCCACCCTTCGATGACATGGTCAAAACCTTCCTTGACGCCCATGCGCTTAGCATGGCGTTACCCGCCCAAATGGCGTTTGTGGCTTTGGTCGGCCAAGGTATGCTCGACCGCTATCCGGATCTACGAATTGGCTTCATGGAATTCGGCGCCGAGTGGGTCTTCTACATGGTTGGTAGAATGGATCATTACTTGGAACGAGATCGGCAGATCCAGCCGCGGCTATTGTCTGACAAGTTGCCCCGCTGCGCCATCCGGGATTATCTCAAATCGGGCCGCATATTCATGTGCGGCGAGATGGAGGATCCGCTGATGAAAGAGGAGATCGCCCTTCTCGGCGAGGATCAGCTCCTTTACTCTTCCGACTATCCCCATGGCGAGGCACGCGAAAATGCTGCGCAGAATCTGCTGGAGCGAAAGGACGTCACCGAAACGCAGAAGCAAAAGATTCTTTATAATAATCCCGTGCGATTCTTCGGCGAACCGTAATTTCGCCGAATTCGTTTGACGCACCACCAAAATTCAGCTCCCGTCGTCCCTGCCTAGGGGAACAAGGCTCAAAGCGACACGTGCGTTTGTTTGCCCACGATGGAGCGATTAAAATAGCCATATGGAATTCGAGCGGCGTTCTCTGCCTGAAAGAATTAGCGGGCTCTGGCAACTGGCGTTTAATCTCCGTTGGACTTGGCATCAGGAGGCCCGCGAGGTTTTTCGACGTCTTGACTACCCGCTCTGGCGACTGACGTCGCATAACCCGGTGCGCATGCTTCATTTGATAGCGAAGCAACAGCTGAAGCAGGCGGCGCGGGATCCTGCTTTTGTCGCTCTATACGATGCTGCCATCGAGGGCCTAGGCCGCGCCCTAACCTCTAAGGAATCGTGGTGGGGCCGAACCTACCCGGGTCTGCCCAATCGTCCTATAGCGTACTTTTCTGCTGAATTTGCCTTGCATCAGTCGCTACCCATCTATGCCGGTGGCCTTGGGGTTTTAGCCGGCGATCACTGTAAGGAAGCAAGCGATTTGGGGATTCCGCTCGTCGGGGTCGGTTTCATGTACCCGCAAGGGTACTTTCACCAGAAAATCAATTCAGAGGGGCAACAAGAGGAGGTGTACGAATACCTAGAGTGGGAACACGCGCCGGTTGAGCAAGTGTTCACCAAAGATGGCAAGCCTTGTATTTTGTCCGTCGCACTAGATGATCGAACTGTGCATGTTTCGTTGTGGTGCGTCCGCCTAGGCCGCGTGAAGATTTACTTACTTGACACGTCCGTTAAGGAGAATGAGCCGGCGGATCGCGAGCTTTCAGCGCGACTTTACGGTGGTGATCGCGAAACAAGACTCAAGCAAGAGATCATATTGGGCGTCGGCGGTGTCCGGGCGCTTCGCGCGCTGGGATACCAGCCAATGGTCTGGCATCTGAACGAGGGTCACACGGCGTTCGTAACGCTTGAGAGAATCCGCGAGCTGGTGGACCGAGGCGAAAGCTTCGATGCGGCTCTTGAGAAGATACGCCGGTCCACGATCTTTACAACGCACACTCCCGTGGCCGCCGGGCATGATGTGTTTGATATTGATTTGGTCGAATCCTACCTGGCGGGTAGTTGGGGTAACGCCGGGTCACACCGTGACGAGTGGTTGCGGCTTGGGCATTACGACAACGGCCTTGGACCGATGTTCAATATGACCGCCCTGGCTATTCGCAGCACCAGCGCCACCAACGCTGTAAGTCAACTTCATGGAAGGGTTACCTTGGATATGTGGGCACAGCTGTGGCCAAGCGTGCCTGAACGCGAGAGGCTTCTGAAAACTGTGACGAACGGCGTTCACATCCCCACCTGGATCGCGCCAGATATGGCCAGACTGTTCGAACGCTATCTTGGGGTCAACTGGAAGGACGAACATGATGTGGCAAACTTCTGGGATGGACTTGCGCTGATCCCGGACGAAGAGCTGTGGGCTGTTCGTGAAGCGCTGCGAAGCTACCTGATTGCGTTTATTCGAGAGCGCGCCCGCCAGTTGTGGACGCAGAAGCAGGTGACAGCCGCTCGGGTGGTGGCGGCGGGTACGTTACTGGATCCAGCGGCGCTCACCATTGGATTTGCCCGGCGGTTTACCGACTACAAGCGCCCCGAGCTGATCTTTTATGACCCTGAGAGATTGGCGCGCATCCTGACAGCGTTCAGACGCCCCGTTCAAATCGTGTTTGCCGGCAAAGCCCACCCGCTGGATCAGCCTGGCAAACATCACCTGCAGAATATTTTCAGTCGTGCGATCGATCCCGCGTTTGGCGGTCGAATCGCCTTTGTGGAGGACTACGATCTTCACGTTGCCCACTTCTTAGTCCAAGGGTGCGACGTTTGGTTGAATACTCCGCGTAAGCCTTTCGAAGCGAGCGGAACCAGCGGGATGAAAGCGTCCATCAATGGCGCACTTCATCTGAGCACCGGGGACGGCTGGTGGGCAGAAGGCCACACGGGATCAAACGGATGGTTGATTGACGGGGGCGTTGCAACGGACGATCCGGCGGCTGTGGACGCAGCCGACGCGGAAGCGCTTTACAAGCTTCTTGAAGAAGACGTCGTGCCGGCCTTTTATGATCGCGACGTACACAAAGTACCACGACGTTGGCTTCGTTTGGTGAAGGAGGCGATCCGTACGACCATGCCCCGCTTTAGCGCGCGTCGCATGGTCAAGCAGTATGCAGAATGGATGTATGCGTCAGGATTCTCCGTGGACCCCACCCTATAGCACCGGTGAAAACTATCTCCCAGGCGGGGGTTACGCGTAGGTCTGGTAAATTCCTTCAAATTTGCCCAGCTTGATCCGCACCATGTACTGCGCGTTCTCGCGCACCACGCGCTCGTCCCGCGGCGTTTTGACGGCCAGCGCGATTCGCTCGGCGGATTGCGCGGTGTGCTCCTTGTCGGCGGCCATGTGCACGGTGAAAAACGTCAGCGCGTCGTCGTTGAGGCCGTAGTTCTTGCGCAGATAAGTGTTGAACTCCTCGGAATAGCGGCAAACCATGCTTTCGCTAGTCAGCGCCGATGCGCGGCTCAGCGGGCCGCCGCCCACTAGCGTGTTGTAAATCGTGCGCGCGGAATGGATCTGGCACTCAAAGATCTGAGTTGCGTCAGCAAAATGTTCTTCTTTGAGCCCGAGGGCCAGCCCAAACTTTTTTGCCAGGTCGGGATGGGTCTGCTCCTCGTTGAACTGGTAGGTGTAATAGTTGAACATCTCTTGATCGTGAGCGTTTTTAACCATGCCGAGGGCGAAGGATTTGAGGATCGCTTTATTGTGCAAATAGTGCTGAATCGACCAGCCTTGCAGTCTTTTGATCGAAAGCTTCCCGTCGCGCAATTCCGAGAAGTAGCGGCTCTCCATCAGACTTTGGACGCCGGGTTGAACGATCTCTTTCATCACCGACTGCACGATTGCTTTGCCGTCCATAAATTAGCTCCTTCGTCGCTCTAATGGTTTCGAGTTTCGAGTCTCGTGTTCCGGGTCTCGAATTGACACTAGACGCGAGACGCGACATCCGAGACATTTTAGTTGAATCCACTTCGCGCCCCGTATGGTTAAACTCTGTCGCTATTTTCCGGCCAAAACCTGGTCGAGCAACGTGTAGTCTGTGACTGCAGGTACATGAACCGGAGCAGGAATCTGCTTGAAGCTATAGGCTAAGTCGAAATAATCTTGGAGTTCCTTCGGGTTTACTTTCCCGTCAGGCGCGAGGGTCGAAAGCCACTGTTCATAGACGGTTTCAGCGACTTTCGTGTCCAGCTTCCATTGGTTCTTGATGTAGTTGATCATCCATCCCTTATCCCGTTGGCTGAAGATCACGGAATCGAGCATCACTCTTATAACCGTTTTGATTCGGGTGGAGTCACTTTTGATTTTAGCTTCGTGAACCACCAGGCCGCTGGTGGGAAAATTCATCGGCAGTTCATCGGCGGCGCCGATCTGCCTGAAGCCTTTTTGCACCATGATGACGTTGTGCGGACCCGAAAGCAGCGCAGCCGACACCGCACCCTGGCCGAGGCTGGTTACTGTATTGGATACCGACCCGGTTTGAGTAAAGATGACCTTTTCATGATTTATGCCTTTGGTTTTGAAAAAGACCCGCGCGACAAGATGTTGGAGGCTACCGATGCGATCCACGGCGAACCTTTTGCCTGCAAGCTCGTCAAGTTTTTGAATACTAGGTTCGGATACGATGTAGAACGGTGGTTTCTTCATGGTCACGAGGAGACCCTTCAATGGGGCGCCCTGACCCGCCGCGACCAAGCCGGTCGTATAGCCGGTCAAATAGTCGATTTCGCCAGCGGACAGCGCCGCTATCGGCAGCGGGCCTGCCATCTGAATAAGCTCGACATCAAGACCGTGTTTTCTAAAAAGCCCGGCGTCGCGCGCAACGAAGACGTTCAGGAAGGCCACGCTGAAAGCAGAGTAGGCCAGGCGTATCTTCCTCGCCTCCTGAGCCAAGGATGAAACCGTGAGTTGGAAAAAGAAAAATAAAAAACCAACGATAACCAGCCAGCGGTTAGACGCGCGACTCCCGCACTGAATGCTTGCGGATTTGATTACCACGGCAGCGACTATAGGCCGCCCAGGAAAATGTTGTCAACCAAGTGCGTAAGCGGCGAAAGCGTGTTCAGGGGAGGCGATAAATGAGTCCGTCCATTTGCTGCCCTGATCTCGGTAGCAATTAGGACACGGCGAAGAGTCGGCAGTTTCCGGTTAGTTCGGTTGTGGCAGTGAAGGTGAAATAAGATACGGCTACAGTCGGGGAATCAACAACGTCGTTCCAGCCTGGAGACGATGGGTTTTGCCCATGCCGTTCAGCTTGAGAATGCGATCCACCGAGGCGCCGTAGCGCCGCGCGATTTGAAACAAAGTTTCGCCGTGCTTAACCTGATGGCGGACGACCGGGGGCTGTGCTTTCGCCTGGACCTGAGTCTGGGTCTGGATCTGTGCGACTTCAACGAGGGGCTTCATTTGAGCATCAACGGGCACCTTCACACGGTAGCCTGCGGGAACCAAACGCGTCTGCGTGCTCAGAGCAGGGTTCCATCCCAAAAGCTGATCTCGCGTCAAGCCCGTGTTCTTGGCCAGGGTAACCACGGATACGCTTCTTTCTAACTCGATTTCCTTAATCACCGCGGGTGGATCAAGCTGTAGGTCAGGGAAATATCGATTGACGTTCTTGCCAATTTCCACCGCGGCCAAAAACTCCGCGTAAAAATTCTTGGGGGGAAAACCCCAATAAGGGTGGCGATATTCGCGGATGAGCTCCACTAGGTTGTCCGACTCTATCTCCTTCACTGCGCGGGCCATTCCACCGGGTCCGTAGTTGTAGGCGGTGATCGCCAACGGCCAGTTGCCTAAAGTTTCATAGCTCTGTTTGAGGAATGAAGCCGCGGCGCGAGTGGACTCAATGGGGTCCCTTCTTTCATCAATGGACCTGTCGACGCGCATGAATTGTCTGCCTGTAGCACGCATAAACTGCCACATCCCCAAAGCGCCGACACTCGAACGGGCGTTAATATCGTAGGAAGATTCCACCATGGGAAGGTAGGTCAGTTCGACCGGCAGGCCCCGTTCCCTGAAGATCCGCTGCATGTGCTCGATGTGTCGACCGGACCGCTTTAGACCGGCAGCCGTACGCTCTTTGATTCCTCTTTGGGCCTTGACTCGCTCCAGGTCGACGCTATGCGCGGCGGCAATCCGTTCTCTCTCCCCGTTGATGTACTCCGGCGTCCGGCTTTCCTCTCCCACGTCCAGGACTTCATAGATCGTGGCCATATCCAGCGGGTCAAAGAAAACCAATTGCGAGATGCTGTACTCGGTAAAGACCCGTTTCCAAAACTCCACCGGCTTCTCCAAACCCGGCAGAAGCGGAAAGGGACCATCATCATTAGATGAATTGGCCTGGGCCCGCAGTTGCGTCGACGAGAGCAGCAACAAACAGAAGAGCAAAGACAGGACCGAACGCATGGAGTGTTTCATTGTCATCACCTATTCACGACGATAATCAGCAACCCACGTGCCGACGGCGAACTTCACGAGGCCGCATTCTAAGTAATTTTGTTTCCAGGGACAAACAAAATCGCGACCCAAGGCCAAATTTAACGTTGATAATGCCATGCGTTGCACGTCCGCGCAATTGACGGCGCTTATCCTTGTGTTTATAGTCGCGTCGTTTCGCTCATATTGGCACTGGGAGGAAGTTTTTGGAGAACTCAACCGCAGTATTGATCGCTGAGGCGATTCTCAGAGTTATCTTAGGCTGGCGTTTTTTGATCAGCGGCCTAAGCAACGTCCGTCGCTGGCCGAATCCGGTGAAGACCGCGAGCATTCTATTTCCCAAGGGCGCAGCTTTTTTCGGTTTCGTCGCCACCGTCCTTATGGTTGTCGGCGGTCTGGGCGTGGCCGCCGGGTTTCAAACCCAGATCGCCGCCGTCATGTTGATCGTCTTTCTCATACCCACATTCAGTTTGCACCTGTATTGGCTCAAGGTTTTACCGACCCTGGTACCGGTGGTCAAGCGCGCGCTCAGCGACGAGCAAGCCCAGAGTTACTTTCGCACCTTTGACCGCCAATCCTTTCACGCCCATGAGGTGGGGCTGCGGGACAATCTAGTTTTCTTGGCAGCGGCAGCGTTTTTCACTGTGCGGGGATCCAGTGCTTACGGTCTGGATAACCTTATGAGCGAATGGGTTATGCGTCTCTTCTAGCAGACTGCTGAAAAAGCCTCATATGCTTCGTTGCGCTCAATCGCCTCGCTCCAACGTAC
>DAIRFP010000252.1:0-7117 GCA_036794995.1 Thermodesulfobacteriota bacterium | reverse complement strand
GTCTTCCAGCAGGAGGCGCTCGGAGGGTTCGCCCCCCGAGAGACCGTAGCCGCGATAGTTGATGAACAACCACCCCCAGCGCGCAGGCTTGTCGCCGCGGTCGATCATCCAGGACGTTTCCCGGCGCACGCCGCCAAAAACAATCACCAGCGGAAATCGCTGGCCGGACCGCACCAGCGGATGCTTCAGCCAGCCATGCAGGGTCACGCCGTCCGGTGTTTTTAAGGTTACTTCCTCGACACCGTTCGCGCGCGAAGCCACCGACACCAGGTGGGCCGGATCCGAGCTCCGCGCCCGAAACAGGTAATGTTGCTCGATCGGTTCGAGAATCCAGGTGCAGCCGGCGGCGAAAACCGCGACGGCGCTACCAAGTATGGCGAGGAGAGATCGCATGACCACATTTTATGTAGAACGAAAAAGTAGGTTTAGCAAGGAAGGCGATGCCCATGGGTCGGCTTCCAGCAGTGGTAGAGTTTCTCGCCTATCCCCAGCATGTACAAAATGTTCTCCTGCCGAGTGCCCCATTCTATATCACCACGATGGCCTGCCCAACGATTCTGTGATAGACGACAAGAGCGATGTCATAGGTCGGCGGGTCTTTGGCCGAGCAATGAAGTCAGCACACAAAATCCCAACTTAGGCGGCTATGAAAATTCGCATTGCATTCGTTGTCGGACAATATCCTCCGGATCAGCGCGCTTTGCGCGAGCAGGCAGCGCTGTCCTATGCGTCCCCGGAAATCGAGATCGGCATCGTGTCCACGCCCGTATCCCCTTATATTCATGGCATGAGCCCGACCGAGATTCAGCTGGCGGCGCCTTCCTATATTGAGGCATTCCGGGAGGCTGAGCGGCAGGGCTACGATGCTGTAGTGCCTCTGGGCATGCTCGATCTGGGTGTGGACGGTGGTAAGTCAGCCGTGGATATTCCGGTCGTCGGACCCTTCGAGGCCTGTTTCCATGTCGCGTCCCTTTTGGGAGATCGTTTCGGCCTGGTCGTATACCACCCCAGAACGATTCCGTTCACGCGGGCGATGGCGCGGCGTCTTGGAATGGAGTCACGGATCGCCGGCATTCGCGGCGTCGGGTTTTCATTGCCCGACATTGCCGCCAACCGCGAGCAGATGATCAAAAACTTCGTCGATCAGGCCCGGGCGCTCATCGAGCAAGACGGCGCTGAGGTGATTATTCCGATGGGCGTGACGCAGTGTCCCGTCCAAATCAAGCCGGACTGGCTGCAACAACAGCTCGGAGTCCCCGTGGTCGAGGGGTTCGGCGCGCCGATCCGGATGGCGGCACTGCTCGTGAGCTTGGGCCTCAAACAAAGCCGTGTGCGTTGGCCCCGGTCGGGAAGCGCGTCGTAGAGCGCAAGATGTTGCCGGTCTGAGAACCGCTCTCGTGCAGAGTCGCGCGGTACCGCTCCTTTTGACTCGCAGAGGGGTTTGATCGTAGTGTGAGCAGCCAAAGGTCTTGGGAAAGGAGATATCAAAAATGGAAACCACGGCGGTTGATCAAATTCATCAGGACCGCGTGTCCGAACAGAAAGAATCATGCTTCTCCGGCTTCAGCCACATTAGTCTGCCGGTTCGCGACCTCCAGGAAGCCAAGCGTTTCTTTGTTCAGGTTCTTGGCGGCGAAGTGGAGTACGATACCCCCGGCTTTATCGAGGTGCGGGTTGGCGGGATGCTGTTTGGTTTCGCCCAGAAGAAAGAAGGTTGGACGGCGCGTGAGGCCGAGTTCCCGCACTACGCGTTTTTCGTGGAGCCGGACAAATTTATCCCCATGAAGGAGCGGCTGGAGCGCCACGGCGTGCCGACCCATCAACCGTGGACACGCGACGGCATCCGGGCGCTGATGTACTTTCGCGATCCATCCGGCAACCTTTTCGAGATGTACTGCACGCAAGGTTTCAAGGACGCGCCTAACTTGCCGCGTCCTGCCAAGCGGGGCGGCAACTTGGTCATCGACTTTGCAGCGTTGAACTATGATTGGAAAGGTTAGCCGTGCCGGTTCTGATCCCGTTCAACTTCCGCGACAAGAGCCGAAACGCCCGAGGTAAAGTGGTGGGCAAGAGCGTTTTTACTGCGATAATAACTCTCGGCCCGCGTTACGGAATTCTCCGTCTGCTTTCGGCTTTACTGCCGATTGTTTCCGGGGTCGCGGAGGCGAAGTTCTATATGGCTTATACCTCCGATTCCCCCGCGTCGTCCGTTCCTTATTGGGTAGCCAATGACGCCGGGCTGCTCAAAAAACACGGATTGGACGCAGAGTTGCTTTTTATCAATGGCACCTCTAGAAGCATGCAAAGCCTGGTTGCGGGGGACTTGAGCTTTGCCGGTGGCGCCGGACTCGCCGTGATTACCGGGAAGCTTGCGGGCGGAGACATCGCCATCATCAACAGCTTCGCCAACACCTTGAACTACTACGTCGTCGCGAGGCCGGAGATACGGTCCGCGGAAGAGTTGCGGGGGAAAACAGCGGCCACCCACGTCGCCGGGACCACCGTAGACTTTGTCACGCGTCTGGCGCTCAACAAACTTAATATCCCATACAAGGAGATCAAGGCCGTAACGTTGGGAACCTCAGCGACCCGGTTAGCTGCGCTTATCTCCAGACAAGTGGACTTTACTGTAGTCACCGACGCGGGCAAGGGCGAGGCGGAAAAAGCCGGCCTCAGAGTCCTGATGGATATGGCCAAGGAAAAGATTCCGTTTCAATTTACCTGCACGGTCACGACCCAAAAGCTGATTCGAGAAAACCCTGAATTGGTTCGCCGGATGGTGCGGGCTCTGGCCGAGTCGGTGCACTACTACAAGACACGTAAAGAGGACGTTATTAAAATTATGCGCAAGTATACCCGCGGCCAGAGCCGTGACATTTTGGAGGGCGCTTACGCGGTCTACGTCGAGCTCATCGTAGAAGACACCTATCCTACGCTCGAGGGATTGAAGAACACCTTGGAAGTCCAGGCGGCTTTTGATCCCAGGGCAGCCAAAGCGAAGCCCGAAGACTTTGTCGATTTGCGATTTGTCGAGGAGCTGAAGCGGACCAGGTTTATCGATCAGCTCTACGGTAGGCGTTAAAATTTCTTTGCGCGCAACCGCCGCTTGTAAATCCCACCCTCGCGTCTTTGTCAGGCCGACCTATTCTTTATCAACCATCGATGAAGCCTTCATAGTCAAGCTTTTTCACCCAGTGCAGATCCCACAGGGTCATCGGGTTTATGCCATCGGCGCCATCCTTCTTAGCCGCGATTTCGTAGGTATTGGCCATAGCTTCCGCGGTGGGATAGGGCTTGCTTTGCAGCTTCGCCACAATCGAATCAAAATGTCTTTCCATTTCTGCTGGCTCTTTGACTTTCATCCGCTTCATCGGGTCTCCGGCCGTTGTCCGGTCGTCGTCTCAGTATGCAAGTCTTACGGTTGGTATCGACTTCACTCCTTCCTGGAGCGGACTCGGGCGCGGTGAGTGATTCCTATCGCGTCCCCCGGCTCATCCGTCTTAACCGCCCGCGCGTTGATCCGGGCCACTATCTGCGTAACCGGGCTGCACCACCGAGTCGATGAAATATCGCCCACCCTTGGCGACGATCTCGGCACCTCTTTTGAGCGCTTTCAGCAACGCCTCGGGTGTCGAGACTGGATCCTCGCTCTCGAAACCTTGGGCCCGCGCCATCGCGACTAAATCCACCCGAGGGTCGTCGATGCGTTGACCGATCCAACGATTCTGCGCTGGCCGGCTGCGCATTTGAGCGATACGCTCTTGATGCATTTCGTCGTTGAAGTACGAACGGTTGTCAGCGACGACGATCATAACCGGAATCTCGAAATGCGCCGCCGTCCAAAGTGCCTGGACACCCATGAGATAGTCGCCGTCGCCGATCACGCCGACGGCTGTCCGGCCGCTGTCTTTGAGCGCCAATGCGGTGCCGATGGTATGTCCGGGGCCGGTGCCGACGGCACCGCCGCCGTCGTTGCCCATAAAGGACAACGGTCCGTCAAAGTCAGAGGCTTCGCCGGGCCAGCCGAGCGGCAGACGGGCGAAAGTGATCGGACGTTTCTTGGCGAACTCGCGCACCGTCATCGCCATGTCCCACAAGGTCATCGGTTTCCCGTTTGCCGTTACCGATTTGCCACCCAGCGCATCATTCCAATGAGTGATATTTTTAATCTCCGGCCGGGTTTTGATTTTGGGTGCCTTCTTCGCATCCAGCTCGTCGAGCATCTGGGCAATGAACTGGTCGGGCTCGGCGTGGATGGGGATATCGACCGCAGGCAGCGCCTGATGATCCATGCTCCAGCCGTTGGTGCGATAGCTGTCCACCGAACAATGGATGATCGTTTTGTCCGCCGGCTCCTGGGTTTGCGCCGTGCCGAGAGCCAGGCGAAACACGCCGCCAAGGTCTAACCAATCCATGCTGATGATCAGGTCCGCTTTCTCGATCAGCGCCGTCGCAGCTTTGCTCGGGCGCAAGCCCGGCGCCGCCAGGTGCAATGGGTGAGTCGTCGGGAAGGCCGCCGCATCGTTGCTGCTCGTCAACACCGCGGCGCCGATCGCCTCGGCGAAGCGCACGCGGCGATCCCAGTCTGCCTGCTTGCGCGAGACGCGACCCATGAGAATCAGCGGGAACTTTGCCTTGTCGATGGCTTTCAAAGCCTTGAGCACGGAAGCTTGCGGCACAGCCGGCGCAGGCGCGGGCGCGAAACGCGCCGGATCGGGAATCGAGATAGCTTCCGTGAGCCCCGACTCCTGCAGACCGACATCGAGGCAAACATAAACCGGTCCGTAGGGGACGCTGCGCGTGATCTGGTTCGCTCGCAGCACTGACTCCACCGCCGCCTGGGGCGAGGCCGGCTGATCGTCCCACTTGGTGTAGTTGCGAATCATCGACGCTTGATCTTTCGAGGTGTGGATCCAGTCGATCCAGGGACGGCGCCTGTGCGCGTCCACGGGACCATTGGCGCCGAAGATGATCATCGGCGTGCGATCGCACCAGGCGTTGAAGATCGGCATGGTCGCATGCATCAGGCCGACATTGGAATGCAACGCTACAGCCATCGGCTGCTCGGTCACTTTGCCATAGCCGTCGGCGATGGAGACCGCGTGCTCTTCATGCAGGCAGATGACCATCTGCGGATTCTGGTTGCCCAGATAATTGACGATGCTGTCATGAAAGCCGCGATAGCTGGCCCCGGGCACCAGGGCGATATACTTGAGGTCGAGCCTTCGGGTAACTTCGGCAACCACGTCGCTGCCCCACTTCATTTGCGGTTTTCCCAGATTCTCCGGCCGGTCGATTTGGGACTCGTTAAACTGCCGGTTGTTTGTCGTTTTCGTAGCGATTTTCGCTTTCACTGGTTTATCCTCCCTCTAGGTAATCTTTCAGAGGTGCGACCGCTAAACGATTCATCGGCAAGGCCCTGGGCTCAGCTCAGGAAGGAACCCAAGACCGGCAATCGCACGCCACCTTCGTTCTAGGCGAACCCTTTTGTAACGAAAAATGCGCATCAAGAAAAGGGGCAAGCTCAGGTTACGGGCTTGCTCGCAGAGCCGCACCATCCTTGCGACCTTGGTCTAGGCCGTGATATCGACATCTTGCGGATGATCGGCGCAGCCGATGAACCCGTTTTTGCGCGCCCGCATGGCCGCTCTAACCCGAACGGGGACCGCGTCAAAGTCTTTAAGAAGGAGAAACTTCCATGGCGATAACCGTGACGAAAAAGTATAACGTGGGCGGAGTTGCCTTGGACCGCCCGTTCAAAATCCGGCGCCTTGGCCACTTTGGTTTCAACGCATCCGATCTTGAGGCCAGCAAACACTTCTATTTCGACCTGCTCGGCTTTTTTATCACCGAGCCCGCAGGGGCGGGTTTCTTCGGCAGGCACGCCGGCGATCATCACTCCTTCGCTCTGTTCGACAAGCAGCGCTTCAACGAACGTCAATATACCGGTAACAACGCCAAGCATTTTCGGCAGGAAAACGACATCAACCAAATTACCTGGCAAGTCCAGAGCGTCGCCGAGATGGCGGAGGCCAGCAAATACTTTCGCGATCGTGGGGTCGAGATCATGCGGGAGGGCCGAGCGGGAGGCGGAGGTTCCCAATTTCACCTTTATGTGTGGGCGCCAGATGAATATATCTTTGAGCTGTATTACGGCATCGAGCAGATCAGCTGGAACGGCTACGCCCGGCCGGTGCCGATGCGCCATGGAACGCCGACTCCACCGGTAGAGCCACAGCTTCCCGACTACGAACTCGTGCGGGGTGATATCGAAAAGGGCATCAAGGTGCTTGACGGCTGGCGCTACGTGAGTCCAATGCCACTCAAATTCAATGTCGACGGCCTCTTGCTCCCCCAACCTTTCAAGATCACCCGGATCGGCCCGGTTAATCTTTTCGTCGACGATTATGAATCGTCGAAACGCTGGTATGAGCATTCCCTGGGCTTTACCTTGACGGAAGAGGTGGAGTGGCGAGGCGAACGCTGTGCCTACCTGCGCTGTGACAATGAGCATCACTCCCTCGGGCTTTTTCCCAAGTCCTGGCGCGAGAAGCTCGGTCTCAGTCGCGAAACCGCCAACCTGTCCTTTGGTCTGCAGCTGGCCAACTACCAACAACTCCGGGCTGCAGTGACTTTCTTGCGCGAAAACGGCGTACGCGTGGAGACAAACGTTATTCCGCCGGAATTGCATCCCGGCATTGACTACGCGGCCTACGCCTTTGATCCGGACGGACATTGCATCGAGCTTTACTACTACATGGAGCAATTGGGCTGGGACGGACGGCCGCGTTCTAAGGAGTTACGCCGAAAAGTCAACCCGGATAATTGGCCGGAAATCCTTGAGCCGCTGTCTGACACTTACAGCGGCGAACCCTTCATCGGACCCTGGGCCTAGATGAATGGTTCAAGGTTCAACGCCTGTCCTGAGCGAATGCGAAGGATCTAGATCCCTCGCGCGGCTCGCTTTTCGATGGCTGTTACAAGTAACCCAGCGGGTTGATTGTAATTGAGTTGCCGAAGGGATTTGATATATAGCAGGCAAAGGCTTGTTTCCAGTCTATTAGGCTGCTGAAAAAGACTCATATGCTTCGTTGCGCTCAATCGCCTCGCTCCAACG
>DAIRFP010000251.1:3937-7131 GCA_036794995.1 Thermodesulfobacteriota bacterium | reverse complement strand
CAGATTTTCCGGACCATACTGGTCCGCCAGGCGCTTGATGACTCCCTGATTCTCGAAGTTCATCGCGCCCGCGGCGGTTCAGACAAAGCATTCAGTGACTTGAAAAACGACCTCTAAGCCCGCCCCTTCGAGGCATTCGGCGATCACCGGTCCGGGGACACCGTCCCGTTCGCCGATGGCAATGACTTTCTTCCCGTTGAGCATTCGACCTCCGTTACTTCTTATTCTTTTCGACCAAAAACGAGCCGCTGTCGGAGGGTTGTCTCATGCGACCGAGAAAGAGACGCCTTTGGAAATAAACAGCGCGTTCCTGATCCCATTGGCAATGACTTTCTTCCCGTTGAGCATTCGACCTCCGTTACTTTTCACTCTTTTCGACCAAAAACGAGCAGCCGTCGGAGAGCTGGGTCATGCGGCCGAGAAAGAGACTTCCTTTGGAAATAAATAGCGCATTCCTGATCTCATTGTTTCGCAGCGCGTCCAGGGCGTGCCCCAAGTAGACGATCGCCGAGGGGATATGCCCCTGGGTTGGCGCATAGCCTAACATGCCGCGCGCCCGGACAAAATCCTCCATTTGGTCCTTCTTGATCTGCCCCCGCATGACCGCCAACGCGGCTAACGTCAGATAGTTCGTCCTGGGCACGTCGCCGCTGCCCGACGGTACGGTAATTTCCGGATTGTGCAGCTCCACGGCGTAGCGGTCCACGTCGGTAAGTTTCATTCCCAGCTTTGCCAGCGGCTTCTCGGCTAGGGATTCCGCCATCGCCTGCGGAGAGGCGCCGGCCCGAACCGGGTGAAACGCCGCCGAATCCAATCGCACGCACGGCTGATCGGTCTCAGCCGCGCTCAAGATCACGGCAAAACTCCCCAACACGTCTTCCAAGATAGGCATGCCTTTTTTGACGTGCGATTCGAATTTCATCCCGAGCTTGGCCAGCGATCCGCCGGCGACGACGGCAACCTTGCTGCAGACGCCGGACTGTATGAGGCTCGCGGCGTGAACTATCCCGTACATCGGGCCGGCGCAGAAAGCTTTGACATCCGAACCGGAAGCGTTTTCGCAGCCGGCCTCTTCGGCAATGGCCTTCGCGAGATTGCCGCCGCCGCGATTATAACGGTCGCCCACCGCTTCTTCCGAGCAACTGATGACGAAATCGATTGCTTCGGGACTCAGCTTGAGGGCATTCAGCAAGGAACCAAGCGAATGAGCCGCAGTTACTTTCGCGGCCAGATTCTCCAGTAAAACGTCAGCGGTGAGACTCGCGTCCTCGGCATGGCCCGGCTCGAAGGCGCCCACCAATTGCTCGCTGGAATAGAGCGGCAACGCGCCCTTCTCGTAGAGCGCGGTGACTTCCGCCAGCGGCCCCAGGCGCGGGGCTTTGCCGACGGCATGCTTCGCCGCGTGCTCGTGGAACCATTTTTCTTCCATAGTAACGAGATTGAATTGATCGGCTCCCGCAAGCAGGCTGTAGAACCGTTCCTGATCCACAAGGTCGCCAAAACGCCCGTCACAAGTCGCTCCCTCGATAAGTTTCTCATACCAGGGCTTCGGCAGATTGTTCAGCGCCGCGGGTGTGATGTTACCAATGTAAACTTGATGCGGCGCATAAGCCGTGGCCGCGTTGAAGTTCCTAAGCAGGTTCTTTAGCTGTTGTTCGAGTTCCGGGTTGGCCCGAAGCTCGCGCAGCGGTTTGGAACCATAACGGACGAGATCAGGCACATGCGTCAACGAATAGAAGACGCCTTCGATACCGACACGCACTGCTTTAGCTGGTTCAGCCATTTCCCTCAATCCATAAAATCGAAACCCGCACCCAATATTCGGACCCCCTCTCTGACCCTCTCCCTCGAAGGGCAGGGTGAGGGTGAGGCCATAACGACTGCCGACACACAGAACTGAGACAAAACTACTGAGTACCTAAATGTCAATGAGATGCTTTGTCTCCTCATGCCTGTCTTTTATTCCGTGAAGGAATGATTTTTCAAGAAGGTCTCGACATCGCTCGGGCTAAAAAAAACCAGCCGGATCTCTTGAAGCAAAGTATTCGAACCGAGAAATTGCTGAATCGCTTGCGAGGACACCTGCGCCGCTTCATGCAGCGGATACCCATATATTCCGGTGGAGATCGCCGGAAAGGCGATCGTCTTCAGCCCCTTCTCAGCAGCGAGACCAAGCGAATTATGGTAGCACGCTGCCAAGAGCTCCGCCTTATCGTTGCCTCCCCTTCCGTATACCGGTCCCACGGTATGAATGACGTGCTTGGCGACCATTTTCCCGGCTGTCGTAATAACCGCCTGCCCCGTCGGCAGCCCGTCAGGATATTGAACCCGTCGAATCTCCTTGCACTCTTTCAATATCTCAGGGCCACCCGCACGATGGATCGCACCATCGACACCACCCCCACCCATCAAGGTTCCATTCGCCGCGTTCACAATGGCATTCACAGATTCTTTGGTGATATCCCCGACTTTTACAACAACCGTCCCCATCAGAAACGATTTCAGCACTTCCATAAACTCTCCAAGTTCGTTATCTGCAGTTTATAGCAAAGCACAAAGTTATTGAAACCTTCCGACAAAAGGCGGACACAAGCCATGTTGCAAGATACCGTGTTTTTGAAGCATGTTGGGACGGTCCCCAGCAGAAGAGGAAACGATGCTGGAGCAACTCCTTAGACAGTTGAAAGGTGACGGTCGTGACATGACGACAGAGCACCTAGCGAACCTTTCTAAGAATTTGGCGGGTTTACTCCCGCAAGGTCCTGTCCGCAGGGGAATTGTTGCTGCCTCGGTGAGCTATGGGCCTGCAAACTATTTGGGCTCACAAGGATGCCAGAAGGCCAAGCCGGGTACGATGCAGTAGACATAGACGCGAAGTTAGGCCCGCGAGGCGCGCGTTATCAGGTGAAAAGTCGCTCCCCCGAGAAGAACAAATTTGTAGATCCGATGGGAACTGTTGGCGGATTTTCTTCCCTTGAGTTTAACGCCGCCATACTCGTACTGATGGATTCTGACCTTCAGGTATACGAAGTCTGGCTTGCGAGCGTTGACAAGGTTAGAGCCAATTTGCGGCAGGGCCGCCGCGACATAACTGTCGCCCGTTTTAAGCAGGTTGGGAGATCTTTGTCCCAAGTAGGAAACACGGATGTGAGACAACCGGAAGTTCAATCAAGAACCGCGGTGGTGTGTTGGCA
>DAIRFP010000251.1:0-3837 GCA_036794995.1 Thermodesulfobacteriota bacterium | reverse complement strand
CTCGTGTCCAGAAAAGGGATTCCACCCGTGGACAAGAATTGGCCAGGCGCCGTTGATATTGGCGAAATTCAATGGCGTCGTGGCGGAAATTGTCCGTCGCCTCCTAGGGAAGGTAGCCACAGACTCTAACCGAGCAAGTCTCAAGAGCGTTGAGGGCCAGGCCTTGCAGTCACATTGTCCTAATTGGGAGTCACCCAATGAACTACTTTCTCGCGCCCTGGAGCAAATCACTCATCGTGGCTTCTACATTTGCCACCCTTGTCTGCGTTGGCGTAACCTACGGTATGTGGACGCTTCCCATGGACGGCTCTTTGGAGCGGCTGCGTTTCTGGCTTGGCCTACTACCGTTGGCGGTCATATTGGCCTGCGCGTTATTTACGGTTCGGGGCTACTCGATTGCAAACGGCACTCTTTTGATCGACCGGCTGTTATGGAAAACGCGCGTCTCGCTCCGCGAACTCCGGTCCGTCAAATTCGATCCTGCCGCTACACACCGGAGCATGCGCACCTTCGGCAACGGCGGCTTTTTTTCTTTCACCGGCCACTTTCGCAGTAAGGAGTTAGGCTCCTACCGCGCGTTCATGACCGATCGCCGTCGTGCAGTGGTTCTGCGCTTTCCGTCTTCCGTGATAGTGATCTCTCCCGAACGCCCCGAAGATTTCGTTAATACCATTTCCAAGAATAAAGTGTTGAGTTAGCTAAAATCACCTTGACAAAGCGTTTAAGAAAACAAGAGAATTGCGCAACTATGGACGCGTTTATCAGCCATTCATCGAACGACATGAGGCTCGCAGCCCGGATCGAACGTACTCTTGAAGACAACGGGTTAAAGGTCTGGTTGGACCGGTCCGAAATCCGTCTCGGGCGCTTGCTCCGCAACGAGCTGCAAACGGCGATTCGCGAGAGCCGTGTCATCATTCTTCTATGGTCAACGGTCGCAGCGAAGTCCCGATGGGTTGCCGCTGAGGTGCTCACTGGGTTTCACCTGAACCGGTTTATTATCGCGTGCGCCAGCGACAAAACGCCGTTGCCATATTTTCTCCAGAGCACCATCTATTTGAACCTCCAACCGCGAAAAACCGGCTGGGGCGACGAACTATGCCGGGCGATTCGCGAGGCTCCGAGTGCTGCAAACGACATCTTGCCCAGGATGGGCAGCGAGACCCTGGAACTGCGGGAGGCCATAAGGCAGCTGGCTGAAGGACAACTAGCTGTGACTGATCGAATCGGCAATGATCTCGCGGGCGCGAAAAAATACCAGGAGCTCGCGGGTCGCGAAATGAGAGCAGCTGAGAAAAAGTGGCGCATGGAAGCCATGATCCTGAACCTTGCCGGCTATCACCGCAAGAACGCCTACACGCTGGAGCACTGGCCCGCGATTATGGCCGGTCGACCGCCAAAGGATCCGCTGCTCGACCGCGCAGAGCGCTATTTTTACGCATCGCTCTTTGTCGATCCCAACGATTATTCCGCGCTTAACGGCCTCGGCAGCATTCTCTTCTATGAACGGGAGCTGGACGCGGCGGAGTTTTTTATTCGCCGCGCAATCCTGCTCGCGGAGACGGCGGGCGTAAACTATCCGGCGGCACAACACGATCTCCAACTAGTGCAAACTTTCAAGGCGCGGAATCTCAATTGACCAAGCGTTGCTCTTTCAGAGCTTGCACGAGCTCGGTCAAACTGCGGATGAGAAGTTTCGGCTGGGCGGCTTGCAAGGTCTCCTCGTCGTTATAGGAATGCTCCGTAGAGAGCGCGACGGTGACGACCTCGAGCTCGGTGCCGCCGACTTTGCAGCCGTCGGCGTTGTTGCCGGCACGAATATAGGTGGCTGTGCCGGAGAGCAGGATGATGCGGAGTTGCGGGAGTTTGTGCTCGCGGTAGAGGTAGTAGAGGCCCTGCTCTTTTGCGTAATAGGTTTCGCTGCGGTCGACGATTTCGTCAAAGTAGCCGCCAATCCCAGCCTTTTCCATCGCCTGATGTTTATAGCGCCTGCCGCCGGTGGTTATTAAAACATTCCTCAAGCCGGCTGCCTTTGCTTCCTTTAGCGACTGCTCGATGCCGGGAATGAATTCCGGCGGGTCCACATCGAAGCGATGCTTGCGCGCGATCTCCAATGCCTGGGTTCTGATCTCCACCCGCTTCGCTTCATTGAAGGGCAGAGTACGGTTCTTTTGATACTCCTTGGCAAAGATCAACGGGATCAGAAACAAATCGAAGGGGCCGTCGGCAATTCTCCGCAGCTCCGCAAACGAGAGGGGCGGCATTTCGTAGCGCGGCAGGATTTCGTTGGCGATGATAAAGACTCGTTGGATATCGGTTTCCACCGTATCGGACATCGTACGAACCAAGAAAGTTTCCATGGCCACCTCCCGACAAGGGGATACTATTTCAAACAGAGAGCCTGTGGCAAGCCTGGCTTAGGCCGTTGAATCTTCAAAAGGCAGTCGATAGCTGCGCTCTGAATTACACTTCTTGCAGCTCGGCACCACATTCCCTTTGGTCGACTTGCCGCCGCGAATGACTGGGACCAGATGGTCCATCGTCAGCTCTTTCGGCGGAAACCTGCCGCCGCAGTGATGGCATAGGCCGCCGGCACGCTTGCGCTTCCACCATTGGCTGGCGCGCAGCTCCCGCGCCCTTTGCCGTTCACGGCGAATTTCCTCCGCGCCAACCTCGACGAGAAAAGGGGCAGGCTTCATATCACATCACGCTCGGCGATCACTGCTTGTATAACCGGTCCAGATTTTTGAAATATACGCCGAAACCCACTCCAACCAACACGTAGAGAACGGCGCGAAAGACCGCCCATTCATCGCCGGTGTCAAAATAGTTGCGCAACTCCCACAGTCCAAAAAAGCAGAAAAACACTGCGGCAGTGGCAATTAGTATCTTATGGGCGGTAAGTAACCGCATACGCCGTATCTCTGTGTCCCTTCGGGTCCGACAATGCTAGTCAAGCACAGTGAAACCACTGAGTGCAAGGAACCGAGAAAACGTGCTAATGTGGTACCTTAGAAGTTCATTTAAAAGTTCCCAACGATGGCAGCGGCTCGAGTCGCACTCAAATCCCCCTCTGTCCCCCTTTTTTCAAAGGGGGAATTTTTTTAACCCCTCTTGGGAAAAGAGGGGAAGGGGAGATTTTTGGGCGGAATGGGATGGAAATTATGTGGCGAATTTCTGCGACAGGACACCGTTGTCGGGATCTAAATGCCAAGAGATTCTCGGCCCAAGGAGATCAAACGATGATTCGAGAGACCGTGCAAACCGACAATGCGCCCAAAGCCATCGGCCCCTACGCCCAGGCCATCAAAGCCAACGGTTTTCTCTACACGGCGGGACAGATACCCATCGATCCGAAAACCGGTAACATCGTCGAAGGAGATATCCGCGCCCAAACCCGGCAGGTGTTGGAGAATCTGAAGGCCGTCTTGCAAGCGGGGGGCTCGTCCCTCGATCGCGTCGTCAAAGCGACGGTGTTCCTAAAGCATATGGCGGACTTCGCCGCCATGAACGAGGTCTATGCCCAATATCTAGACGGCGCCAAGCCGGCGCGCTCCACCGTCGCGGTGGCGGAACTGCCAAGAGACGCTTTGATCGAGATCGATCTCGTGGCACTCGGCTGAATGAACCACCCAGCAGCAAGCTGCGGGGTATCGACAACCCTTCGTGATATTTTTCCCAGAGGTCGTCACCCGCTAAAGTTTTTATCGTGGTTCGACAATGCTCACCACGACCCTGAGCCACGTCGAACTGGGTCGGGGGTCCACTAAAAATTCGCCTAGCTAGTATGGTGTCCCGTTAATTCGTTGAATAACATCTGCATCCATTCCGCTTGAA